>DASXSX010000173.1:0-4960 GCA_036505815.1 Thermoanaerobaculia bacterium
ATGTTCCCCTTCAACTGCAGGTCGCCGGCCATCGCCGGAGCGTCCTTGGTCTTCTCTCCCAGGGCGTACTGCTTGTCCACGTCCGCGAGAGCTTTGGCCATCTTGCCGCCATCGACGTGCAGGACCGTCAGCGCGAACAGCCCCGTCCGGCGCTCGCCATCATTTCTGGCCTTTTTATCGATGCTCTGAAGCTCGGCGATCGCCTGATCCGGCTTTCCGAGGTACAACAGGTCCATGGCGATTCCCTGGTGCGCATTGAGGAAGTTCGGATCGATCGACAGCGCCTTCCGGTATTGAATCACCGAGTCGTCGAATCGGCCCATCTTCAGAAGCAGCTCGGCATAGGAATCGTAAGGGTTGGGGTCTTTAGGGATCAGCTCGATGTATTTCTGAAATGCCTTCTCGGCGCTGGCGTAGTCGGCGTTCTGCCGGTAGGCGTAGCCCAGAACGTTGTAAGCGGTTGAGTAACTCGGCTCGAGCTCCGTGGCCTTCTTGTAGTGCTCGATCGCCTGCGGGTAGTCCTGCTGGCCGAAATAGTAGCCGCCCAGGTTGAAGTGCGCCCGCTCGTCGTTCGGGTACGCCGCGACGAGCTGCCCGAGGTATTCCTTCTGCTTGACCGCATTGTTGTTCGCCCCGGCTTCCGTGGCCAGGATGAGAAGCCGCTCGCCGTTGGAGGCCTTGTCCGCCAGGCTCACCGCCTTGTTCAGATGCTCGAAAAACTCTTTGGCCGTGGGCGCCGAAGTCGCCAGACTCAGCTCGGCCCAGGCGAAAGTCGGGTCGAGCGAAACCGCCTTCTCGAAGTGCGCGATGGAGTCGGTGATGAGCAATTTCTCCGCGAGATCCCGCCCCTGCAGGAATTCGGTCTTCGCGTCGGCGGACGCAGTCGTCACCGGAATCTTTCCGGCGTTCGCCGGGGTCGGTTGGGTCTCCCCGACCGGGGCGGGAGCCTCCTTCTTCGCGCAAGCGAACGTTGCCACTCCCGCCGCGAGTCCCAGCGTCCAGAGAAGAGCGATGGATCGATTCGAGCGCATGGTGCCCTCCTTGGCCTGTGAATACGGCGGATTCGATCGGAGGGTTGGGGGTTTCTTTTGCCGCGGCGATTCTACTCGCCGCACCCGTAGGCTTTGCGAATCCCAACTCGGTGATCGGGGACGCCGATGGTGAGGATCGACGACGTCACCCCCACGACCCGTCGATCGTTTCTTGCGTCCAAAAGAGCGCTCCCGCCGGGACCGTCAATGGCGGGATCCGGGATGGAAAGTTACCGAAAAGTTGCCGACAACCCCTGTCGAACCATTCCCAAACCGCCGAAAGGACCGAGGGCGGAAACGCCTGATCCTTCGGGTTCTGTAGCCAGGAGTCGGCAGGCGTAGACCCCCGTCAAGAGCCTCCGGAGCTAAAGGTCCCGCGTTCGAATCGCGGCGGGCGCACCATCCTCCTTCGCTCCCTGGAGGGCAACCACGAACACGCTCCTTCCTTCTCGAGTGTCCTCTCCGACTCGCGCCGCCCCGGCCGACGCACTGGGGCGGACGATCGCAGAGCCTGGTGGGAGCCCGTACGGCCTTCGACCCTTGCGATACGATCGGAACTCGATCGATGCGCCGCGTGAAACGCAACTGTCGGACCTCGTCCACTCCCGAGAGATCGTCTTCGAGGGAGACTTGGACGATGGCCTGGCTCGCAGCCGACGACGGCGACGACCGCACGAAGGACTCGCTGGCCAGAGGCGTCATCCGCACCGATGAGCCGCGCGTCGCCGTGCCTTTCATGCAGTCTTGGCGCACCGGCGCGATAGACACCTTGCTTCCGGGCTCTTCTGCGTAAGCTCCGCATCGGCATCGTCGATCTCGTCGCCAAAGGGCCGACCCGCGCCCTGTACGCGCGCGTGATGCACGCGAATCTCGCCAGCATCATGCCCCAGGTCGTCGGGGTGTGGTGCGAAGCCGAAGGGCACGAGGTCACCCTCGTCTGCTACACCGGTCTCGAGAATCTGACCCAGGAACTGCCGGACCCGGTCGATCTCGTCTTCATCTGCGCGTTCACCGAGGCGGCGCTGCTCGCCTACGCGCTTTCCAACCTGTTCCGATCGAAAGGGGCCGTGACGGTCCTCGGGGGGCCCCACGCGCGCTGCTACCCGGAGGACGCCTCGAAGTACTTCGACTACGTCGTCGGCTTCACGGACCAGGCCGTGATCCGTGACGTGCTCCAGGACTGCTCGCCGCACCGGCCGATCGGCGTGCGTCTCGCGGCGAAGCGGCAGCCTGCGACGCTCCCTGGGGTGCGCGAGCGCTGGAAGTTCATCGAGCCGACGCTGCGAAAGGCTCCCCTTTTCAAGATCGTGCCGATGCTCGGCAGTCTGGGCTGCCCCTACACCTGCAGCTTTTGCATCGACTCGGTCGTCCCCTATCAGCCGCTCGACTTCGCGGTGCTTTCCGAGGACCTCCGGTTCCTCGTGCGAACGCTCCGACGGCCGCGCGTCGGCTGGCACGATCCGAACTTCGGGGTCCGATTCGACGACTACTTAGACGCGATCGACGCCGCCGTACCGCCCGACAGCATCGATTTCGTCGCGGAAAGCAGCCTGTCTCTCCTCTCGGAGCCACACCTCAAACGGCTCGAGCAGAGCGGATTCAAGGCCCTTTTGCCCGGAGTCGAGTCGTGGTACGAGCTCGGCAACAAGTCGAAGACCGGCCAGCTCAAAGGGATGGACAAAGTGCGTCAGGTCTCCGAGCACGTGAACCTGATCCTCCGGTATGTCCCCTACGTCCAGACAAACTTCGTGCTCGGACTCGACTCGGACGCGGGGGCAGAGCCCTTCGAACTGACGAAACGTTTCGTGGACCTGACGCCCGGAGCGTTCCCCGGGTATTCGCTTCTTTCGGCGTTCGGGCGGGCGGCGCCGCTCAACCTGCAATACCAGCGAGCGAATCGCGTGCTCCCGTTTCCGTTCCACTTCCTGGACAACAATCGCGCGATGAACGTCAAGCCGAAGAACTACTCGTGGCGCGACTTCTACGACCGCGTGATCGGCCTGACCGGATACACCTTTTCCTGGCGCGCTATCATCAATCGCTTCCGAGCGACCAGGACGATGATCCCGCGGTGGATGAACGTGGTCCGGGCGGTGTCGTCGGAAGGGTTTGGGAGACTCGCGTATTACGGAGAGCTGAGGCGGCGGCTCGACTCCGACCGACACGTCCAGCGCTATTTCGACCAGGAGACGACCGAGCTTCCGGCGTTCTACGTCGACCAGGTGCGCAAAGACCTCGGGCCGCTATGGGAGTGGCTGCCGGCGGACGCTCTCTATCACGACCCTCACGCCTACCTCACGTCAGAGGAAGAGCAACCGCCAAAGACGTTGCGCGGCGACAATAAACTCGCCGTTAGCTGAGAACCTCTCTTCCGCGGGAGTCCCCTTCTCAAGGAGCGAGGCTCGTGAGGCGGAGAGCTACCGAGTTGCCGACGGCCTCCGCCGGATCCTTCCGTTATTTGCCTGCGATAAGCGCGATCTCTACAAGGGCATCCTTCGGCAGCCGCGCCACCTCGACCGTGGCCCTCGCTGGCGGGTTCTCGGGGAAGTAAGTGCCGTACACGGCGTTGAACTTCGGAAAGTCGTCCATGTTTTTGAGGAAGCATGTGGTCGCCAGGACGTTCGTGGAAGTGAGCCCGGCGGTCTCCAAGACTGCCTTCAGGTTTTCGAGCACCAGCTTTGTTTGCTCCCCGATGGTGCCCTTCGACAGTTGCCCAGTCTTCGGGTCGATGGGGATCTGACCCGACAGGAAGACGAGGTTGCCGTATCGGATCGCCTGGGAATAGGGACCGATCGCCTTTGGGGCGTTGGCACTGGCGATGGCCTCTTTCTTGTCAACCTCGGCGCCGTGGGCGACCTGTGTTACCGCGACCACCACGGCGATCGTGCATATCGCGAGCAGATTCTTCATGGTAGGACCTCCTCTGGTAGCAGGTTCTACCAGAAGCCACGGTGAGTCGCTGGGGTGATCTTCTGGCCATTGGTCCTCTGAGGGGAGCTCCCGCGACTGCCCGATTACTCGATCGTCACCCTCCGGGCGAGGATCGAGCCGTCCGCCTGAAGAACCCCTTCCACATCCACCATCACGCCGGTCGTGACGCTAGAGAAGCTCGCGGAGCTGCCGCGCTTCCTGAACGTCGTCGAGGAGTCGGTCTTGACGGTCACTGAAGCGCCCGTGCTCTGCACGACGAAGCTCATCTCCATCGTGTTGACCGATGTCACGGTGCCGTCGACGTCGCGATTGCCGCCGACGTTCTCGTCCTGAAGGATGATCTCGGTCGCCAGATACGTGTTGTCGGACTGCAGGAGAGCTTTGACGTGCACGCGCATGCCGATCTGGATCTGCGAGAGCGCGATCGTCGTCTCGCCGTGACGAAGGACGGTCGTGGCCGTGGTCTCGACCACGACGGCCCCGAGGCGCTGGTCGAGAATCGTCAGAGAGCCGGCGCCGGTGCTGACGGCGGAGACGAGCCCTTCGATCTCCTCCCCGGCGTGGCCGCGCGGGACGACGACGGCGGTCGAGCCCGTCACGGCGACGGTGATCGCGTTGACCCCGGAAGAAACCTGGACGTTGGCGCGCGCGTTGATGTCGGCGCGCGAGAACTCCAGTGCGACGTTCCCCACCGGGACGCCGGTCAGCGTGAAGTTGCCCGAGGTGTCGGTCTGGGCGGACCGGCCGGTCTGGGCCACGCGCACCGTCACCCCTGGGAGGCCCATTCCGGCACCCAGCGTTGTGGCGCCGAACGTTCCGCCGCCGCGGACAACGGTTCCCATGACCGTGGCGCTCCCCGCGGGGGATGTGGGCGAAGAGGACGACTCGTGACAGGAAGCCGTCAAAAGAAATGCGACGAACGCGCAAATCGTGAACGAGAGTGCTTGTGGGATGCGCAACCGAGGAAACATGGGGTCCTCCATGAATAGGGGCTCCGG
>DASXSX010000174.1:0-8317 GCA_036505815.1 Thermoanaerobaculia bacterium
GGCCTCCGTGGTTAGCAGGAAGGCCGAATTGACAAAATGATCAAATTGAGCATATAGTCTACTTCGCCCGATCCGGGATCGGGCTGCAAGGCGCCGCCGGCTTGAGGCCGTTGGCGAGAGAGCAGAAACCCGATTTCCGAATCGGGTGTTGCGCGGATCTCCCCAGGAGGGAGACCGCGAGAAAGGTGCTCCCGATCTGGGAATGGGAGCGTGCAAGGTGCGAGCTGTGTCTCGCGTGATTCCCGCCGCGAAAGTGAGGAACGTATCCGGACCGAAACGTCTCAGCACCACGAGGGCGCGACGGGAGCTCGCGGACCTCGTCAACCGGGTCGCGTATTCCGGCGAGCGGATCGTTTTGGAGCGCCGAGGAAAGGACGTGATGGCTCTGGTGTCGGTGGACGACTTGAAGCTGCTCGAAAAGATCGAGGACGAGATCGACCTCCGGGAGGCGCGGAAGCGTCTGAGGGACGGCGAGGACCTCGTTCCGTGGGAAGACGTCAAGGCGAAGCTCGGCCTCTAAAGCCCGAGCCGTACCGGCTCAAGATCCATCCGAAGGCGGTAAGAGAACTCGCGGCGCTGCCGAAAGGTATCCAGCGCCGGACTCGAGACGACCTCGATCTCCTCGCTGCAGATCCGCGTCCAGCCGGACGTGTCAAGCAGATCGACAAGGAGATTTTTCGAATCAGGGCGGGCGACTACCGCACAGTTTACCGGGTGGACGACGCCCGTCGGCTCGTCGCTGTCCTCCTTATCGGGCATCGCCGTAACGTTTACGACGTACTTCGGCGGAGCGACCGAGAGAGTTGGAACCAGGAATCGTAAGGAGTTGAGCAGCGAGCCCAGCTGAAGAGGTGAACGGCTAATGTTCGGCTCTGAGCTGCGATGGGTTCCGGAGTTCGGGCCGCTGGAGCGCTCCGCCATCCGCGTCTACGGATCCCTGAGCGCGCCCACCGTCACGCGTTACCTGCGCTTCAAGTACTTCGCGCTCAAGTTCCTCCATCGGCACGGGCTCCGGCCCGACAAAGTGCTCGACTTCGGCTGCGCCTTCGGCGCATTCGGTTTCGAGCTCAGCCGGCGCGATCGGGACGCCCGGGTCTTCCTCTACGACCCGGACCCTGCCGTCGCCGAGAAGTGCCGGACCATCGCGCGCCGAGGTGGGTATTCCAATGTGACCGTGCTGAACGAGGAAGGCCTCGAGCGGGAGAGCGGCTTCTCGCTCATCCTCCTGATCAGCGTGCTCGAGCACGTGGAAGACGATCAGAGACTTCTCGAGCGCCTGCGGGAGAAGCTCGCTGCCGAAGGTCACCTCTTCGTCATGGTCCCCGCGGCGCACGGGCACGAGTGCTCTGAGAAGGACCACTACTTGAGACACGTCCGTCCGGGATACGACCGAGCCGCGCTCCTGGACCTCCTGGAGCGCGCGGGATTCGAGATCGTCGCCGAGCCGGCGTATTCGCCTCGCGGCCCGGGTCGGGCGCTCGGTTTGCTCGCGTCGGCGTACGCCTCCCTGACGCGCTCACCCGATCACCCCCTGCTGGACTTCCAGAGCCTGCCGCGCCTTCGCCTGTGGAAGAAGGCGGGCCTGGCCGTGCTCTGGCCCTTCTATCGCATGGCCCTGGAGCTGGATGCGGCGTTTGCAGGCATGCGGAGTGACCGCGTGGCCTTGATCGCCCGGAGCCGGGCAGAAGCCGCCTAGCCGGGCTCCTCCACGATCCGGACTGACCCGACTGCCACGCCTCCAGACTTGGCTCGTTTCGTGCTCCGATGAGACTTGGAGAGACGACAAGTTGACGGATGTAAGCCAGTTTCCCGCGGAGACGGTGCCGCCGGCGGCCGTCCTGGTGGTGGAAGACGACCGCGAGCAGCGGGAGACCCTCTGCGCGATGCTCGACGTGGAAGGCTTCGGTCATGCCGAGGCCGCCAACGGGCGAGAGGCTCTCGACTACCTGAACGAGTCCCGAACTCCCTGTCTCGTCCTGCTCGATGTCGAGATGCCGGTGATGAGTGGAATGGATTTCCGCGTGAACCAGCTAGCGGACGAACGCCTGTCGCGCATTCCAGTTGTCGTCGTCACAGCCAACGAGGAAGGTTTGAGGAAGCGCTTTCCCGGCGTCGTGGGATTCCTCTGGAAACCGCTGAAGTTCGAGAAGCTCGTTGCGATCCTCGACCGCTCGTGCGCCCGGAAGAAAAAAGGACTGGCGGCGACTACGCCGGCAATAGCGTAAACAGGAAGCTGCTTCCTTCCCCCGGAACGCTTTCGGCCCAGATCCGGCCGCCGTGCGACTCGATGATCGAGCGGGAGATATAGAGCCCGAGCCCGAGCGCCCGCCGCCCTCTCTTTTCGACTTGCTGGAAGCGGTCGAAGATCACTGAGATCTCCTCCGGTTGCAGGCCCGGTCCGGTATCACGGACGCCGATCTCAACAGCGTGGTCCATCCTCCGTCCCTCCACCGAGATCCGGCCTCCCTTCGGAGTGAACTTCAGCGCGTTGTGGATCAGGTTCTCGAGGACCTGGACGATCCGGCCCGGGTCGAAGCTCGCAAGGAGCGGATCGGGCCCGATGCCCGCGGCGAGCGCGATCGACTTCTCCGCGCTGACCGAGCGGGAGGTCTCGACCGCTTCTTCGATCGGACTCCGGGCGTCGCCGGGCTGCAGCTGCACCGAAAGCTTCCCTGCCTCGATCGCGGCGAGGTCGAGAAGATCGGAAATGATCCGCTGCATCTGCGCGATCGACGAATCGAGGCTCCGCGAGATCCGTACGAGGCGGGGGTCGCCCGCCGAGACGAGGCGCTCGAGGAGCTGGGTGTTCAGTGCGATCGCGTTCAACGGATTCCGGAGGTCGTGGCTGACGAGCGCGAGGAACTCGTCTCTCAGGTCGAGCGCCTCGTTCGCGCTCGACAGCGCCTGCGTCCGCTGTTCGAGGAGGCGCTGGAGCCGTCCGACCTCGGAGCGCTCTCGGGCCAGCTCCTGATCGGTCAGCCGCCGATCATCTCCGGCCACCAAGTCGTCGGGATCCCGATCACCGCGCCGGAGCTCATGGGGCTGCCCGCGCTTCTCGTCAGAATCGATGGTCATGGAGAACTGATCAAATAAAAAGCGCATTCTAATCCCCGCCAACTATCCCGCTTGTTCCCGAACGCAGCTCGCGCCGCAGGGCGACGCACGCTCGCGCTGACCGCCGCGCCTCGTCTCAGGCGGTTCTCAAGGAACCGGGCCGACGGACCCCTTTCCACAGGCGATGGAGGCCGGCGGAACGAGCGCGCCGACGACAGTGGTCGCCAGGATCGCTTGTCCAAAGACGTTGTTCCACGCCTGCAGGTTGATTGTCATTTCGCCTCCCGGCGCGAAGGCTACTCCGTCCGCGATTCGGGATGTCGGAGATCGTGCGCCGGGCGGCGGATAATCGGGGCGTGAAAGTCCGCGTCGTTTCGTCATCGCATTTCTCGGCCGCCCACCGGTTGCACCGGGAGGACTGGGACGAGGAGACGAACCGCCGCGTCTTCGAGAAGTGTAACAATCCGCACGGTCACGGACACACCTACGAGCTCGAGGTGACGGTCGAGGGAGAGATCGACCCGGAGACCGGTTACGTGATGGACTTCGCGAAGCTGAAGCGCACGGTGGAGGAACACGTCCTCGCCCGGCTCGACCGCCGTCACCTGAATTTCGACGTGGATTTTCTCGCGGGACGGAACCCAACCGCGGAGAACATCGTTATGGGTATATGGGGGCAGCTCGAGAATCGTGTTACTCCGGCCCGCCTTGTGCGGGTGGCGTTGAACGAGACCGAGAAGAACCGCGTTGTCTACGAAGGAGGGCGCGATGGACGGTGAGTCGAAGCCCCGGCGGCTGACCCGCTCGAACCGCAACAAGATGATCGCGGGGGTCTGCGGCGGCCTCGCCGAATACCTGAACATGGACGTGACCGTCGTGCGGGTGCTCTACGTGCTGGTCTCGGTCCTGTCCGCGGCGTTTCCGGGCGTGGTCGCCTACATCATCCTGATGTTCCTCATGCCGCCGCCCGAAGAGGCGACGGCGTGAGCGCCCCGCCGCCGCCTCCGCGGCCGCTGCGCCGCTCCCGGAGCGATCGGATGATCGCCGGCGTGTGCGCAGGGCTCGCACACCATTTCGGGATCGACGTCACTCTCCTGCGCGTCCTCTACGTCCTCGTCTCGATCCTCTCCGCCGCCTTTCCCGGGATCCTGGTCTATATCGTTCTCTGGATCGTGATCCCGGAAGAACCCGGTCCGTGAGCGGTCCGCGAATCCTCGTCACAAACGACGACGGAATCTTCTCGGAGGGGATCGAGCGGCTGGCCCGGGCGCTCTCTGAAGTGGGCGACGTCTTCACCGTCGCTCCGGACCAGGAACGCAGCGCCGCCGGGCACGCGCTCACTCTCGATACACCGCTTCGCGCCAAGGAGGTCGGGGATCAGCGCTGGTCGGTCAACGGCACGCCGACCGACTGCGTCAACTGGGGAGTCCTCCACCTGCTGCGCGACGGCCGCCCGAAGCTCCTCTTCTCCGGGATCAACCTGGGTCTGAATCTCGGCGACGACGTGACCTACTCCGGAACCGTGTCGGCGGCGTTCGAAGGCGCACTTCTCGGGATTCCGTCTGTTGCTGTCTCCCAGGAGATCGAACGCGGCTTCACCTTCGACGCCGCAGCGGAGTTCGCCGCCCGGCTCGGCCGGCGGCTCCTCGAGGAAGCGCTCCCGCCGAAGACGCTGGTGAACGTGAACGTTCCGGCCGGGCCGGTGCGCGGCGTCCGTGTCGGCCGGCTGGGCACGCGGCGCTACGGCGAGACCGTGATCGAGAAGACGGATCCTCGCGGCCGGCCGTACTACTGGATCGGATCGACTCTTCCGGTCGGTGAGCTCGAGGAGGGCACCGACATCAGCGCCGTTGCGGACAAGTTCATCTCGATGACGCCCGTGCACCTCGATCTCACGGCGTATCAGTCGATGGAGCTGCTCCAGACGATCGCCGCGGAGGTTCGGCGCCGGAGCGCGTGACGGCGCAGACGAGGTCGCGGAACCGCCCCTGAGTCGGGAGCGACGGTCTCAAGCGGGCAGGTGGAGACCTGACCCCTGATGTGGCAAGTGGAGACCTGACCCCCGATGTGGCAAGTGGAGACCTGACCCCCGATGTGGCAAGTGGAGACCTGACCCCCGATGTGGCAAGTGGAGACCTGACCCTCTTTTTAGAAGCTCAGAACTTTTCGAGCGGCCTCGAGCATCTTCTCGGTCGAGGGCAGGATCGCGCGCTCGAGGATCCGGTTGAAGCCGACGGGCGTGAAAGTCGATCCCACGCGGCCGATCGGCGCGTCCAGCCAGGGGAAGACGGCTTCCTGGATCTGTGAGGCGATCTCGCCGCCGAAGCCGGCGTGGACCTTGTCCTCGTGGACGACGAGGAGCCGGCTCGTCTTTTTGACCGACTGGGCGACCGCGTCGATATCGAGCGGGACGAGCGAGCGCAGGTCGATGACCTCGACGCTCTTTCCCTCCTTCTCGAGCTCGGCCGCGGCTTCCAGGGCGAAGTGGATCGGCGTGCCGTAGCCGGCGATCGTCAGATCCGTCCCTTCGCGCCGCACGCGAGCCTTGCCGAACGGGACCGCGAACTCCTCGGGCACCGCGCCGCGCGCCATCGGGTTGTTGTAGAGGAACTTCGGCTCCAGGAAGAGTGTGATTCCGCGGGACCGGATCGAGGTCCTCAGAAGCCCGGCGGCGTCGTCGGCGAAGGCGGGGTAGACGACCCGGATTCCGGGAAGGGTCGTCAACCAGCCTTCGATGTTCTGCGAGTGGTAGAGGCCCCCGCCGATGTAGCCGCCGGAAGCGAGCCGCACCGTGACGTTGGGCACGAACTTCCCGTTGGTGCGCCAGTACTCGTGCGACATCTCGACCATCTGCTCGGCCGCGGGCCAGAAGTAGTCGGCGAACTCGGCTCCCTCGACGACGACGCGAATGTCCTCGGAGAGCCGCGAGAAGCCGTCGGAGGTCCCGAGGATGTAATCCTCCGCAATCGGGCCGTTGAACACGCGGTGCGGGCCGAACTCCTGCTGCATGCCCTTGGTGACGTTGAAGACGCCGCCCTTGTCCCGGTAGGCCACGTCCTGTCCCCAGATGTACGTGTGCGGGTTCCGGCGGAACTCTTCCTTCAGGGTCTGGTTGAGCGCGGTCACGAGCGTGACAGGCTCGCCCGTGCCGTCGGGCAGGCCTTCTGGCCACTTCTCCGGCTTCCACGGCTCGGGCACGACGTACTCGAAAATCGACTCCGGGGTCGGATCGGCCGCCTGGCGGGCGCGATCCGCGGCCTCCTCGTAGGTCTGCTGGTTGTGGGCTTCGATCGAAACGACCTCCTCCTCGGAAAGAAGGCCGTTGTCGATCAGCGCACGACGGAAGCGCGGCAGAGGGTCCGCTTCGCGCGCGGCGGCGAGCTCTTCGGGAGAGCGATAGAGCTCGTGCCGGTCGGAGTTCGAGTGCGAGTGGATCCGCACGCACGGCGCGTAGACGATCGCGCATCCCGCTCCGGTTCGGATCCAGTCCACCGCCTCGCGCATCGCGCGGAACGAGTCGAAGACGTCGAGCCCGTCGCAGTGGAAGATCTTCAGGTTGAACAAGCCGGAGAAGTTGTCCGCGGGCACCGGGTTCGCGGTCTGATCCATCTTCGGCACCGATATCCCGTAGCCGTTGTCCTGGATCACGAAAACGACCGGCAGCTTTTCGCGGGAAGCGCCGTTGACCGCTTCGTAGAAGTAGCCCTCCGAGGTCGAGGACTCGCCGATCGAACAGAAGACGATCGAGTCCTTCCCGTAGGTCTTGATCGCCCGGCCGAGACCGGCGGCGTGCTGGGCGTGGTTCGCGACGCAGGACGAGACGTTCTGGATTCCGATTTCCGGCTTCGCGAAGTGGTTCGACATGTGCCGGCCGCCCGAAGCGACGTCCGTCGACTTCGACAAGCCGTTCAGGAGAATTTCCTCGGCGGTCAATCCTGCTGCGACGCAGGTGGTCAGATCGCGGTAGTAGGGAAAGAGGTAATCCCTCCCGGGGCGGAACGTCATTCCGAGCGCGAGCTGGATCGCGTCGTGTCCGGCGCAGGGGGCGTGATAGCTCCAGCCGAGCCCCTGCTTCAGGTAGTTCGGGGCCTTGTCGTCCAGAACGCGGGCCAGGTGCATGAGCGCGTACCACTTCTTCAGCTCTTCGCGGGAAACCCCGGCCATTCCCGGGTGGACAAGCTCAGCAGTTTCTCGAGGCGTCAACGGTCCCTCCATGCAACGGACGGGAAACGCGTATTTTAGCCCGGATTATTCGCGGGGGCCGGGAGGCCCGGCTGCTAACATCTGCGAACCAGTGCCCTTTCAAACGGAGCGTTTCTCTCCGGGAGTGCGCGAGGACGCGCAGCGCCGGGAGATGGTCGAGCGGTTCGTCGCCGCCCGTGGCGTGGACGATCCGCGAGTCCTCGCCGCGATGCTCGAGGTGCCGCGGCACCGGTTCGTGCCGGAGCCGCTGCGGGCCAAAGCGTACGGCGATCACTCGCTTCCGATCGGCCACGGACAGACGATCTCGCAGCCCTCGGTGGTCGGTCTCATGACTCAGCGGCTCGCGGTCGAGACGGGACAGAAGGTCCTCGAGATCGGAACGGGCTCCGGCTACCAGGCGGCAATCCTGTCGCGGCTCGCGCGCACGGTCTATTCGCTCGAGCGCATCGACGAGCTCGCCCGGGCGGCTTCTTCGACGCTCCGCGGGCTCGGATACCAGAACGTCTCCGTCAAAGCCTTCGACGGCACGTACGGCTATCCGGGAGGGGCGCCCTACGACCGGATCCTCGTCACCGCCGGGGCGCACGAGATTCCCGAAACGCTGCTCGAACAGCTCGCCGTGGGCGGCCGCCTCGTCGCGCCGGTGGGGCCAGCCCATCGCCAGAGGATCCGCGTCGTCCGCCGTCGCAAGACCGACTTCGCGCGAGAGGACGGAGAGGAAGTGGTGTTCGTCCCGCTCCTCGGAAAGTTCGGCCGGGCGCCCGCTTGATCGCACGCCGCGCGATCGTCTCGGGGCGCGTCCAGGGAGTGGGGTTCCGTTTCTTCGCCGAGCGCGCGGCCCGGCGGGCGGGGGTCCGCGGCTGGGTGCGCAACCTCCCAGACGGGCGCGTGGAAACGGTCGCCGAAGGCGAAGAGGCCGCGGTCACGCGCTACCTGGACGAGATCCGGAAGGGGCCGCTCGGAGGACGCGTGACCGACGTCCGGATCGAGGAAAAGGATCCGGAACGATACGAGTCGTTCGAGATCACGACGTGACCGATCTGCGCCGGTTCGTCCGGGA
>DASXSX010000175.1:0-24766 GCA_036505815.1 Thermoanaerobaculia bacterium
CGGCGTCCGCGAATCCACGCTTCTATGTGCCCGTCGCGGCCTGCGACAGCGCGGCCGGTCACCTGGCGTCCCGATGGAAGGATGACGCTGCGTCTTCCATCGGGAAGCGCGGCGCAGTCGGCGAGAGTCTCTCGTCCTCCGTCGCGGAGGTGGACCGTTCCGTCCCGGAGCGTTTCGACCTCGAGCTCCGTCGGCAGGCTCCCATCCCGGCGCCACAGGAAGCGGCGGCGCAGCTTCACCGGTGGGAGCCCCATCGTGTCCGGGGACCTCGAAGCCCCTCGGCGCGAGCCGTCTCCTTCCAGCGCGTCCCGTGACGGGCCGGTTCCTGCGAAGCGCGCGCGCCGTCGAGCGAGAGGCAGACCGCGGCGAGGAGAGCCTCTTCGGCCGTCGCATCGCGCGCGGGAAGGCGCGGAGAAGCGAACCACTCGTCGAGCCACTGCGTGTGGAAGCGTCCGGCCCGGAAGTCCGCGTCGCCGACGAGCTCGCGGAAGAGCGGGAGCGTCGTCTCGACGCCGGCGATCTCGTAGTCCTCGAGCGCGCGGGCGAGCCGGTCGATCGCTTCGTCACGATCCCGGCCAGAGACGACGAGCTTCCCGAGCATCGGATCGTAGTCGATCGGCACTCTCGATCCCGCCTCGATTCCCACGTCGTTGCGGACGCCCGGGCCCTCGGGAAGGCGCAGGCGGGTCACGACTCCGGGCGACGGCGAAAAGCCGCGCCTCGGATCCTCGGCGTAGACGCGGCACTCGATGGCGTGGCCGCGGGGAGCGAGGTCCCCGGTGCGGACCGAGAGCTTCTCTCCGAGAGCGAGGCGGATCATCTCGGTCACGAGGTCGATTCCCCACACCTCCTCGGTGACCGGGTGCTCGACCTGGAGTCGCGTGTTCATCTCCAGAAAGTAGAAGGAGCCATCGGGCGCCACCAGGAACTCGACCGTGCCGCAGGAGTCGTAGCGGACGGCATCCGCCGCGGCGACCGCGGCGGAAAAGAGTCGCGCGCGAAGCTCCGGCCCGACCGCCGCGGAGGGACACTCCTCGACGACCTTCTGGTGGCGCCGCTGGATGCTGCACTCGCGCTCTCCGACCGCAACGCGATTGCCGTGACGATCGGCGACGAGCTGGATCTCGATGTGGCGGGGACGTTCCAGGAGCTTCTCGGCGTAGATCGATCCGTCGCCGAACGACGCCTGCGCTTCCGCCGCCGCGCGCGGGAACGCGGCCGCGAGATCCTGCGCGTTCTCCACGCGTCGCATCCCCTTTCCTCCGCCGCCGGCAGAGGCTTTCAAGAGGATCGGATATCCCGCGCTTCGCGCGAAATCCTCCAGCTCCGCGGCGTCGCGCGCGGCCTTCGTCGTCCCGGGCACGACCGGGACTCCCGCTCTTTCCATGAGCTCGCGGCTCCGGGTCTTGGCTCCCATCGCCTCGATCGCGCCGGGAGAGGGTCCGACGAACGTGAACCCCGCGGCGGCGCACGCGCGGGCGAACTCCGCGCTTTCGGCGAGAAAGCCGTAGCCGGGATGCACGAGAGACGCACCGGTCTTCTCCGCGGCTTCCACGATCCGCGGGATCGCGAGGTAGCTTTCGGCCGACGGCGGCGGGCCGAGGCGGACCGCGTAGTCGGCCGACGACACGTGCGGCGCCGTGCGGTCCGCGTCGGAGTAGACCGCCACCGTCTCGATCCCGAGATCGCGGCAGGCGTGGAAGATGCGCAGCGCGACCTCGCCGCGGTTGGCGACGAGGAGTCTCATCAGTCGGGCGGCCTCTTCAAGCGAACAGCAGGCGACCCTTGGGTTCGGGGATCGCGCGGCCGAGCTCTCGCGCCGTCTCGAGCCATTCCTCGATGACCTTCTCGACGTTTTCCAGCGCCTCCCGGTAGCTTCTGCCGTCCGCCGTGCACCCGGGCAACTCTGGGACCTCGACGACGAAGGCCTCGTCTTCTTTGCTCCAGTAGATGATCAGCTCGTAGCGAATCACTGGTCTCTTGCTCCCAGCCGGTACTTGAGGATGACCCCGCGGACTTGCCTGACCTGGTACGGCTTTGCCTTTCCTTGTCTGGGCTGGAGATTCAGAATTTCCTCGATCCCGTGTCGGGCGAAGATGTGATGGCTTCCCCGAATTCGCTCCTCGAAACCGAGCGTCCGGAGGAGGCGCCGAATCTCGGAGAACGGAATGTGGGCGTCCGACACGCCTCGAACGATCCTTTCGAGAATGCGGTCGACCCGAGTCATCTCCTTTTCTGATTGTCACAGCGGGATATTCCCGTGCTTCTTGGCCGGAAGAGAGGCTCGTTTTCCTTCGAGGAAGGCGAAGGCGGCAATCAACTTCTCCCTCGTCTCCGAGGGCTCGATGATCTCGTCGATGAACCCGTGGCGCGCGGCGACGTACGGGTTCGCGAAGTTCTCGACGTATTCCGAGACTTTCTCCTCGCGCGCGTCCGGTCCGGCTTCTTCGAGCTCGCGGCGATACAGGATGTTTACGGCGCCCTGCGGTCCCATCACCGCGATCTCCGCGGTCGGGTAGGCGAAGTTGAAATCGGTTGCGAGATCCTTGGACGCCATCACGCAGTACGCGCCGCCGTATGCCTTGCGCGTGATCACGGAAACTTTTGGAACCGTCGCCTCGGCGAAGGCGTAGAGCAGCTTCGCCCCGTGCCGGATGATCCCGCCGTACTCCTGCTGCGTGCCGGGCAAAAACCCCGGAACGTCCAGGAAGACGAGAAGCGGCACGTTGAACGCATCGCAGAACCGAACGAAGCGGGCGCCCTTGACCGAGGCGTCGATGTCGAGCACGCCGGCCAGATACATCGGCTGATTTGCGACGACGCCGACGGACCGCCCCGCAAGGCGAACGAACCCGACGAGCAGGTTTCGCGCGAACGAGGCGTGGACCTCCAGGAACTCGCCCGCGTCGGCCACCGACCGGATCAGCTCCGTCATGTCGTACGGTTTGTCGGGCTCCTCCGGGATGAAGCGGTCCAGGTCTCCCCTTCCGAGAGGCTCGCGGCTCTCGCGCCGCGGCGGATCGTCGAGGTTGTTGGAGGGGATGTAAGAGAGGAGCTCGCGAATCGCCAGGAGGACGCCGGCATCGTCCTCCCGGACGAAGTGCGCCACTCCGGAGACCGCGGAATGAGTGCGCGCGCCGCCCAGCTCCTTTTTCGTGACCTCTTCGTGCGTGACGGTCCGGATGACGTCCGGGCCGGTAACGAAAAGGTAGGAGGTCTTCTCGGTCATGAAAACGAAGTCGGTGATCGCCGGCGAGTAAACTGCGCCGCCCGCGCACGGACCGAGGATCGCGGAGATCTGCGGGACGACCCCGGAGGCCCGCGTGTTGCGAAGGAAGACACGGGAGTACCCGGCGAGCGAGACGACGCCTTCCTGGATGCGCGCGCCGCCCGAGTCGTTCAGCCCGATGATCGGTGCGCCGTTGACGACCGCGAGGTCCATGACCTTGCAGATCTTTTCGGCGTTCGTCTCCGAGAGCGAGCCGCCGAAGACCGTGAAGTCTTGCGCGAAGACGTACACCGGCCGGCCGTCGACGGTCCCCGCTCCGGAGACGATCCCGTCCCCCGGAATCCGCGTGCGTTCCATTCCGAAGTCCTGCGACCGATGTTCGACCAGCCCGCCGAGCTCGAGGAAGGAGCCGGGATCGAGAAGGAGCTCGATCCGTTCATGAGCGGTCAGCTTGCCTTCCGCGTGCTGCCGCGCGATCCGGTCCGGACCGCCGCCCTGAAGACTCCTCTCGCGGAGTGCTTCGAGATCCGCCAGACGCTTTTCGATCGTCACGGAAAGATGAGTTAGAGAACGATACCGCGCTGTTCGGCGAGCTTGCGTCGGATGCGGCGGAAGAGCTCCTGGCCATCGACTCTTCCCGAGGCGATCTCATTTCTGGCGCCTTCCATCATGCGGCGCGCTTCTTCGTCGAGGGTCCGCTCCTTCTCGGCCTCGGCCGCAAGCGCGGCGAGCACGGCTTCGCGCAGCGCGCCGGGGGTCTTCTCCTCGAAGAGCTTCCGGGAAACGAGACCCCGCGCGGTCCGCACCGCGACGAAGTCCTTTTTTCGCTCGGTCAAGCTCATCCGGTCCCCGATCGGCGCGATGTTACAGCGGGAAAAACGATCACACATAATCGCCGCGCCGTGGAAATCGACGAAGGAGTAGTGGCTCGGTGGCTCGAACCGCTCGTGGCCGGCCGCGGCGACATTGCCGAAGTGTTCGCCGAGACGCGCCGGAAGACGGTCGTGGAATGGCGCGACACGGACCCTGGCGATGCTCGGGTATCGGTCGAAGCGGGGGTCTCGGCGCGCCAGCGAAGCGGCGGACGGGAACGGCTCGCTTTCGTCTCGGGTTCCGGCGAGGCGGCAGTCCGCGAAGCCGTCCGGTCGCTGCAGGCGTCCGCGGGAAAGTCCGCCCTTCCGAGCCGGCCCGCGCCCGCTCGCGGCGATCTCGAGCCAGCGTCCTCCACCGAGCGCTGGGTTCGGCGCCTAGAACCGATCCTGGCGCGACACGCTCCCCACCACCGCCTGCGCTGGTCCCACGAAGAAATCTCGCGTCACGTCGTTCCCGCGGGATCCGCCGCCTCGTCCTCTACGCGGAGGCTCTTCTCTCTCGAAGGATCTTTCACCGCCGCGTCCCGGCGGGGCGACGAGATCCGCTCTTTCTCCTTTCATGCCCCGGAAGCGGATGCGACCGCGGACGAGCTCCGGCAGGCGCTCACGGCCGCCGCCGTCGCGCGCGAGCGGCCGGTCCCTTTCGGCGACGGAATCGCCGACGTCCTCTTCTCGGGCGCGACCGCCGCCGTACTCTTCCACGAGATCCTTTCTCACTCGCTCGAGGCCGACGCCGGGGAAACGCCGCTCTCGAGACTCGCCGCGGCGCGGGTCTCGGTCTCCGACCTGGACGTGCGGGACGATCCGACGCGGCTCGATCTCTTCGGCGGCTACGAGCGAGACGACGAAGGTACGCGGCCGCGGCCGATCAAGCTGCTCGACGCGGGTCGCCTCGGCGGAAGGCTCACCGACCGAGCGCACGCCGATGGTCGCGGCTCGAGCGGACACGCCCGTCGTGCAGGTCCCGCAGACGCTCCGCTGCCACGCGGTTCGAACACGGTCGTCGCCGCCGGCGCGGCGACGTCGGAGGAGATGATCCGCCGGCTCGGAAACGGGTTGTGGATCGACGAGATCGGGTCGGGAACGGTCGAGCTGTCGAGCGGCCGTTTCCGGCTGACGTTTCCTCGCGCGCGGCGCGTGCGCCGGGGCCGCTTCGCCGATGAAATCGGAGCAGGACTCCTCGCTGGAGAGATCCTGCCGACGCTCTCCGCGGTCGAGCCGGTGATCGGCCGCGAGGTGCGCGCCTGCCGGTCTCTCGGCTGGTGCTCGCGCGGCGGCCAGGTCGTCCCGGTTCAGGGAGAGGCGCCCGAGATCATCGTCCGTCGGCTGTCGGTCAGGGACCGATGATCGACGCCGATCTCGAGGGAGAGCTCGAACGGCGATCCCCCGGCGCGTGGGAGATCTACCGCAAGACCGCCGAGAGCCGGGAGCTCGAGATCTCGGCTGCGAATCGCGGCGAGGCGTGGCGGCGCGAGGAGGGTTGGGCCGTACGCTGGTGGGAAGGAGGTCTTCGCGTCGCGACGGCCTCGGACAGGCAGAGACTCGCCGCGGCGATTCCGCTCGCCGCGAAGCTGCCGGTCCGCGCCGAACCGGCACCGCGGCTTCCGAGCCGGGGCCTGATCCCCGAAGGGGGTCCGATCCCACTGCGGCCGGACGAGACGACGGCCGCCATTGCCCCGCCTCCGGAGCTGTTCGTGACGCTCGCGCAACTGGTCTCGGAAAAATCTCGCGGCGAGGCGGTGCTCGCGTCGCTGATGCTGCGGCGCGGCCGCGCTGTCGAGGAGATCCGAAACTCCGCAGGGGGCCGGGTGCACATGGAATCGTCGCGTCTCGACGGGGTTGCGCGGGCGTTCGGCCGCCGTGGGCCGCGCGCGTGCGAGAGGCGGTCGGTCTTCCGCTGGGATACGGACCCCGATCTGCAGGACCTCGCGGGACGTCTCGCGGACGGAGTGACTCTCCCGCTCACGCCCCGCGGGCCCACGTTCTCGCGCGGGGCGTGTCTGCTCGATCCGGCGGTCGCCGCCGCGCTCCTCGCGGCGCTCGCTCCCCTCTTCTGCGGGGACGCGCTTCCCCGCTGGGTCAAGCGCGGGGGGATCGCATCGCGGCGGGTGACGATCGCCGACGACGCGTCGGCGGATGCGCCCTTCGACGGGGAAGGCACGCCGACCCGACGGGTCGTTCTCATCGAAGACTGCGCGCTCGTCTCGCGCCTCCACGATCTCCGCTCGGCGGCGCGCGCGGGCGCTTTTCCGACCGGCCACGGCGTGCGGCCGTCCTACCGCAACCCGCCGCGCCCCGGGCCGAGGCGGCTGTTCTTCGAGACGGCGCGTGGCGTCTCGCCGCGGGAGCTGCTCGCCGGGGTCGCACGCGGGATCTTCGCGCGGGCGCTGACCGCTCCGGTCTTCATGGACGTGGAAGCGGACCGCTACGAGGTCGAGTTCACCGGGGTCGCGGTCATCGGCGGTCGTGCGTCGGAGCCGGTCGCGGGAGCGCGTGCGTCCGGCCGGATCTCGGAGCTTCTGGCGCGCGTTACGGAAGTGGCGACCGACAGACAGTTTTTTCCGATGCCTTACCCGGTCGGAGCGCCGACGATCCTCGTCGAGAAGGTGAACTTCGAGTAGCCGGAACGCTCTCTCTACGGCCTCGGCGTGGGCAGCGGCGTCGGAGGCGGCACGCCGACCGGCATGACCGGCGGCGCGCCGGGCGGGAGTCCCGACTGCGGCCGCGTCTGACCGGGCTGGAGCGGCAACTGCACGGGAGCACCCGGCCTCGCCGGAGCGGTGACCGTCGCGTCCACGGGCTCGGGCTCCGGGAGATCGCCGACTTCCTTGGAGGACAGCGGCCGATCGACCGGTACGCGGCGGAATCGTCCCTCGTCGGCGAAGGCCTGGTCCGAGTTCATCGATGCCACCGCGATGTCCCGGGGGTAGTTCTCGAGCGAGACCCGGGCGAGAAGCCGCGTGTCGACGATGAGCGAGTTGTTCCGCGGATCGCGCATTTGGGGATCGAGCCGAAGCGCTTTCGCGTACTCGTTGATCGCGAGCCGGTCCCATCCGCGCTGCTCGTAGAGCCGGCCGAGCCGGAAGTGGGACAGTGGAAAGCCCGGCTTCCTCGACCGAGATTTGCGGTACGCCCAGATCGCTTTCAACGGCCTGCCCTCCGATTCCCACAGCAACCCGAGGTTGTAGGCGGCCAGGTAGTTTTTCGAGTCGAGCTCGAGCGCCTTCTCGTACTGAAGCCGGGCGTCTTCGACGAAGCGCCGCTCGGCGAGGAGATTGCCGAAATCGTTGCGCAGGTCGGCCGAATCCGGCTGCTCTTCGACCCGCCGCTCCTGGTCCGCGATCCGATCGTCCAGCTCGTTGCCGGCGACGAGATACTTTCGGTAGAAAGGCTCGGTGGAGTTCTCCCTGTGCTTTAGGTGGAGGAAGCATCCGGCGGCGGCGAAGCCGGCGATGAGAACGAGCGCGAGCGGAATTCTTTTCATCGGATCTCCTCGTTTACGCCTTCCGTTTTTCGCCGCCGGGCTTCGCCACGAGCTTGACGCGGCCGTCCCGCTCGACGATCTCGAACTCGACCTCTGCGGGGCCGATGCGCTCTCTCAACTTCTTCCGTTCCTCGTCCAGGCGCGCGAGAAAGGCTTCCAGCCGGTATCCGGCGACGTCTTCGCCGCGGTCGCGCTTGGCGGCGACGTAGTGCTCGAAGAGCTCGCGGTCGCGCGAGCCTCCGGGACTCCGATCGTCTCTTACGGAGCCGGACCTCCGGGCGTTGGGCGCCTCCGCCGGCGGGGACGGCGCCGCCCCGACCGGGGCGACGAAGCCGCCATGCACGCCCGGCCGGCGGCCCGCCTCCTTCTCGGCCTGCAGCCGCTCCCACCGCTCGCAGAGACTGGAGAAGCGCCCCTGGAGAGCCGAGAACATGTACCGCTCGGCGGCTGCGTCGGGGGGGGTCGCCTTCAGCAGGCGGAACATCTCCTCGACGTGCCGGCGGCTCTCGATCGGGGGCCGGGTCGCCGACCCGTAGAGGAAGGCGTCGTACTCGCCGTTCAAGCGGCGGATCGCCTCGTTCAGGACTTTCAGCTCGCGCTCCCAGGACATCGTTTCCGATAATAGCGCCGTGAGCGCGACGCGGCCCCCCTCCATGGACTCGCTCCTCGCCCGACCCGAAACGGCCGAGCCGCTCGGGCTGTACGGGCGGGATGCGGTCAAAGAGGAGCTGCGCCGCGCGATCGCCGCCGGCGGAAGGGAGCCGGAGGCGCTGATCGGGGCGGCGCGCGAGTCGCTCTCGCGACGGTTTGCGCCCACCCTCGTCCGCGCGGTCAACGCGACCGGCGTGCTCCTTCACACGAACCTCGGACGCGCACCGCTCGCGGAGGGGGCGCGCGACGCGATCGCACGAGTCGCGGCCGCGTATTCAACCGTCGAGTACGAGCTGCCGACCGGCCGGCGCGGAAGGCGCCAGGACCACGTGCGAGGCGCCACGCGGGCGCTCTTCGGAGCGGAAGAGGCGCTCGTCGTCAACAACAACGCTTCGGCCATCTTTCTGGCGCTTTCCGCGCTCGCGCGCGGACGCGCGGTCGTCGTCTCCCGGGGCGAGCTCGTCGCGATCGGCGGCAGCTTCAAGATCCCGGAGATCCTCGAAGCGTCCGGGGCGCTCCTTCGCGAAGTCGGCACGACCAACCGGACGACCGCGGACGACTACCGGCGCGCGCTTTCTTCCGATGCGGCTCTCCTGCTCACGGTGCATCCGTCGAACTACGAGATCCGCGGCTACGCGAGCTCTCCGGCACCCGACGAGATCGCGGCGGTGGCGCGTGAGGCGGGAATCCCGTGGGTGCACGACCAGGGAACGGGGTGCGTCGTCTCCCTCGACGAGTTCGGCGTTTCCGGGGAGGCGACGGTCGCCGACTGCCTCGCAGCGGGCGCCGACCTCGTGACTTTCTCGGGGGACAAGCTCTTCTGCGGCCCGCAGGCCGGGTTCGTCATCGGCCGCGCAGCTCTCGTCGCGCGGCTCGCGGAACACCCCATCGCGCGCGTCGTGCGGCCGGACAAGCTGGCGCTCGCCGGAATCGCCGCGACTCTGGCGGCCTGGAAGACCGGCCGGTGGCGGGAGTTTCCCGTCTATCGTGCGGCGGCCGCCTCCGTCGAGACGCTCGATTCGCGCGGAGCGACGATCCGCTCGGGCGCCGCCGGAGCCGGGGAGAGGCGCCCTCTTTCCATCGAGATCGTTCCTTCGCTCGCCGTCTTCGGCGGCGGCACGAGCCCCGAGAAGCACTTCGCATCCCGCGCTCTCGCCGTCGCGAGAGAAGGACTGTCGGCCGACGAGCTCGCTGAGAGGCTGCGGGCCGGAACTCCACCGGTGGTCGCCCGAGTCGAAGGGGGTCGGACGCTTCTCGATCTCCGGTCGATCCTCCCGGAGGAGGACGTCATCGTGGAGCGAGCCCTGCGCGAGGTCTGAGTCTTCGGGCCTACTCGTCTAGTGAGTGCTCCTTCAGCTTCGCCTCCAGCCGGCGCTGCGACAGCCCCAGCTCCGACGCTGCCGCGGTCCGATCCCCTTTCGCGCGCTCGAGAGCGCGCGCGAGCCAGAGTCGCTCGGCCGTTTTCGCGCCGCGCTCCCGCACCTCCTCGAGGCTCTCCGCCCGCCGCCCGGTCTCCTGCTCGGCAACCTCGGGCGCGAGACGTAGCGAACGCTCTTCGATCAATCCGCCGTCGGCGAGGATGATCGCCCTCTCGAGGCAGTTCTTGAGCTCCCGCACGTTGCCCGGCCACTCGTACGCGCGGAGCCGTTCCCGCGCTGCCGGCGCGATCCGGATGCCTTTCTTGCCGAGCTCCTGCGGCAGGTGGCCGAGGAACCAGTCGACGAGAGGATCCACGTCCTCCGGCCGATCGCGCAGCGGCGGGATCCGGATCGGGAAAACGCGAACGCGGTAGTAGAGATCCTCCCGGAAGAGGCCTTGCGAGACCATCCGATCGAGCGGCCGGTTCGAAGCCGCGAGGATGCGGACGTCGACCTGGATCGGGATCGTGCCGCCCACTCGGTGAAACGATCTCTCCTGGAGGACCCGCAGGAGCTTGCCCTGCGTCGCCGGGGTGAGCTCGCCGATCTCGTCTAAGAACACCGTCCCGCCGTCGGCGAGCTCGAACTTTCCGAGACGCCGTGCGACCGCGCCCGTGAACGAGCCGCGCTCGTGTCCGAAGAGCTCGCTCTCGAGCAGCGAGTCGGGGATCGCGGCGCAGTTGATCGCGACGAACGGGCGAAGCCGGCGCACAGAGAGCTCGTGGATGGCGCGGGCGAAGAGCTCCTTGCCCGTTCCACTCTCACCCTCGAGGAGCACCGTGGCGTCGGTCGCGGCGACGCGCTGCGCCTCCTCCTGGACGGCGCGGATCGCCGGCGACTCGCCGATGATCGCGGGCATCGAGCGCGACTGGCTGTCCTCGAAGAGCAGCGATTCGCGCTCCCGGACGCGCCGCTCGATCGCGCGCGAGACGAGGAGCCTCAGGAGGTCGGGGTCGACCGGCTTGGTGATGAAGTCCTCGGCGCCGCGCTTCATCGCGTCGACCGCGGTTTCGATCGAACCGAACGCGGTCATCACGATTACCGGAAGAGTCGGATCGAGAGATCGCGCCGCGTCGAGAACGGCGAGCCCGTCGGCGCCGGGGAGCCGCCAGTCGGTCAGAACGAGGTCGACCGGCTCACCCGAGCGCAGCATCTCGACCGCCTGGGAGCCGGACCCGATGCCGCGGACCTCCAGCTTCTCGGCGCGCAGCATCTCTTCGAGCATCGCGCGGAGAGAATCTTTGTCCTCGACGATGAGGATGCGAGGCACGTGAATAGATTAAGACGAGAGAGAGCTAGCCCGGCGGCTTGGGCTGGTTGGAAGGGCTCGACGCCCCCGGGATGTAGCCCGTCTTGCCGTCCTTCGGTGCTTCGGAGGGCGCCGAGGGGGGCGGCGGGGCGTAGAGCGACCCCCGGCCGTAGGGGGTCGGAGCCGGAGGCGGAGGAGGAGCGGTCGGTTGAGGAGCGGCCACGGCTGCCGGTGAGGCGGCGGGCGCCGCGCTTTTGGAAGCCGCCTCTTCCGAGCCCGGCCCGGACGAGGGAGGAGCGGGCGCAATCCAGTGCGGCGTGAACTTCAGCGAGGCGACCTGCTTCGTGCCCACCGGGATGGTGATCGAAAACGCCGCGGTCTTCGTCGGCTCGATGACGACGCTCGACAGGCCCGCGTCGCCGGAGGCGATCGCATGCCCCTTCGCGTCGAGAGCAGTCACCGTCATCCGGATGCTGATCGCCGTGGTCCCCCCGGCATTGCGCAGCGTGCCGCGGACGATCAGAGCCTCCCCCGACTTCTGCTGGGTGTAATCGGCGACCTCGACGCTGCCGGCGCCCACGCCCGTGTCCTTCTCCTTCGGCGCCTCCTCGGCGTTGCCCGCCTGCGCGGCGCGCTCGCCGTGCGAGACGTCCGAGTCGGTGATGCGAACGCGCGCTTTCGGGACCTCATGAGAAGCGCGGGCCGCTTCGGCGAGCGTCGGGGGGCGCGCCGGCGGCGGCTCGGGAGCCGGCGGAGGCACGGCGCGAGCGGCAGCGGTGGCCGCGACGTCGATCTCGGAGGCCGGAACCGACAGCAGCGTTCCGTCCGTTCGCGTCAGAAGGACGTTGTTTCCGCGCCGGACCGGCGGGCGCTGGAGGTGAACGACGACCCCACCCTTCAAGACGACGACGTCGGCGAGACCGACGGCCGCGGTCAGAAAGATGAGCAGGATCGCGGTCCGGAGAGATCTCGTCATAGTTCCTTCCAGTTCATGCTCACGGCCCGGACAGGTACGCCCGTAGCGGGGCTGCCGATTATAGCCCTCCCGCTCCCGTTCTCGAGGAAATCCGCGGGAAGCGGGCCCACCTCGACGTCCGCCGCCAACTCCTGGAAATATCGGGGGGCCTCGGACGATTCGGATGCCCTCACGTGGACCTCGAAGACATAGAAGAACCGATCCCCCTGCGGCGCCGCGGGATCGACGCGGCGTCCGAGCAGACTCGGATTCTCTACCGTGACATGGATCCCGACTTCGTTCGGATCGCCCGAGAAGAGGCCTCCGGGGCCGTGCGCGTGGCCGGGCATGGGGAAGGAGACCGTGCCGAACGGATCGGGCGGATCCCGGAACTCCGGCCGCTCGAGAAAGCCATCGGGATCGGCCGCCATCTCGGCCATCACCCACCGGACGCCGGCATCGGCCGCGTAGAGGGCCCGGCTCATCGACCATTCGTTCGCCGCGCTCGCTCTTTCGGAGCCGGTCGAGAATTTCAGAGCGACCCCGACGACTGTCAGGATGGCCAGGCAGAGAAGGACGAGAAGCAGAACTGCTCCCCGCGACGGCCGGCGCCGCATCGTCCGCGCTACCCTCTGGTCCCGAAGTTCCTCAGGCCGACCGTCACAGTCTGAATGCGCCGCCGGTACCTCGGCGCTCCCGACCCGTAGTCCCGCGAGTCTTTCGGAGAGTTCATCGCGTTCAAACCGAATGCGCCCCGGCCTCGAAAGGTCGGGTCCGGGTCGTGGGATTTCGCAACGAGCGTGATCCGGACGGCCTGGAGAGTCGGACAGCCGAGATCCGAACGAAAGTCGGTCGTGGCGAAGAGCCGCTCTCCATCCACGTTGGGCGCCCATTCGTCTCCATCGGCGCGCGTGGAGACTTCCGGATCGGGATCGCTCTCCGTCGCCGCGACGAGCCGTCCGAGCACGCCGTCGGGGGCGACGCCGTCGGAGCGGTAGAGTCCGTCCACGCCGTATGCGACCTGAAGGTCTTCGACGTCCTCGGCGACGGAGGCGACGTCGAATCGGCTCCCACGGCGAAGCGCCTGGGCGAGAGCCGGATGGATCGGATCGGTGTTGTCGATGAAAAAGAGGACGTCGTCGAGGATTCCCGCGCGCCGAAGCGCTTTGACCGGAGGGTCGGTCGGGGGCGGAGAGTCGCGGGGATCTTCCGTCGAAAGCTCGCGCGCGAGCGGATCGGAGAAATCGACGGTTCCGAATGTTCCCGCGGAGGCGAGGCGCGTGGGAGCGGTCAGGAGACCGACGCGGTAAGACGGTTGCGGCGGTCGCGAAAAGAATCCTGTGCTCCCATCCGAGCAGCCGGGATGGAGGTCGTCGCTCTCGACGACCACGACGAACATCGGGTTTCGATCCGAGACGCCGGCTGTGTACGAATCGATCCCGGAGAATCGGGCTCGCCGGGCCGGATCATCGTTCACGTGGCCGCTCCCGGTCACCGACCGCACCGCGAGTTGGCTCGCGCCGGTGCAGGGGCCGCAACCGCTCGCGGCGTCGAACGCGAGAAGCGGCGAGAGGAGGACGCCCCGCACTTCCAGGATGTCGGTGCCCGGTCGCACGGGCACGTTCTTTCCCGACAGATCGGTGACGGTGCCCCCGGCGACGTTGTCGTAGTCGCTGTCCGGAGGCGCGGCGACGCCGGGGAGACCCGGGTCCGGGCGGATCAGGACCGCTTGTGTGACGAAGAGGCCGCCCGCCCCTGCCGTTCGAACGATCCGCGTCATCTGATGCAACCCGAAGCGAAGGCTTCCCTGCGCGTCGGCGATCTCGATCTGGCTCTTGTTCACGCGCACGGCGGAATCCCAGAGCGCCAGGGAAGCGAGCAGAAGCGCGGAAAAGAGAAACGCCGCGACGAGGGTCTCGACGAGCGTCAGGCCGGGAGAGCGACGCCGATCATGCGGCCTCACGGATCGGGATCTTCCCGGGAGAGAAGCTCTTCCCGTGAGGGATTCGAACGCAGCGCGCTCACCCGCGCGGCGATCCATCCGAGCTCGGGACGCGGGGAAATGGCTTCGACGGTGACGTCGATCCTCTTGTAGTCGAATGGCAACCCCGCGGTGGTCACGCGAATCGGCGCAAAGAGACTCCCTCTGGCAACGGCCGAGGTCGGGGGAATGGCGAACTGCAGGACCCGGTACGTCCCGCGGAACGGATTCGCCGCCGTCGACGGGAAAGCGCCCGTCTCCGGGTCCGGCAGCGTCGCCGCCAGATCGTTCGTCGAGTGCTTTCCCGCGGAGAGACGCGGGTCGTCGAAGGGCAGATCCAGAAGCTGTTCCAGCCGGTTTCGCGCGAGGTTGTTCGCTTCGGCATAGAAGCTCGCGGCGACGTTCGACCTCACGCTCGACAGAAACAGGGGAAAGATCGCCAGGAGGACCCAGCCGAAGAGAAGCACGGAAATCACGAGCTCGACGAGGGCGATTCCCCGGCTCGCCCGGCGGCGCCGGTCGAAGATCTTCACAAGCAGAATTGTCGTGACGGGCCGATCGGCGTTGGCCGCGATTCGGTGTCGCGTTACACTTGCGGCGAAGCAATCATGTGGGCAAAAAGACGCCACAAGCCGACGGCGGAGGCGCGCGCCCTGCTCGCAAAGGCGCACGCCCGTGCCTGGAAGAACGACGACGAGCGCCAGGCGCTCTTCGACGAGATCGCCGCGTCGAAGGCGCTCGAAGCGGAGGACGTTGCCTGGCTCGCCGTCGACTCCGACGCCAGCCTCCGGACGAGGGGACTGACCCTGCTCGGACGATTCGCCTACGACGACGCCGCGGCAGCGCTCTTTCCATACTTCCTTTCCCGAACCGAGTCGATGCGGCGGCTCGCTATCGAAAGCCTCGCGGCGCTCGCCGGCCCGAGATTTCCGGAGAAACTTCCGGAGCTCCTGAAGCACTCCGATCCGACCGTCGTCCACGTCGCTCTGGACTGGATGCGCCGGAATCCTTCCGAAGGCAACTTGTCGCTCGTGTCGGAAGCTCTGAACTCCGATTCTTCCGCCGTGCGGACCAAGGCGTTCGCGATCGTCGAATCGACCGCGTCGCCGCGCGTCGTTCCCTTCGCTCTGAAGGGGCTCGAGGACGAGGAAGAAACCTTGCGGTTCCGGGCTGTTCGGCTTCTCGTGAAGTTTCCGGACGAGTCGGCGATCGGGCCGCTCCTAAGCCGCTGCCATCTCGACTCGACGCGGATCCAGGACGCGGCGATCGCCGCTCTGACGCCGCTTCTGGCGAGAGCGGACATCCGCTGGAACGAAGACTTGATTCCGCTTCTCTCCGACGCGAACCCGAGGGTGCGCCAGCTCGCGTCGCGGATCCTTCGAACACAGCAGCCCGAGCGGGTGGCGGAGGCCTTCCTGCACGCTTACCAGGACACGTACGGACCGAAACGGGACCGCGCCCTCGAGGGCTTGCGCGAGCTCGGCCCCCAGTACATTCCGGCGTTCCTCGAGCGGGACAACGATCCCGACCACCGCATCGCCGCTCTCGCTTCCGCGATCGCGGTCACCATCCGCTCGCCCGAGGTCGTTCCGCACTGCGTCCGCTACCTCGACAGTGACGACTGGTGGCTGCGCGACCGCGCCGCGCACGCGCTCGGTGAGCTCAAGGACGAACGCGGACTCGAGCCGCTCGTCCAGATGCTCGGCGACCCGGAGTCCAACCTCTCCGCGGCGGCGGCGCTCGGCACATGGGGAACCGCAAAAGCGCTTCCCGCACTGCTCGAAGCGTACAAGCACGGCACGAAAGACCTCCGCCTCGAGATTCTCGACGCCTTCGTCCGGATCGCCGATCGCGCTGTACCCGGCCTCCTTGCGAAGATCGTCAAGGCGGATCCGGACCCGCTCGTGCGGGAGAAGGCGGCTCGTCTCGCCGAGAGGCTGGCGGGAGAAGAAGGCTCGGACGAAGCCTCGGAGACCCGTCGGGAGTTCCCTCCTCACGACTTCGCGGCGGCGCCCGAGCCGACCCTCTCCGAGCTTCTCCGGCACGCGCGCGCTGTCGGCGCATCGGACCTCCACCTCTCGACCGGCACCGTCCCGCACTTGCGGCTGAACGGGCAGCTTTCCCCTCTGCCGATCCCCGAGTCGAGCGCGGCGCAGCTCGAAGACTGGATCTATCCGATTCTGTCGCCCGAGCGCCGCAGCCTGTTCGAGGAGCGCCAGCAGATTGACTTCTGCCACAAAGATCCGGCGCTCGGTCGCTTCCGAACGAACGTCTTTCTCCAGCGCAAGGGCCTCTCCACCGTCTTTCGGCTGGTCCCGTTCGAAGTGCCCAACCTCGCCGACGTCGGACTGCCCGAGAACCTGTGGGACCTGACGACGTACTCGCAAGGCCTGATTCTCGTAACCGGGCCGGCCGGCTGCGGAAAGACGACGACCCTCGCAGCGCTGGTCGACCGGATCAATCACACCGAGCGCTGCCACATCCTGACGATCGAGGATCCGATCGAATACGTCCACGTCAGCGAAGACTCGCTGGTCAACCAGCGCGAGATACCGAGCCACTCGCGCTCTTTCGCGCGCGCTTTGCGGCAGTCTCTGCGCGAAGACCCGGACGTCATCCTCGTCGGCGAAATGCGGGACCTGGAAACCATCTCGCTCGCCATCACTGCGGCGGAGACGGGTCACCTCGTCCTGGGAACCCTCCATACGACCACCGCTTCTTCGACCGTCGATCGCGTCATCAACGCTTTCCCATCCGACCAGCAGGGCCAGATCCGCCAGATGATCTCGGACTCGCTGAAAGCCGTGATTGCGCAGGCGCTCCTCCCGCGTCGGGACGGGTCCGGGCGGGTTGCCGCCTGGGAGATCCTTCGCAACACGCCCGCCGTCGCCGGCCTCATTCGCGAAGCCAAGACGTTCCAGATTCCGACGGCGATCCAGACCGGATCGGGTGCCGGCATGATGCTGATGGACATGTCGCTGCTGAAGCTGGTCCAGGACGGCACCGTGGACCCGCGCGTGGCGTACGACCGCGCGCTCCGGAAGGAAGCGTTCGAGCCCTATCTCGAAGAAGGGAGCGCGGCGTGAGCGATCCGATCCCCGTTCCCCGCGAGACCTCCGAGAAAGTCTTCCAGATCGGAGCTCTCGACATCGTCTCGACCGGCACGAACCGGATCGACCGGTTTCTGTCCGTCCTGCCGAAGAGGAATGGTTCGGATCTGCACCTCTCGGTGGGCTCGCCGCCGGTCCTTCGCATCGATGGCGACCTCGAGCGGATCCGGTATCGCGCCTTGAACGAGGGGGACTTCTACAACCTCGTCGGGCCGATCGCGCCGCCCCGCATCTGGGCGCAGTACGGCGAGACGGGAGACGTCGACTTCGCCTATCAGATGGGGGGCGAGGCGCGCTTCCGGGTCAACCTCTTCCGGCAGGAGCGCGGCTCCGGGGCGGTCTTCCGTCTGATCCCGGCCCGCGTCCCGACCGTCGAGGAGCTCCAGCTCCCCGGTCCGGTGGCGGACCTCGCGTCGGCCGGACGAGGTCTCGTTCTCGTGACGGGGCCGACGGGGAGCGGCAAATCGACGACGCTCGCGGCGATCCTCGACCGCGTCAACCGGAGGTTCGCGCGCCACGTGGTCACCATCGAGGATCCGATCGAGTTCGTTCACGTAAACGACCGTTCGATTTTCACCCAACGCGAGATCGGGCCGGATGTTTCGAACTTCGCCGAAGGGGTCAAGGCGGCGATTCGCGAGGACCCCGACTGTCTCTTAGTCGGCGAAATGCGGGATTTGGAGACGATGCGGATGGCGCTGACGGCCGCGGAGACCGGGCTCCTCGTTTTCGCGACGCTCCACACGAACTCCGCCGCGAAGGCGGTGGACCGCATCATCGACGCCTTTCCCGCGAGCGAGCAGGAACAGATTCGCGTCGTGCTCGCGGAGTCGCTCAAGGCCGTCGTCGCGCAGCAGCTCCTGAAGAAGACCGGCACGGGGCGGATCCCGGCTTTTGAAATCCTGCTCGGCTCGAGCGCGCTCTCCAACGCGATCCGGGAGGGAAAGACCGCCCAGATCAACAACCAGATCCAGACCGGCCGCTCGCGCGGGATGGTCTCGATGGACCAGTCACTCGCCGAGCTCGTCCGGCGCGGCGACGTCACGGCCGAAACGGCGCTCGAGCGCGCGTTCGACCGCGAAAGCTTCCGGTCTATCCTCGCGACTCGCGCGAAGGAGTCGGCGCCGGCTTCGGGAGCTCGAGAGCCTCAGGGAGGCGCAAAGTGAAGAGCGCCCCCCCGTCCGGCCGCGCCCCGACCTCGACCGTCCCGCCGTGCAGCTCCGCGATCCGCGCGACGATCGCCAGGCCGAAACCGGAGCCGCGCGGCTTCGTCGAATAGAACGGAAGAAAGATCTCCTCGCGCCGCGAGGCTTCCACCCCCTCTCCCCGGTCTCCCACCGCCAGCAGGATCTCCCCGTTGCGACTCGACGCATCGAGCCGGATCGCCCCCGGTTCGCCGCGGCGCTCCGAGGGAGTCGCCTCGACCGCGTTTCGCAGAAGGTTGACGAGCGCGCGGCGCAGAAGAACTTCCGACCCGGAGACCGCCGGAAACGGCCCGCGCAGCCCGACGGTGACCCCGGGAAACGCGGCCTCGGTCTCGGCGACGGCCGCCGCAGCAACGCCGTCGAGGTCGACCCTCTCGCGGGCAAATCCCTCGGGCCGGGCGAAGAGGAGGAAATCGCTCGTCACCCGGCTCATCTCCTGCGCCTCGCGCCGGATCGCCTTCAAGTGCTCCGCCGCGCGCTCGGGCGCCCGCAGCGCGAGGTCGGCGAAGCCATCGATCGCCGCGGCGGCGTTGCGGAACTCGTGCGCCGCGCCGGCGGAGACCTGGCCGAGATCGGAAAGGTGGCGAGTCAGCGCAACCCGGGCCTCGAGCTTCCGCATCTCGGTCAGGTCGGTGAAGAGCGCGAGCACGCCGAGAAATCGCCCGTCGGCTCCCTCGGCGGGCATCACCGTTACCCCGAACGAGCGCGGCGTCCCTCCCGCGACCCACCGGATCTCCCGCCGCCCGACAGGCTTCCGGTCGGAGAACACCTCGCCCAAGAGCGCGCGAAATTCCGGGATCGTCTCGAACGCCTCGTCGTAGCGCCGGCCCTGCAGATCGCCCGAGATTCTCAGGATCTCCTGCCCCGACTCGTTCAGCTCGACGACCGTCTCGTCCGCGTCCACCGAGAGGACCCCCGTCGGCAGGTTACGCGAGAGGAGGCGCGCCGCCGTCTCGAGATCGTCTGCACGTGCCTGGAGCTCCCGCTCCTTCTCCCGTAGCGCCGCAATCGTGGACTCGAACCGGCCGATCAGGAACTCGCGCTCGTCCGCCGGCTCGGCGGCGGTTCCCGGCGGTGCGGGAGCCGGCCGGGGCGCCCGATCCGCAGCCGCGAGGAGCCGGTCGTAAGGCGAGAGCAGGGAGCGCAGATAGAAGCCGGCGAGGACCACCAGCGCGGCGCCCGCGACCGGGACCACGAAGGTCAGCGATCGCGCGAGTGGCCGCAGCGCCGCGCCGGCCCCCGGATCGAGGGCGATCGACACGTAGCCGCCCGAGATTCCCGTCGTGGCGACCAGCAGGATCGGACTGCTTCGCCAGGTGAGCGCGATCTCCCCCGGGGCCGGTCGCGCGGTCGGAAGCGTGTCGGGCGCGTCGATCTGGGCGCCGAACGTCCGGGCGCGGCGACCCCGCTCGTCGTAGGCCGCGACGTAAACCACGTCGCGCTCGAGCGCCATGCGGCCGAGCATCTCGCTCGCCCCCTCCGCGGAGCGCTCGGCCGGTAGACGCCGAAGGATTTCCGCCGCCCGGTGCTCGACCGAGTCGTTCCCCCAGTCGACGGCGCGCCGGAAGAAATAGAGCGTCAGGAGATTCAGGAACAGAACGAGAAGCAGCGCGACCCAGAGAAAGAGCCGCGACTCGCGCCGGAAAGTCCGCGGGACGGGGGCGCTCACCGGAAACCGCCGCGATAGAGCTCGACGAAGACGGGCGTCCAGAAGAGGGCGGCGACCGCGCCGAGAGCCAGAAAGACGCCGAACGGGAGCGCCGTCTGGAGCGATCCGCGCCGCACAGCGACGAGAGCCAGACCGACCAGGCTCCCCGCGACCGACGCGAGGAGAACTGTGACGACGACTCCGGAAGCGCCCAGAAGCGCGCCGATCATCCCGAGCATCTTGACGTCACCGAAGCCCATCCCCTCGACCTTTTTCCATTTCTCGTAGAGGAACGCCACGAGCCACAGGCCTCCGGCTCCGATCGCGGCTCCGGCGAGCGAAGATACCGGCGAGCGGACCCGCGAGAAGAAGGAGAGCGCGATGCCGACCGCGATTCCGGTCAACGTGATGCGGTCCGGGAGGATTCGGAACTCCGCGTCGATCGCGAGGAGCGCGAGACAGGCGGAACAGAGAAACGCTCCCGAGGCGAAGTCCGCCCATGCCGGCGACGCGCGCAGAAACACAGCGACCCAGAGAACCGCGTTCGCGAGCTCGACGAAAGGATAGCGGGCGCTGATCGGGGCCCGGCAGGTGCGGCAGCGGCCTCGGAGAAAGAGCCACGAGAGGACCGGCACGTTGTCGTATGGGCGGATAGGGGCGCCGCAGGCGGGACAGTGCGATCCGGGGAACGCGACCGACTCGCCGCGCGGGAGCCGATGGATGACGACGTTCAAAAAACTTCCGGCGATGAGACCGAAGAGAAAAACGACGACTGTCGCGATCAACGGACCGGCTCGCCCTGATACGCGAGGAAGAGGATCGTCAGGATTGCAGCCGCGGAGATTCCGGCCCCGATCAGGACGGAAAGCGGCCGGTATCGGAAGGTCAGACGGTGCGAGCCCGCGGGCAGGGGTACGGCGCGAAAGAAGCCGTCCGCCCGCAGCATCTCCAGGCGGCGCCCCCCTTCTTCCGCGATCCAGCCGGGATACGAGAGGTCGGTGACGACGAGCAGCCCGGGCGCGTTGGTCGCGATCTCGGCGACGACCCTCTCCGGCCGGTCTTCTGCGAGTCGCGCGATCAGGATCGGCGGCGGCCGGCGGCCGGGAGGAGGAGGCAGCGAAGGCTCTCGGTCGAGAAGGACTTCGCGGGCGATGTCGATGTCACCCGATGCGACGCGGCTCCAGGCGCGAGCAGGATCTCTCTCGATCCGGTAGCTGCGGACGAAGGAAAGGCGCGGTCGGTACGGGGCGATCGGCGCCCGGAAGAACTCACCGACTCTTCGGGAAGGAAGGCGCGCCGGCTGGAAGGGACTCCAAAGGACGCGGGCGCTGACCGGCCCCGCCGCGCGCACCGGGTCGGGGGACGCGTCGATCGAGTCCGCGATCGCGCGGGCGGCGCCGGTCGGGAGCGCGGCGGCGCTGCGGACGGTCGAGACGCCGAACAGCAGATTCGTATAGCCGGCGAGCGCTTCCCGCTCTCGCGAAAGCGTCGCCGCGTCGAAGCTCGCATCGCGGACGACCCAGCGTAGAAGTGCGGAGGGAGGCGGCGTGAGCACGCGGCCGTTCAGGTTTCCCAGTGCCTCGAGCGTCGCGGGTCGCCGTCGCAGCGCCGCCTCCGGGACGAAGGTGAAGAGAGATCGGCTGGCGAAGGCGAACGAGACGACGAGCGCGACCGAAGTCAGAGCGCCGAGGGCCCCTCCGGCCATCTCCCATCGGCCGGCACCCAGCGCGAGGACCGCCGCCGACACGATCCCGATCGCGGTCGTCCAACGAACCGCCGGCGGCGAGGGAACGGCGAGCGCGACGAAGAGAGCGGCACCCGCAACGAGCGGAAAGATCGCGCGCAGGATGCGTCCGCCTGCGCGGAACCGAAGAGTGTCGAGCCCCAGACCGGAGAGGCCCGCGAGGGCGAAGACGGTCGCCGCGAGAGCCTTCTCCGGATATCGCATCCGGTCGAGCGGGGCAAGCGCGCGCAGCCACGAGCCGGGAGGGCCGGCGGCCGCGATGAGGAGGCCCGCGAGCCCGATCCCGGCGAGAAAGAGGGAGAGAATCCGCCTCTCCCGTTCGAAGAACGGAGCTGCGGCGACCGCGAGGACGAGCGGTCCAACGAAGAGGGACGCGAGCCAGTACGTTCGGTTCGCGGTCTCGGGCCGCGCGAGCCCCGCCGCAAGAACAGGGATGGCCACGGCGCCCGGTTCCCTCTCCTCCGCCGGCAGCGGCCCTTTCCGGTCGGAGTGAATCGCCAGCTCCCCCATCGGAACGAGGATCCACGCCGCGAGCGCGAGGCCGAGCAAGAGCCCGCCCGCGGTTCGCTGTCGGGACTTTGCCCGCGAATCGAGCCAGGGCCGGTCCGGATCAGGCTTCGGAAAAAGAGACAGGACGACCACGATCGCCGCTGTCATTGCGGAGATCTCGGGACTCCCGGCCATGGCGGCAAGTCCGGCGAGCGAAGCCAGTCCGAGAAGCGCCCCCCGCGATCTCACGCCCGCGCGCGCGATCGCAGCGATCGCCGGCAAATAGGCGTAGGCGCCGAAGTGGTTCCAGAAAGCCGACAGCGACGCGGGCAGGCCGGAGGCCACGAAGACCGCGCTCCCGAAGAGCGCTCCCGATTCAGAGATGCCTTCCTGCGCGAGAAACCGGCGCATCCCCCAGGCGCCGATCGCGAAGTGGACGAGGAGGAAGAGAACTCCGGCGGCCGCGGGCCAGGGCAGGAGAAAGAGGAGACCGGGAGGATAAAAGACGCCCGCCTGACCGTTGGCGAGCCAGGGCTCGCCCGCGCCCGAGAGCGGATTCCAGAGTGGAATCTCCCCGGAGCGAAGCCGGTCCGCCGTGTACAACTTCAACGGGTAGAAGAAGTCTCCCTGGTCGCGAAAAGACGGCGAGAGCCGGCCGGCGAGAGCCGGGCCGAGCCAGAAGAGAGCGGGCGCGATTGCCGCCGCCGCGAGGAGCCCGGTCAACCGAGGGCGCAGCGGCACGCGGAAATTGTAAGCGGAAGAGAAGCATCCTGCTCATGTGAAGCCCGCGAGAGTTTCAGCGAGGGCTAGAATGCGCGCAGCGATTGAACATCAAGTCGCCCGAATCATCCGAGCGGTGGCGGACGCTCGCTATCGCGTCGGCAATCTTCGCCGTCGCCTTTCTCGTCCGGATCTCCAACCTCCAGATGGCCTTTCACGGAGGCGTTCCGCAGCTCGAGCCTTTTGACGAGATGTATCACGCGAAGAGGATCGTCTACTCGGCGACGCACCTGTTCCGAGTCTTGAACTACGATCCGAATCGCGGTCCGAGGGGGTCTTTCTGCCCCTGGCCGCCCCTCTACGACATGCTCGCCGGGGCGGCTTCACGTCTTCTGGGAGGTCGAGCCCCGACGGAGATCGTCGCGCGGGCGAGCTGGTTCCCGCCTTTCGCTTCCTCGCTCTCCTGCGCCTTCGTCGCCGCATGGCTGTGCCGGCGGCTCGGCGCCGCGACCGGACTTCTGGGAGGCTTCGCCGTTGCCCTCTCGACCCCCTTCTTCGATCGTTCGCGGCTCGGCGCGATCGATCACCACTTCTTGGAGTTCCCGCTGGTGCTGGGAATCGTGGCCGCCACCTTCGCTGTCACTCGAGCAACGGACACCCGCGAGACGCTCCGGCACGGCGCCCTTCTCGGCCTCGCGCTCACGATTTCTCTCCTGATTCAGCCGGCGCTTCTTCTGGTAGGAGGGATCGTTCTGATTTCGGTTCTGTTGCTCGATCCTCGGAAGTCGGCCGCGCGCGCGAGCGCCGCGTTCGGCTTCGCGTTGTCAGCCGTTCTGATCTTCCTCTATCGGGCATTCCAACCCTCCGGCTATCCGGACGACGAGTGGTATCTCGGGGTTCCGCATGCGGCGGCGTTGGCGGGGGCCGCGGCCGCCTGCGCCGTCGAGCTCCGGATGCTCGAGAGCCAGGTGAAACTCGCGCGTGCCGCGGCCCTGGCCGCCCTGTCCGGATTGCTCGTCGTGGCGGCGGTGCCGAATGCGTTCGTTTCCATTCTCGCCGGCTCGCAGTTCCTCGGGGGGGATCCCTGGCTCAAATCCATCCAGGAATTCCAGCCCCTTTTCGTCGCCCCCGACAGCATCTGGTGGGCGGATCTGCTCGAGCTCGGCGGGGGCGCGCTTCTGACGCTTCTGATGATCGGGAGCTGGCGCCGGAGAAGCGGGCTTCGAGTTCTCTATCTGCTCTTCGCATTGGGATACGTGCTCGCGGCCGTCACCTCGAGGCGGTTCCTGGCAGTCGCCGCTCCCCTCTGCGCGGTTTCCGGCGCAGTCGCCGTCTCCGACATTCGCAGGGACTACGGACCGTGGCTCGCGCGAGCCTCCGTCGCCGTGCTCATCCTGCCCGCGCTCCTCCAGACGGGCGCACCGGTGCTGCGCCCGCGCTCACCGATCACTCAGGAAATGACTCCAATGCTCCGGACAGCGGAGTTCCTGGGACGGCAAACCTCGGCGCCCGGAAAAGTGCTCGGCCCGTGGTCCTGGGGCCACCTCTTCAACGTCGTGGGCGGACGGGGCGTCCTCCTCGACAACTTCGGAACGATGGGCGGACGAACCGACTTCGAGAACGGCGCCGGGATCATTCTCGCCACCCGGGAGAGCGAGGTCGCGGATTACTGTGCTGCGCAGGGTGTCCGCTTCGTCGTTCTCCAGGACCCGCTTCCCTACCTCGCCGCCCATGCGGAGATGAGCGGTTTCCCGAAGTCCGCCTTCGAGACGCCCTCGCCGCGTCTTGGGTCGGCGACCCGGCTGACGAGATCGACGTTTTGGTGGCGGAGCTACTTCGAGGGCGGTCGCGAACGCCCTGGTACCGGTCCCGCAGGCGCCGCGTTTCGGGAGTTTCGAATGGTGCGGGTGGAGTCGGAGCCAAAACCGTCCGGGGTTCGCTCGGCAGTCCAGATCTGGCAGTTCGCGCCGCTTCAGTCCCTGACCCCATCCAAATAAAACGGTCCCGATTT
>DASXSX010000176.1:0-2485 GCA_036505815.1 Thermoanaerobaculia bacterium
GAGGAACAGCCGATCCCGGAGACCACCACGGTATTCCATGGCAGCAGTTGCAGCTTCGCCATGGCGCGGTGGAGGGCCGCGAGCGCACCGTAATCGCCGCAGCCTGCGCACCACACGGGTTTCAGATCCGACTTGTAGTCGGCGGGCTGAAATGCCGGAAGCTCCTGCTCGCTCACTGGACTACCCCTTCCATCTCGCGCGCGGGCGTTGCCGCGAGCACCTTGCGAATCTCTCGATTCACCTCTGCCACGGTGAGGTTCTTGCCTCCCGACCGCTTGAAGACGTGCGTCCTTCCTTCGGGGAGGCTCAAAAAAGTACGCAGGTACTTGTAGAACTGCGCCGTGTAGGAGAGCTCCACGATCAGGAGCTCGCCGACCTGCGCCAGGAATTCCTCGAAGTCCCTTTTAGGGAATGGGTAGAGGACCTGCGGCACGAAGGCAGCTACCTTGTCCCCTCGCGCGTTGGCGGCGAGCACGGCTTCCTGGACCGCGCCCTTGGAAGAACCCCAACACAGGATGCCGAGATCAGCCTCGGCAGGCCCATAACGCCGGAAGAAGTGGTATCGGTCGCGGATCGGCCAGAGCTTGCGATATCGCTTCGCGTTCATTTTCTCGTGGGTGAGATAGAGGGAGTTCGGCCGGCCCGCCTCGTCGTGCTCGAGCCCGTTGGTCTGATACATGCCGTCCCTCATGCCCGGCACGGCCATCGGCGAGACTCCGGTCGGCGTGTCACGATAGCGCTCGTAATTCCCCAACTCCTCCGGACCCGGGATCACACGGTTACGCACCTCGTGCTCCAGCGTCTGGGCGGACAGCGTCTCCTTTCGCTGGCCGACAGCCTGATCGGAGAGGACGAGAACCGGAAGCTGGAACTCCTCGGCGATGTTGAAGGCCTCCACGGTGGCGTGGAAGCAGTCCTCTACGTCGGAGCAGGCGAGCACCACGCGCGGCGCATCTCCGTGCGTTCCGTACAGGCACTGAAAGAGATCGGCCTGCTCGCTCTTGGTCGGGTTGCCGGTCGAGGGTCCGCCCCGCTGCACGTTGACGATAACGGTCGGAATTTCGGCCATGGCGGAGAGTCCAAGCATCTCGGTCATGAGCGAGAGACCAGGTCCGGAAGTCGCCGTCATCGCCTTGACGCCAGCGAAGGACGCGCCAATAACGGCTCCGATCGCTGCCAGTTCGTCCTCGGTCTGCACCACCGAGCCTCCCAACCGGGGCATCCATTCGGCCAGAAAGTGGAGGATCTCGGAGGAAGGAGTGATCGGGTACCCAGCGAAGAAGCGGCACCCGGCATGGAGCGCCCCAACCGCCGCTGCCTCGTTTCCCGAGAGAAGCAGCCGGGTCGCGCCGGGTGTGTAGGCGAGACGCCTGTCGGTGAGATCCTCGCCGAGCGTGCTGGCGAAAGCGAGACCCGCCTCGAAGGCTTTCGCGTTGGCCTCCCGGACTCCCTCCTTCTTGCGGCCGAATCGGTGACCAATGGCGCGGCGGATGACATCGACGGGAAGCCCGAAGAGGCCCGCCAGGATCCCGAGCGCCACGATGTTCTTCGAAGTGGCTGCACCGGTCGACTCGCGCGAGAGCCGGTCGAACGGGACCGGAATCCAGAGAGCTCGGTCGTCGACGTCGAGCTCGAGCTCCTCGGCCGGCGTCGCGTCCGCAGACTCGTAAAGGAGGACGGCATCTCGCGCCACTTCGATCTCACCGCGGAAACGCGCGAAGTCCGCCCAGCGGAAGACCAGAAGAACGTCGACCGCGTCTGCCTGGGCGAAGAGCTCGCGCGCGGCAACGCGGACCGTACAGGAGGACTCCCCCCCGCGGATCTGCGGGCCATAACCCTCGGTCTTGACGACGTGAAGGCCCTCGCGCGCGGCGGCCATGGCGAGCAGATCACCCATGGTCACCACGCCATCGCCTCCGGAACCCACCATCGCGATCGTCAAGTCGTTCGTCGACATACGGACTTCCTTCCGCCGGCGCATTGGGCGCGACCGGTCGAGCCGCAGTGTTCCGGAGGAAACGGGCGGCCGCATGATGCAAACGGCTCAGTCCGGGAGAATGTCTCACGCTGAGGCGAGACGGCTTTGGAGTCCGCCGACTCTCGCAGCGCGGCTGATGAATTCTCACCATGACAGGACCTCTGGCCGTCGAGCAGGATTCGCGCAGGGAGACGATGAACCGAGAGACCGCGAAATCTGAAAAGAAGAGCCCGAACGCAACTCGTCGGGCTCGACGCTCTTGCGCCCTTTCGATCCGCGGAGAACGGCATCGTTCCCGGCTCATCGACCCGATGCGAGGCGCCGGCGATCTCTTCGCCGGAATGCCTTCCGCCGACGTCTCCGCGACACGCCCCGCGCCGCAACGTCTGGCTTCGGGAGGGGTCGGGTTCTCCCTCTTCCACGGGCCGGTCTAGACGCAGCACGCTGCCTGGTTTTCGTCCAGTACGTCCGACCGGCCCGTTTCCATTCCTCGACCGAGGCGACCCG
>DASXSX010000177.1:0-6867 GCA_036505815.1 Thermoanaerobaculia bacterium
CCTGGTGGCGTAACGCGAAGAAGGCCGACGGACCGCGCCCGTTCGCGTACTCGAGCCGCGCGTTCCACAGGTCCCGCGGGACAAGCTCCAGGCGCTTGCCGTCGACCACGCGAAGCTGGCCCTCTGCGTTGACGAAGGAAAACTCGATGAACCGCGCGTCGTGGTGCGCGTAGCCGGCGAGGAACGAGAGCCCGGACAGCGCCGCCGGCCGATAGCCGAGCGTGAACTCCGATCCCTGGAACCGCTCGCTGCCGGCATTGATCAGCCGCGGAAGGCCGTCTAAGCCGATGTTCGAGACGACGAGGTTCTCGAAGATCATGTGGAAGACCGACACGTCGAAGGACACCTGGCGATCGAGCCACCGCGTCTTGAAGCCGAACTCGCCGCTGCGCGTCCGCTCGGGCTTCAGGATCTCCGCGTTCTCGGCCTCCGTCAGGTTGGGGGCGGCCGGCTTGAAGGCGGATTTCGCGGCGACGTAGAGGTTCGCCTCGTTCAACGCTCCCGGCCGGTCCGCGACGAGACGTCCGAGGACCGAAACGCCGCCGGACCACTGTCCCTCGGAACGGGAATCGCGCGAGACGTCGACGTTCGGATCGCCCACCTCCTGAGCCTGGGCGAAGAGTTTCTCGGAGACCCGGTCGTAGCGCGCGCCGCCGGTCACCGTCAGGAAGCGGACGGGCGTCCATTCGTCGTTGACGTACAGCCCGAAGAACGTCCGGCGGTCGACGAACGAGCGGTGGTCGCCGGCGGGCGTGCCGGCGAAATCGGGGACCTCGACCGGGTCGATCTGGAGGTCGATGTCGAAGCCGGTGCCTTTCGCGGTCGTCCGCCCCCGGGTCAGCGCCGCGCCTCCAACGAGGCGATGCGCGCCGGCGGCCGAGAAGCTCGTCGTCACGTGGAGGTCGTCGTAGACGTCGGTCTCGCGGGGCTTCAACGCTACGCCGGCCGCGGTCGCCTCGTTGTCCTCCACTTCGCCGACGAAGGAACGGATCGAGATCTGGTTGTCTCGTGCAATCCCGAGAACGTTCTCGAGGAGGACCGACGGCGAGAGCGGTTGCCGCCAGTGTGCCGTCAGCGAGTACACCCGGTGGTCGATGCGGGCGCCCCCGACCTCGTAATTGCGGTCGATGCGGAACGCAGGAAGGGGCTCTCCGTTGTCCACCGGAAGCGGCGAGCCGAAGAATTGCGTGTCGCGGGCGAGGTCGAAGATCACGGAGAGCTTTCCGGAGCCGAAAACCGGCGTGTCGAGCCGGAGACCGCCCCGGTCGCCTTTGTAGTCCGTGCGGTCCTGCCATCCGTTGGAGCGCTCGACGCTTCCGAAGAGCCGCAGCTTTGCGACGCCGAGGTCCGCGGTGTGCGAGGCGTAAAGGCGCCCGGTCGAGAACGAGCCTCCCGACGCGCGCACCTCGGTCCCTTTCGTCCCCGACTTCGTGAAGACCTGGATCATTCCGGCGAAGGCCGAGACGCCGTAGAGAGTGCCCTGAGGGCCTTTCACGATCTCGATGCGATCGATGTCCTCGACGTCGATCTGCGAAAGCGACGGGTTGAACGGGCCGCCGACCGGGACGCCGTCGACCATTACGAGGAGGGCGTCGAACTCCTTCAATCCCCAGAGGCCGATGTTCGGAAGACGCGCTCCGTTGTCGCTTCCGTTTCCGGTGTCGAGCCCGACGACGTCCTGCAACGCGTCAGCCAGCGTCGAGGCGTTACGTCGGCGGAGCTCCTCGCCGGTCACGACTGTGGCCTGGCCCGGGATCTCGGTCTCGATCTCCGGACCACGCGTCGCCGATACGACGACGTTTTCCCGGACCGGAGCGGGTGTGGGTTGCGGAGGGGGGGCAGTCGTCGAGCTTTGCGCGAAGACGAGAGGGACTCGGAAGAGTCCCGCCGCGAGTAGCAACAAACCGACGCTCTTCGAACGCATGGATTCTCCTTCGTTTCGAGCCGGAACAGTTCGAAAGGAAGAAGGCGCTCTATTGACGCAGAGGGATCGAGGACGCCTCGGAAGTAGGCGGGACCGATTCCGATCTTTGCGCCGGTCTCGAGGGCGTGAGCGGCACGTCGCGCCGGCCGCGATCCCGCGCGGACACCGTCGATCCCGACGACTCGGCCGCGCCGTCGGGCGAAAACGCCGCGCGCACTGCTTGAGGAGAACCGGAAAGGCTCTGCTCGGGCAGATCCTTCGCGGATCCGGCGGCCTCGACGGTCCGCCACTCTCCCCGCACGCGGTAAACCCGTTCCAGGGGGTCGTCCGCGGCGGGCAGGATCGTGAATTCTGCACTGACGGTCCGGATCGTTTCGGTTTCGTTTTTCTCGCCTCGGCCGGCCCGAAGAGCCAGACGCGCGTGCTCGCTCGGCAGCCTTGGGACCCGCCAGAGAACCGAGTCCGCGGCGGGTGATACCTGGCGCGTCACCCGCAACGGAAAGCTCTCTCCGCCGTCGAGCGACAGGACGAGCTCCATCTCGTCGAAGTTGCGTCGCGTGGAGTCGCCGGGCGTCCATGAGATCCGGACGATGGCGCCCGGCGGGAGGAGCGCGCCCGGGGCCGGCTCGAGCAACCGCGCCGGCTCTGCCTGCGCGACGGCGGCGAATACGCAGCCGCAGAATGCCGAGGCGAGAATCGTTCGCCTGCGACGGCCTTCCGTCATGGACCGAATCCTAACCCGCCGGCGGTAAGCTTGGCCGAGGCGGCTCATGAACTTCGTCCGCAACTTTCTCTCGATCGTCGGAGCGGCGCTCGGCTCGTCGATTCTGGGAGGCATCTTCGGGTGCGTCGTCGCAGTCGTTTCGCCCGAGTTCGTGAAGAGCCTGGCCGCGCCGCCGGAAGCGGGCTCGCTCGTCCGCTACGCTGCGGGTCTCGGCATGGTCTGGGGGCTGTTTCTCGGGACTGCGGTCATGGCGTTCAGCCTCCTGATCGCGGCGGTCGTGCGGCTCACGAAAGCGCTCGACGCGAACCGCTCGCGTGACCGCGCCGCCTGAAGGGCCGATTTCTCCGGCATGAAGCGGGACGACGCCCTTCGCGCTCTCCTCTCGAAGGTCCTCGACTGGGAGGACGCGCACGTTTCCTTCGACACGGCGGTCGAAGGAATGCCGGCGAAGTCGCGCGGCCAGCGGCCCAAGGGTTCGCCGCACTCGCCCTGGCAACTTCTCGAGCACCTCCGCATCTGCCAGCGCGACATCCTGGATTTCTGCCGGAACCCCAATTACGTGGAGCTCAAGTTCGAGGACTACTGGCCGGGAGGCATCTCGCCGCCGACAGCCACCGCATGGGACAAGAGCGTCGCCGCCTTCCGCCGCGACCGCAACGCGGTGAAGAAGCTCGCGGCAGATCCCGCGGTCGACCTCTTCGCCGCGATCCCTCACGGCTCGGGACAGACTTACATTCGCGAGCTCGTGCTCGTCGCCGACCACAACGCGTACCACGTCGGGCAGCTCGTCCTGCTCCGGCGGCTCCTCGGGGCCTGGCTGAAATCGGAGTGACGCAGTCCGGTCGCCTCTCTCTCGAGCGGATCGCGGAGGCCGCCTCTGTCATCGACCCCGTCTTCCTCGACTCTCCGCAGTTTCTCGCGGAGTCTCTCGGGCGGGACCTCGACTGCCGCCTGGTGGTCAAGGTCGAGACGATGAACCCGATCCGGTCGTTCAAGGGCCGCGGGACGGAGTTCCTGATGGCCTCGCTCGACGGGATGCCTCACCTCGCCTGCGCGACCGCGGGCAACTTCGGACAGGGTATGGCCTGGTCGGCGCGCAAGCGGGGTCTCCCGCTGACCGTTTTTACGGGCACGACGGCCAATCCTCTCAAGGTCCAGCGCATGCGGGCGCTCGGCGCGGACGTGCGGCTCGTCGGTAAGGACGTCGATGAGGCGCACGCCGCGGCGAAGAAATTCGCGACCGAGAGCGGCGCCCGGTTGGTCGAAGATGGCCGGGACCGTGAGATCGCCGAGGGGGCGGGCACGATCGGCATGGAGCTTCTGCGCTGGCCGGAACCGTTCGAGGCGATCGTCGTTCCGCTCGGGGACGGAGCGCTGCTCGCTGGGATCGCGAGTTGGGTGAAGGCGCATCGCCCGGCCACCGCGATGATCGGAGTGTGCGCGAGGGGAGCCCCGGCGATGGAGCGGTCGTGGCGGGCGGGTCGCGTCTGCGAGCTCGATCGCGCCGACACGATCGCCGACGGCATCGCGGTCAAGAGCCCGTTTCCCGAAGCGCTCGAGGACATCAGGGACGTGGTGGACGACGTCGTCCTCGTGGACGACGATGCGATCGTGGCGGCGATCCGGCGGGCGCACGCAGATCTCGGGATCGTGCTCGAGCCGGCCGGCGCGGCGGGGCTGGCGGCGGTCCTCGCCCACCGCGAACGATTCCGAGATCAGCTCGTCGCGACGATCCTGTCCGGGGGCAACGCCACAGCCGAGCAGCTACACGCGTGGCTGGCGCCGTGACCTTCGCGCTGCGCAAGGCCACGCTGGAAGACCGCCCCGCTCTCGAGCAGCTGATCGCGGACTCCGCGCGCGGCCTTTCTCCTCCCGACTACACGGCGGCGCAGGTCGAGGCGGCCCTGGGCTCCGCTTTCGGCGTGGACAGCGAGCTGATTCGGGACGGCACGTATTTCGTGGCCGAAGCGGACCGCCGGATCGTGGGCTGCGGCGGCTGGAGCCGGCGCGCGACGCTCTTCGGAGGCGACGCGCAGCCGGGACGCCGATCGGAGCTCCTGGATCCGGCGAGCGACTCCGCGCGGATCCGCGCGTTCTTCGTCCATCCGGACTGGGCGCGGCGCGGGATCGGCCGGGCGATCCTCGAGAAGTGCGAGTCGGAGGCGCGGGCGCACGGCTTCCAGTCGACGGAGCTCCTCGCGACGCTGCCGGGCGAACGATTCTATCGGGCGCTCGGCTATCGCGGCGTCGAACGCATCGAGCACCGGCTGCGCGACGCCGTTACGATCGAGTTCGTTCCGATGAAAAAGGATCTCGCGTGAGGTTGCGAGGCGCGGCCGCCTCGGCTGCGGCTCTCATCATCGCCGCCGCGTGCAATCATTCCGGGCGCTTCGGCCATTTCGTCGGGACGGTCAAGACCGAGTGGATCGAACCGGACCGCAAGATGCGGCTCCTCGACGATTTCGCCTACGTCGATCCCACCGGCGTCGAGTGGACGGCGCCGAAGGGCTCGATCGTGGACGGCGCGTCGATCCCGCAGGTGCTGTGGAGCGTCGTCGGCTCGCCCTACACCGGCGAGTACCGCAACGCCTCCGTCGTCCACGACGTCGCGTGCGTCAAGCGCGACAGGGCGTGGCAGGACGTCCACCGGATGTTCTACGACGCGTGCCGCGCCGGCGGAGTGGGGGAAGAGAAGGCGAAGCTGATGTACGCGGCGGTCTACCACTTCGGCCCGAAGTGGGCGGCGGGCGGAGCGAGCCTGTTCTTCATGCGGACCATGCCGGTGGAGAAGGAGTTCGCGCAGTTGAAGCAGTTCGTCGAAAAGGAGAACCCTTCTCTCGACCAGATCGAGAAGTTCGAGCCGCGCCGATGACGCTGCAGAGGGTCTTTCCGCAATTTCGCATCATCCTCTTCGGTGTCTTCGCCACCGCCGTCCCGGCGGCGCAGAGTCGAGCACCGGAGAAGGCAGTCGCGGACTGGCCCGCCTATGGTCGGGATCCGGGAGGTTCCCGGTATTCGCCGCTCGCGCAAATCAACCGCTCCAACGTGAAGCAACTGCGCGTCGCCTGGACCTATCGAACGGGTGAGGACGTCGGCAAGAGCGTCGTCGGGAACAAGGCCGCGTTCGAAGCGACGCCGATCATGATGGACGGCACTCTCTACCTGAGCACGCCCTTCAATCGCGTGATCGCTCTCGATCCGGAGACCGGGAAGGAGCGGTGGATCTTCGATCCGCACGTCAGCATGACCACGCGGTACAGCGAAGTGACTAGCCGCGGCGTCTCGACGTGGCCGCTGCGCGCCACGAAGGACGGAGAACGGCGGCGGATCTTCGTCGCGACGATCGACGCCCGACTGATCGCTCTGGACGCGGCAACCGGCGAGCCGATCCGGGATTTCGGCAGCGGCGGCCAGGTCGATCTGACCACTGGCGTGCGGCTCGTCGACCGCGGCGACTATCAGGTCACCTCTCCGCCCGCCGTGATCGGCGATCTCGTCGTCGTCGGCTCCTCTATGGGAGACAACCGGGGCGTGGAGCTCGAACGGGGCGTCGTCCGCGCCTACGACGCGCGAACGGGCGCGCTGCGGTGGAGCTGGGATCCCATCCCCACGGACCCGGCGGATCCGGCGCGGAAGACGTGGAAGGGCGACAGCGCCGACCGCACCGGCGCGGCGAATGCGTGGGGCGTCCTGTCGGCAGACGCGGATCGGGACCTCGTCTTCGTGCCGACGAGCAGCCCCAGCCCGGACTATTACGGCGGCGAGCGGATCGGGAGCAACTCCTACGCGAACTCGGTCGTCGCCCTGCGCGCCTCAACAGGCAAGGTGGTCTGGCACTTCCAGGCCGTTCATCACGACCTCTGGGACTACGACGTCGCCGCTCAACCTCTCCTGCTCACCGTCCGGCGGGAAGGCAAGAGCGTGCCCGCTGTCGCGGTCGCGACGAAAATGGGACGCGTCTTCCTGCTCGATCGGGACACCGGCGTCCCCCTTTTTCCAGTCGAAGAGCGGCCCGTGCCGCGCAGCACGGTCACGGGAGAAGAGGCTTGGCCCACGCAGCCGTTTCCGACGTTCCCGCCGCCTCTGGTCCCCGAGAAATTTTCTTCCGAGGACGCCTGGGGCGCGACGCCCGAGGACCGGCAATGGTGCGCCGCGCGGTTGAAGGCGTTCAAGTCCGAGGGCATTTTCACGCCGCCATCGCTCGAGGGGACGGTCGTCT
>DASXSX010000178.1:0-5318 GCA_036505815.1 Thermoanaerobaculia bacterium
GGCTCGGGCAAGTCGACCACGCTCGCGGGGATCCTGAAATCGGTCATCGAGCAGCGGCAGGTCCATATCGTGACCATCGAAGACCCGATCGAGTATCTGTTCGCCGACGGAAAGGCGGCGGTCTCGCAGCGCGAGCTCGAAACCGATACCCCGAGCTTCGCCGAGGCCTTGAAGAACATGTTCCGGGAGGACCCGGACGTGATCATGGTCGGCGAGATGCGCGACTGGCAGACCATGCAGACCGTGCTCACGGCAGCGGAAACGGGCCACCTCGTCTTCTCGACCCTTCACACCAACAGCGCGGGCCAGTCGGTCGACCGGATCATCGACTCCTGCCCTTCGAACCAGCAGCGCCAGATTCGCTCTCAGCTCGCCCTCGTTCTCCGCGCGATCGTCTCGATGAAGCTGATCGAGAAATCCGACGGATCGGGCCTGTTCCCGGTCGTGGAGATCATGATCAATTCGCCCAAGATCGCCAAGCACATCGAGAGCGGCGAATCGAAAGAGATCCAGGAAGAGATGGAGACCTCCGTCGCCTTCTTCCACATGCAGACGATGAACCAGTCGCTCATCGCGCTCCTCGTCAACAACCGGATCACCTACGAGCGCGCGATGGAACTCTCCACGGACCCGGAAGACCTTTCACTGAAGCTCCGGAAGCTCTTTCCGCAGATCGAGGAGCGCCGGCAAGGAGGCCCCATGGCTTCGGACAACGATTTCTCGCACATCTCGCGGCTCATGGAGACCAAGCAGCTCTATGAACAGCAGGAGCACAACTGGAGGATGCGCTTGACCGAGAAGGACGAGGAAATCTCTCGTCAGCGGGCGGAGAACCAGGCCTTGCTCAGAGCCGAAGAAGAGCGGCACCAGAACGTCGCCGAAATGGAAGCGGAAATCGGGAAGCTGAAGACCGAGAACGAGCGACTCGCCCGCGAGTCGCAGCAGAAGATCGCGCAGTTGAACGAGCGGATCAAGGAGCTGAACCAGCGGGTCCTGATCGCCGAAGGCGGCGGCAAGATGACCGCCGGTCAGGGAATCTTCAAGCGGTAGGTTTCGGGCGCGCCGCCATTCCTGCGGCGATGGCCCCCACGCCCGCGCCGGCGATGTCCGCGGCGAGGTCCTCCGACTCCATCCCCCTTCCGGGAATCCACTCCTGATGGGCCTCGTCGAGGACGCCCCAGAGCGCCATCGTCCCCACGATCGCGAGAACTCTCGGCCAGGCGAAACCGGAGCGCCCCTTCCAATCAATCGCGCGATAGAGAAGAAACGCCTCGACGCCGTAGAGCAGAAAGTGGACTAGGCCGTACAGCAGAAAGTGGACTAGCCTGTCGAGCGGGAAGCTGCCGGCGGGAATGGCCGGGGGGTTCGGCCAGGAGGTCAGAAGAAAAAGAAAGCCGCCCCAGAGGGCGGCTGCGATTCGTGCGCGTCTTCGTGTAGGGGACACCACAGTTTTCACGGACGCTTTCTCGAGGGAAGACGCTACCGAAAACCGTGGTCTGTCCCCGTTAGTCCGTCTTCATTCGGTTCTCAGGATGACGGGAACTTACGCCCCCCTCTTCGAGGGTCCCGTGCGGCTGGGCCCCTTCTTCGGCGCAGGTTTTGCCGCCTTCGGCTCGGGGCGCCCCGGCTTCGCCCTCTTCGCGGGCTTCTTCGAAGCTTCCTCTGCCCCGGTTTCCTCTTCCGGCTCCGCTTTCTTCTTTCGCACGGTCTCGACCCGGCCACCCGACATCCGGCGGGCGCGGTCGGACAGAGACTCCTTGCGGGGCCCCTTCTCCTTCGCCTCGAACTTGTAGTCCACGAACTCCAGGATGGCCGCTTCCGCGGCGTCGCCGCGCCTCGGCCCGAGCTTCAGAATCCGGGTGTAGCCGCCCGGGCGGTCCACGAAGCGCGGCGCAATTCTCTCGAAGACTCTCTGGACGGTCCCGTGGTCCGGGATCCAGCGGTAGACGCGCCTTCGGGCGGCCAGACCATCGTTCTTCGCTGTGGTGATGAGACGCTCGGCGAGCGGGCGCAGCTCCTTCGCCTTCGCCACCGTCGTCTGAATTCGCTCGTGGGTCATGAGCGAGGCGAGCTGGTTCGAGAACATCGCAAGGCGATGAGCGGTCGTTCGCCGCAGTTTGCGGCCGGCTCGATTGTGCTGCATGGTTACTCGCTCGCCGCCTCGGCCGGCTCGAGCTCCATGCCGAGCGACAGGCCCATCGGGCGGAGGATGTCGCGGATCTCGTTCAGCGATTTCCGGCCGAAGTTCTTCGTCTCGAGCATGTCCTTCTCGGACTTCTGCACGAGATCCCGGATGGTCCGGATGCCCGCGTTCTTCAGACAGTTCGCGCTCCGGACCGACAGCTCGAGCTCGTCGACCGACTTGTTCAGGTACTCGGCCAGGTTCTCCGGGAGCTCGCCTTCTCCGACTCCCTCGAGCGCGGTTTCGACTTCCGCGTTCACGAAAATCGTCAGGTGGTCCCGAAGGAGCGTCGCCGCGAGACCGACGGCGTCGGCCGGCGAGACGGTGCCATTGGTCCAGACCTCGAGCACGAGCCGGTCGTAGTCGGTCGCCTGCCCGATCCGCGCCGCCTCGACGTGGTAATTGACGCGGCGGACGGGGGAATGGACCGAGTCGATCGGGATGTAGCCGATCCCCATGTCCTCGTCGAAGTTCTTGTCCGCGGAGACGTATCCGCGGCCCATCGAGACGCGCATCTCCATCTGGAGCTTGCCGTTCTCCGAAAGCGTGGCGATCGGAGCGTCCGCGTCGAGAATGTCGATCGTCGAGTCGCCCTGCAGATCGGCGGCCGTCACTTTTCCCTTCCGTGTGACGTCGATCGTCAGGATCTTCTCGTCGGTGGTATGCATCTTGATCGGGATCTGCTTCAGGTTGAGGATGATGTCGGTCACGTCCTCGACGACCCCCGGCAGAGACGAGAACTCGTGCAGGACCCCTTCGATCTTGACCGCGGTGATCGCCGCCCCCTCGATCGAGGAGAGCAGGACCCGCCGCAGCGCGTTGCCGATCGTGGTGCCGAAGCCCCGCTCGAACGGCTGCGCGTAAAACTTTCCATACGTCGGCGTCAGCGTCTCGGCTTCGAAGTCGAGCCGCTTCGGTTTCTGAAATCCCTTCCACAGCGTCATTTCTTTTCTTCCTCCTCGCGCGCTACTTGGAATACAGCTCGACGATCAGCTGCTCCGAGATGGGCAGCTTGATGTCTTCCCGACTCGGCAAATCGAGCACCGTTCCGCTGAAGGTTTCTGGTGAGAGGTCGAGCCAGTTCGGTACGCCGCGCGCGCGCGCGGTTTCGACCGAGGCCTTGATCTGCTCGTTCGAGCGACTCTTTTCCTTGATTGCGATCACGTGTCCTTTCGAAACCCGGTACGACGGGATCGTGACCTTTCTTCCGTTGACGGTCACGTGGCCGTGGCCGACCAGCTGGCGCGCCTGCGCCCGCGACGCGGCGAAGCCGAGCGAGTACACGACGTTGTCCAGCCGTCGCTCGAGCTCCTGAAGGAGGTTCGCTCCCGTGATCCCCTTGCGCCGCTCCGCCCGTTGGAAAGTCAAGCGGAACGGTTGCTCGAGGAGACCGTAGATGCGCTTCACCTTCTGCTTCTCCCGGAGCTGGATGCCGTATCCCAGGAGCTTGCTGCGGCGCCGCCCGTGCTGGCCGGGCGGGTAATTGCGGCGCTCGATGGCGCACTTGTCCTTGAAGCAGCGGTCCCCTTTCAGGAACAGCTTCATCCCTTCGCGCCGGCATAGCCGGCAAACCGATTCGGTATAACGAGCCAAAAACTTGTGACCTCCGCGGTTCCCTCTCTTGTTTGCGTCCTTCCTCCCGGCCGGAAACCGCGAGCCGGTTTACAGACGAAGCGACGAGTGGCCGCTCTTCGCTCTTCCTAGACGCGGCGCCGCTTGCGCGGGCGGCAGCCGTTGTGCGGTATCGGGGTCGTGTCCTTGATCGACTTGATGTCGATCCCGTTCGCCTGCAGCGCCCGGATGGCCGACTCCCGCCCGGCGCCCGGTCCGGTCACCCGGACGTCGACGGACCGCACGCCGTTCTCCTTGGCGTGCTCGGCGCAGTTCGCCGCGGCGAGCTGGGCCGCGAACGGAGTGCCTTTGCGCGACCCCTTGAATCCGATCCGTCCGGCGGACGACCAGGCGAGGACGTTCCCCTCCTGATCGGCGATCGCGATGATCGTGTTGTTGAAAGAGGCCTGCACCGTCGCGACCGCGTGCGGGATGTTCTTCTTCTCTTTCTTCCCGCCGCGGGGTTTCTTGCCCTTGCGGGCGGGCGCCTTTTCCGGGGCGGCTGCGGTTGGTGTCGATTCGGCCATGATTCCTTTCTACGCTCGATGAACTGCGGCGGGTGCAGGTCCGCGGGACCTGTCCCCGCGACTTTATTTCTTGGTCGCCTTCTTCTTGCCCGCGATCGTCTGGCGGCGAGGTCCCTTCCGGGTCCGCGCGTTCGTGTGGGTTCGCTGCCCGCGCACCGGCAGGTTGCGGCGGTGGCGCATCCCTCGGTAACAGCCGATGTCCATCAGGCGCTTCACGTCCATCGAGACGTCCTTGCGGAGGTCGCCCTCGACCTTGACGTCATCGGTGATGACTTTCCGGATCCGGACGACTTCTTCCTCCGAGAGGTCCTTGACGTGCGTATCGGGTCGCACATCGGCCTTCTCCAGGATGAAGTTCGCCTTGGAGCGCCCGATCCCGAAGATGTAGGTCAATCCGATCTCGACTCTCTTGTTCAGCGGCAGATCCACGCCAGCGATTCGTGCCATTTAGTCCCCCAGGATTCCTTACCCTTGTCTTTGCTTGTGCTTGGGGATCGAGCAGATGACACGCACGACCCCGTTGCGACGCACGACTTTGCATTTCACGCAGATTCTCTTCACCGAGGCTCGGACTTTCACGATCTCTCCTGAATTCTGTGGCGGGGTCAGACCCCTTCGGGATCAGACCCCGCGCCTTTACTTGTACCGATAGATAATCCGCCCGCGCGTCAGGTCGTACGGGGAAAGCTCCACGAGGACCTTGTCTCCCGGGAGGATCCGGATGAAGTTCTTCCGCATCTTCCCGGAGATGTGCGCGAGCACCTGATGTTTGTTCTCCAGCTCCACCTTGAACATTGCGTTGGGCAGCGGCTCGACGACCGTTGCCATGACCTCGATTGCGTCTTCCTTCGTCATGCCGGGACCGCCGCGGCCTCGCGGGCGCCGAAGCTCGCGGCGACGCGGCCCGTCCCCAGGACGACCGGACCCGAAGGTCCGATCGCGATCGTGTTCTCGAAGTGGGCGGACGCCCGGTGGTCCCGGGTCCGAACCGTCCAGCC
>DASXSX010000179.1:0-23290 GCA_036505815.1 Thermoanaerobaculia bacterium
AGGCGCCAAAGGACTAGGCGTGGGCAACCTCCGCGAGGAGTTCGAGCGGCGCTACGGGCCACTCTGGTCCGGGGCGTCGTCTCTCTCGATCGGGGGTGTCCCCTACGAGCTTCACGACGTGATCCATCGGATCGGCTTCGGCTTCGAGGGAATCAAGATCATCGACGCGCCCCCGGTCGAAGCCGGTCGCTACGCCATTCGTTTCTTCGACGGTGAGGTGCGGTGCATCGTCTGCCTGGAGTTCGGGGCGGACTTGATCCTCCTGGAGGAACACCGCGTCCACATTGCCGAGTGGCTGGGGGAAGCCTACTTCGAGACGGAATTCCAGGTGAATTGCCCCATGGATTTTTGAAGAGGAGAAGCCATGAAGGTCAAGTTCTATTACTCCAGCAAGGACAAGCCGGGTGAGCAGTACCCCAACAACAACGCGGCGTGCGTGGAGAAGATCAAGACGCTCAAGAGCCGGGGCGCCGACGCCGAGGCGGTCGACGTGGCCAATGTCGAGGACGTATTTCGCCTCTACCACGCGGCCCTGACAGGTCCTCCCGCGACGGTGCGGGCCGTCTTCGGCATGAAGGGCGGGCTCGAGGCCGACTTCGGCCGCGCGACCCCCGCCGTCCTCGTCTGGGGCGACCCGAACGATCGTTACCCCACGGACGCCTACCCGCGTCAGGATCAGGCCCGTGGGGGGCTCGTGGGGTGCGAGAAGGCTCTCGACGACCTCACCAAGGAGCTCGCCAAGATGCCGACGACCGAGGACGAGGAAGACCAGCCGGTGGCCCGTTGAGCACGATCCCGGCTGAGTACCTGCCCCCGAAGCAGTATCAGCCTCAGCGGATCTACAAGCTCAAAGAGTTCGAGAGCTATCCGGATCCGTTGAACAGCACCGAGGAGCTTCTCGACAAGCAGGTGGCCGCAGGAAGGGGCGACAGCCGCGCCGTCCTGTTGGGTGACCGCGTCCTCACGTACAAACAGCTCCTGGGGGCGTCGAACAAGATCGGTAATGCCTTGAGGAAGCTCGGCGTCGAGGAGGCGGACCGGGTCATGCTCCGATCGCCCAACGTCCCTCCCGCCCTGTTCACGAACTTCGGCGTCTTGAAGCTCGGCGCCGTGATGGTCCCGACCTCGCCCATGCTCTCTCCCAACGAGATCGCGCACATCGCCAACAACGCCGAAACGAAGGTGATCGTCGTAGCGGCGGCGTTTCTCGAGGCGGTCGTCAAGGCGCGGCCGAACTTGAAGACCGTGAAGCACGTGATCGTCTTCGGAGGACAGCCGGAGGAGGTGAAGGCGCAGGGACTCCTCTCCTACGAGGAGCTCGTCGAAAACGAGTCCCCGGCTCTCGATCCGGTCCGCCGCCCGCGTACGGCGGTCTCCGTCCTTCTCTACACGTCGGGCACGACAGGCATGCCGAAGGGAACGGCTCACTACATGGAAGAGGCTCTGATCGTGCCGGACACTTTCGGCAAATATGGATGGAACGTCGGGCCCGATGACATCATCTGCGGCCCCGCCCCCATCTCGCTCGCCGCCGGCTACTCGACCGTGGCGACGATCCCCTTCCGGTTCGGGGCCGCGGCTTCCTTGATCCCCAAGTTCACCCCCGAGACGCTCTTCGAGACGATCCAGAGCCACAAGGTGACGGTCTTGAGCGCTCTCCCCACGGCGTACCGCAAGATGCTCGAGGTCCCGGGGGCGGAGAAGAAATACGACCTGTCGAGCCTCCGCGTCCTGACGGGCGGCGGCGAATCGCTGACGGCCAAGACCTATCTGGACTGGAAAGCTCGCTTCGGCCAGGAGATCTACGAGGGCCTCGGCACCACGGAGATGATGTACGTCTTCGTCTCGAGCGTAGTCAGCCGAAAGGTGAAGCCGGGAGCAATCGGCACCGCGGTTCCCGGCTACGAGATCCAGGTCGTGACCGAGGAGGGCAAGGTCGCCAAGCCGGGAGAGCTGGGAAGGCTCTATGCGCGCGGCCCCACGGGAACCCTCTACTGGCGTCCGCTCGAGGAGGGCGGAAGCCTGCTCGAGAAGCAGAAGTCGCTCATTCGCGAAGGGTGGGTGCTGGTCGGTGACTTCGTCACGATGGACGAGGACGGATACATCAGCTTCGTGTCGCGCGAGGAGGATCTGATCAAGAGCTCCGGCTACCGCATCGGTCCCGAGGAAGTGGAGGATGCTCTTTTGAAGCACCCCGCCGTGGCCGACGCGGGCGTGATCGGCGTCCCCGACGCCATCCGCGGGCAGAACGTCGAGGCCTTCATCATCCTGAAACCCGGCCAGACGCCGAGCGAGGAGCTGAAGCAGAAGATCATCGACAGCTGCCGCGAGCACATCGCGATCTACAAGCTGCCGCGGCTGATCGAGTTCGTCACGGAACTTCCGCGCACGCCGCAAGGAAAGCTCCTGCGGCGGATCTTGCGGGACAAGGACCTCGCCGCCGCGAGCGATGTCGTTTCCCGAAGTCCAGGAGGTGCGGCGAGTATCCAGCCCTGAGTCGTATCGGCGCCGAGCTCGATATCGTCGGGCGACTTCAAGACCTCGCCGTGATCGATCTTCCGTCTCTCTTCGGGCAGATCGACATCTACCTCTTCGATCAGCTTCTCCGTGGCCGAATCGGCCCCGGAATGACCGTGTTGGACGCAGGCTGCGGCGATGGACGCAACCTCGTCTTCTTCCTCCGTGAGGCCTACCAGATCTACGCCGTCGATCCCGACGCGAATGCCGTCCGCGCCGTGCGATCCTTGGCCGAGAGGCTTGCTCCGCAGCTTCCGCTCTCGAACTTCCGGGAGGAAGCGGTGGAATCCAGCAGCTTTCCGGATCACGCCGCCGATGTCGTCATCAGCAGCGCCGTTCTCCACTTCGCCCGAGACGAGTCCCACTTCCAGGCGATGCTCCGCGGCACCTGGCGCCTCGTCAAGCCCAACGGCCTCTTCTTTTGCCGACTCGCATCGTCAATCGGGATGGAAAGCCGCTTCGCTCCCCTGGGCGGGAGACGATTTGCCCTGCCCGACGGCACCGAGCGATTTCTTGTCGACGAACCGTATCTCCTCGCGCTGACTTCTGAGCTCGGCGGTGCGCTGCTCGATCCTCTGAAAACCACAGTCGTCCAGGATCGCCGATGCATGACCACGTGGGTGCTGAGAAGAGTCGCCTGAACAGGAATCCTGTTCGGATTCGTTCTCGAGAAAGCGTCGTATAGTCCCTGCCGCCATGAGCGAACCCGCCGTCGATTCCACTGCTTCCGCACGTCTGACGGTGGTGTCTTCCGACCTGGCCGACACCCTGAACCTCGAACCCGGAGACGCCTTCCCACCCGTGTTCGCGACATCCCGAATGGTGGGTCTCATGGAGGTGGCGGCCGCGCGGATTCTGCGGCCCCATCTTCGCGAGGGCGAGGCCTCCGTCGGCGTCACCGTCGACGTCATCCACACGGCCGCTACCCCCCCGGGTGCCACGGTCACTGCCACGGCGAAGTACGTCGGGCGGGACGGAAAGCTCTTTCTCTTCGAGGTCTCGGCTGTGGACGACGCGGGCGAGATCGGTCGGGGCACACACAAGCGTGCGGTCGTCTCGACCGAAAGGCTCGTCGCCGGCGCGGCTCGTCGCGGTGCGGAGGCCTAGCAGACGGCTGGGCTCCTCGTTCCAGGCGGCTGCCACCGAACTCGCGACGAGATGACGGATGCCGACACGACACGAGCCGGCGCGGCGAGGTTTGAAGTCCTCGGACAGCACCTGGAATACCGCTGGATCGGACTGCCGCCCGACGACGCGCCGACGATCGTGTTCTTGCATGAAGGCCTGGGCTGCCTCGCGATGTGGGGTGACTTTCCCGACCGCCTGGCGTCCGCGACCGGCTGCGGCGCCCTCGTTTACAGCCGCATGGGCTATGGCGCGTCCGACCGGGTGCCCGGACCGCGGCCGGTCCGCTTCATGCACGACGAAGCGCTCGACGTCCTCCCCGCCGTCATCGAACGTTTCAAGCTCAAAGAGGTCGTTCTTTTCGGCCACAGCGACGGCGCGTCGATTGCGCTCATTTACGCGGGCGCGCTTCTCGCGCCCGTTCGCGCGCTCGTCCTCGAGGCGCCCCACGTCTTCGTCGAACCCATTTGCATCGAAAGCATCACGCGAATCGCTCGAGCGTACGAGACGACACGCCTGCGAGAGCGGCTCGCGCTCTATCACGGCTCCAACACCGACTCGATGTTCAAAACCTGGACCGACGTGTGGCTCCGGCCGGAGTTTCGGCAGTGGAACATCGAAGAATATTTGCCGGCCATCCAGAGTCCCGTGCTGGTGGTGCAAGGCGAGGACGACGAATACGGTACCGTCCGGCAGGTCGATGCCGTCGTGAGGCAGGTCAGCGGTCCGGCCGAATCGCTGGCGCTGGTAGGTTGTGGCCACTCCCCGCACACCGATCGGCCGGACGAGGTGCTCGAAGCCGCCAGCCGATTTGTCCGACAGATGCTCGATCTCGGACGCTGAGAAGCGGCGTCCGCTGAGCGTACGCAGGCCGAGATCAGGCGGTCCGAGTTGACTTCTTTTTCGGTCTTGATTCGGCGGCGCCGAGGTCGGAGCGACGCTCACTCGTTCGGCGCGCGTCCCCCGCGCCGTGAGCATCGTTGGCGCGGGGCCGTCGCCTCTTGGCAGCGCGGAGCTCTTGGCGAGCCGCTCGCTTGCCGGCAATCCGGCATGCCCGCTTCGAAACCCTTCCGTCCATCGCGGGCTGGTCCTCGAGCTCGTGCTCCGACTCGTCTGCTTTTTCGGTCTCTGCCACTCGAGGGGGCGTGTAAAGCAAGCGACCACAGTGGGGACAGAGGCACAGAGATTGGCGTCGGCGGATCGAGGAATCTAGCTGAGGCGGGAGGCGCAGGTAGCAGCCGCCACAATGCGCGCCCTGCACCTGGACGACGACGGGGCGGCGACCCGTCCGGCGGAGAGCGTCGTACGCGGCCAGAAAGAATCCCGGGATAGCCTTGCGGAGTGTTGCGCGGCGCTCTTCGAGCGCGGTGGCGAGCCCGTCCATCAGCGCTTCTTTCTCAGAGAGCTGATCATCGACCGTACCGAGTTCTGTCAGGGCTCGAACGGTCCTATCCATCGTTCATCGGTGCGCGGCCCTGGCCTCGGGCTCGAGCCTGCGTTCCGCCGCGGCGACGGCCTCGAAGATTGCGCCGGCGTTGGGTGCGTTAATGATGGCTATCACAGCGTCCTTGTCCGCGAACATCTGCGAGAGCTTGTGCAGCCAGGGAAGGTAGAGCTCGTCGAACTTCAGGCCTAGCACGAAGAAGAGATGGGTGAGCCCACCGTCGAGTGCGTCGAAGTCAACTCCGTTACGCGACCGGCCGAGAATCATGAAAGGCCGCGCGACTTGCTCCGGGTTGCGCCGTAGCGTGTGCAGGAAAGCGATGCCGTTGCCCATAGCACTGGGCATGACGTTCTCGCGCTCGATGAGCGCGCCAACGAACCAGGTCTTGTCGCGTATGAGACCCAATCGGGCAGCCAGCCCGGCCAGCTCTTCGACCACGGTATTCCTCGTACCAGCCGCCAGCTCGGGAATGATGTGGTCCGGCTGAAAGCAGCTCGCCAGCTCGAGCATCCGGCGCGGCGAGCCGTTCAGCTTGGGCGGATCCAGATATCGAGGCACGACCCCAAGCATCTGGTCATCCAGCCAGGTGTCGATCATCGCCTTCCGAAATCGCCATTGATTCCCGACCTTTACGCCGGGTAGCGCGCCATCGGAGACCAGCTTGAGCACCGTGCGGTCGTTGACGCTCAAGTACTCCGCGAGCTGCTTGATCGTCATCAGGCGGTCTTCCACTTGACCGCCTCCCACCCGGCTCGCCGAGTCGGTTGACATATACACATTTCTACGCTAGAATACATTCTTTATCAAAGGAAAGCATTAATTTACGTTTAAATCCGTAAAAATCTGGCTTCGTCCAGCGCCTCTAAGCCGACGTCGACGGATCCCGAAGCAGAAACCAGCGCAACAAAGCCCGCAGAAGCGATAGCGCGGCGCTCGTCCACGTAGCTCAGCGGTCGATGCAAGGCAAGAAAGGGAAGAGCGGCCCCGAAACCGATCGGACGATGACGGTCGCCGAGGTCTCCTCTTATCTTTCACTCTCGGCGAGCAGTGTCTACCGGCTCGCGAATGAACTGCGAGCTCTCCGGGTTGGCGGCCGCTGGGCCTTCCGTGCGGGCGACGTCGAGCAGTGGCTTCTGAAGCGACGAACAGGGGACGAGCCGCAGATCGAACCTGTGGAGGAATTAGGTTCCAAGCTCCGTCTTTTTTCTCATATGGATGAGAAGAACATATTTCTCGACGTTCCGGACTCGGAAGCGGGAATCCTGATACGCAACGCAATCGATCGAGCCGCGCTCAGCCTGACGGAGAGCCCGGAGCAGGCGGCGAAGGAGCGAATCCGCGCGTCGATTATGGAGCGGGAAAGCCTCTGCAGCACTGCGCTTCACCCAGAGGTTGCCTTTCCGCACCCCCGCGAGCCCGAGGAGTGCCCGCTCGGTCGCGACCAGATCGTGATCGTCCGCGCCGTGCGGCCGGTTGAGTTTTGGGAGATGCACGGATACCGACCTCGGATCGTCTTCCTGCTCTTGGCTCGAACGGTCGCCCTGCAGCTTCTCTGGGAAGCGCGGCTCAGCCACCTCCTGCACCTGGATGGCTTCGTCCAGAAGATGCTCTCGGCGAAATCTTCCCGCGGACTTTACGAGGTGTTTGCTCCGGCGAACTAAAGGCCGGAAGATACCCGCTCGAGCTCCTGATCTATCGTGCGCTCGTCGGGCCATAGAGGTGGATCGGAAGATGGCGGGCGAAACGCGCGAAATCGAGGTCGGTCGTAAAGATCGGCGCGGCGAGGCGCTCCGACATCGCGCAGATCAAGAAGTCAACAGGGGAACCCGCAACCCCTGCAGTACGGCAGCGGTTGAAGTGTTCCGCCGCGCGCACGTGGTCGGCGGTCAGAACGATTTCGTCCGGGAAGGCTGCCATGGCATCGCGCAGCCGCTCGAACTGGCGTCTGTCGGCGATTCCGGAAAGAATTTCTTGGCGGATCAGCCCGAGCAGAACGATGAGCCCGTCGCCAACGAGCTCTTCCCAGGCCTTGACCAGCCTTGCGTCTTCAGGGTTTCGACCTGCGGGGCGGCGCCTCAGTGCGATAGACCAGATGGTTGTGTCAACGAGGACCTTCATCGAGCCCGACGCGCCGCCTTGTGGTCATAGCCGCGAACGTAGTCCACCGATCCCTCGAGCTTCAGAATCCGAAGCTGCTTCCGCCGGCGGATGAACTCGTCGAGAGCGGCCGTCACCGCGGCCTTCTTCGTCTTGAAACGACCGAGCCTCTTGGCCTCCTCGATCAGCCGGTCGTCAATCGCGAGATTGGTGGGCATCATCAACCTCCAGTTGACACATATAAAAGTGTAGCAGAATGTGTGATATCTCGCTGCTCGAAGAAACTAGAGGACGTTCCCTGCTCGCCCCTTCCTGCAGATCGAAAAGGTCGACGTTACGGGCCGTTTGGCAGGCTCGACGGCGAAACGACAGGCGAAAGGCTCAGATGGCGCTCGGCCCGCTTGCCGGGCGAATATGACTATAATCCTGTGACCATGGCTAAATCGCAAAGGACTGTCCCTGCCGGGGAGTTCAAAGCCCGGTGTCTCGCATTGCTCGATGAGGTCGCAGAGACCGGAAGGCCGCTGCTGGTGACGAAGCGGGGAAAGCCCGTCGCCCGCGTCGTTCCGGTCGAGGTACCGCCCGGTCTCCTCCACAGCGTCAAGAAGGAAAGTGACCTCATTTCCCCGATCGAGGAAAAGTGGGACGCGGCATCGTGATCGTGCTCGACACGCACGCATGGATCTGGTGGGTCGCCGAGCCCGAGAAGCTCTCCGCGCGAGCTCGCCATACGATCGACGCGGCCGAGGCTCTGGGCGTGTGCACGATCAGCTGCTGGGAAGTGGCCATGCTCGTCGTCAGGCGGCGGCTCGAACTCGATCGCGACGTTCTTCTCTGGATACGGCAGGCTCTTGCAGTGCCGCGCGTGGCGCTGCTGCCCTTGACGCCCGAGGTCTGCGTGGCATCCGCTCTGCTCGCACAGAAGTCGCCGGCTGATCCCGCCGATCGCATGATCGCGGCCTCCGCCCTGGAGCACCATGCTTCGATCGTGACGAAGGATTCGCGTCTCCGCTCGATGCCTCAGATCGAAACGGTCTGGTAGGGCACCGCGGTCCAAATTGACGCCCGGTAAATCAGCGACCGACCTCGTCGGTCAAGCCGTCTGAGCGGGCAGGACAACCCGAGCGTCCACGACGGTCAGCCCTTTCTCGTGCACGATGACCGGATTCAAGTCCATCTCCTCGATCTCTCCGTGTCTGGCAACGAGGGCGGAGACGTCGACGAGAAGACGGCGAAGCGCCGCCACGTCGGCAGACCTGCCTCCACGCACTCCCTCGAGCAACTTCGCTCCCCGGGTTTCGTCGATCATCTCCGCCGCGTCCTTCTCGGAGAACGGAACGATCCGGAACGAGACGTCGCGGAGGACTTCGACCAGGGTTCCCCCCATGCCGAACATCACGGCATGGCCGAACTGGAGATCGCGGGTCACTCCGACGATGATCTCGTGTCCCGATCGAGCCATGGCGCTCACGAGGACTCCGCCCTCGCGCGCCCCGAGTCGGCGCACGATGCCGACGAGATCCCGGAACGCCTTCCGGACTCCCGTTTCGTCTTTCACGTTCAGGATGACTCCCCCGACGTCGCTCTTGTGCGTCACGTCTAAGGAGTTCATCTTCACCGCGACGGGATAGCCGATCTCGCGGGCGGCAGCCACGGCCTCCTCCCCGGTCCGCGCCTGCCGCGAAGGGACGACGCGGATTCCCTCGCGCGCCAGGAATGCGATCGAGTCGGCCGGCGAGAGGGACGTTGCCGCGGATGCGGTGGGGGGGGCAGCTTCCACAGAACCCTCTGTCGCCCGTGGAAAGAGATCGCGGGCGAAACGAGCATGGCAGGACAACGCCTTGACGGCGCGCTCCGGTGTCGGAAACACCGCGATCTTCTTCTCGTGAAAGAGAAGTCGTTCGGCCCGTTCGACGTCGGCGCCGCCGAGATAAGCCACGAGCTCGGGCCGGCCCGGTTCCATGATTTCCGCCGCGCCGGGGATCGGATCCCCGAAGATCGTCATGACGACGTCGTAGTCGTCCCGTGAAGCGGCAATGACACAACGGTAACGCTCCGCGTCGGTGTCGCCCGTCAGATCGAGCGGGTTCCCGACGATGCAATGAGGCGGCAGAATCTCCCGCAATCGTGACGCCAGAGGACCGGGAAGGGGGCTCACGCGAAACCCGTTCTCCTCCGCGACGTCCGTGGCGATGATCGCCGATCCTCCCGAGCTCGTGACGATGAGCATCCGCGGCCCGGCGGGACGAGGGACGTAGGCCAGCGCCTTGGAGAAATCGTACAGCTCCTCGAGCGACGTGGCGCGGTGGATCCCGAACTGCCGGAAGACGGCGTCGTAAATCTCGTCCTTCCCGGCGAGCGACCGGGTGTGTGACTCGGCGGCCTTGCGTCCCTGCTCCGTCCGTCCGGCCTTGAAGATCACGATCGGCTTCCGACACTTACTGACGGCGGCCAGGAATTTCCTCGCGTCTTTTACCCCCTCGATGTACAGGGTGATCACCTTCGTGTTCGGATCGGAGGCGAAGAACTCGATCAGGTCTGCCTCGTCGACGTCGACTCTGTTTCCCATGCTCACGAACGCCGAGAAGCCGAGCTTCTCCTGGGCGGCCCAGTCAGCGAGCGCCGCGCCGACGGTCCCGCTCTGCGACGCGATCGCCATCGCGCCTCTCTGGGTGATCAAGGGCCAGGACGCGCAGAGGCCGTAGTACGGGTAGTTCACGCCCTGGCAGTTCGGTCCGACGACGCGGATGCCGCACCGGGATGCGTTCTCCGCGAGCTCCTCCTGGAGGCGGGCTCCCTCCGGTCCCGATTCGGCGAACCCTCCGGTGATGACGATGGCCGCCTTAACCTTCCGCTCGCCGAGCTGAAGAATCGTGCCGGGCACGGAGGCCGCGGGAATGATGACGACGGCGAGATCGGTGCCTGAGGGTATTTCGTCCAGCGATTTGACGGAAGGGACTCCGAGGATCGCTTCTCCCTTCGGGTTCACGGGAATGACCGGGCCGCCGAACCCCGCGTCCAGAATGTTCTTGAAGATCTGAAATCCCATCTTCTCCGGTTTTGCGGACGCGCCGATGACGGCGAGGCGGTTGGGGCGAAAAAGCGCCTGAAGGGAGTCACTCATGTCACACCTCGAAGGGTGCTTCGTAGCCTATCGCGCGAGGTGCGTGGCCCGTGGTCCTGCGAGGAGCCGCTCGTCGGGTGGATCGCGACTTTGTATCTAGCAGGGAAAGAGGGCCGCTGCGTTCTCGAAGAGGATCTTCCGCTTCACCGAATCCGAAAGCGGAAGAGAGAGGAAATCTTCGACGTTCTGGCGCATCGACCGGACCTCCTTCAACGGCCAGTCGGTTCCCCACAGGACGCGATCGGCCATCTCGGGAATCCGCGGGAGGACCTCGAGAAGTCTTCTCGGCGGGATCCCCGAGACGTCGAGCACGACGTTCGAATGCCGCCGGAGGAGGAAGAACGCCGTGTCGTACCAGAGTGGACGGCCGGCGTGGCAAAGGACGATCGTCGTCTCGGGAAAGTCGACCGCCACGTCGTCGCACGCCATCGGGTCCGCGTAGACGTTGCGAGCGCCGGGGAAGATGGACGTCCCCGTGTGGATCAAGACCGGCCGCTTCGCCTCGCCCGCCAGGCGGTAGACGTCGGCGAGAGACGGACAATCGGTCCTGTAGGCGTTGGCGGCCAGCTCCATGTGGGGCGGGTGCAGCTTGATCGCGCCCAACCGGTGGACGTCGAGAAGCCTCTTCATGTCCACGGCGACGTCGTGGGAGTACCGCGGGTGAATCCCCCCGACCGGGACGAGCCGGTCGCGGTGGCCCTCGACGTAGCGGGCGATCCACGGATTCACGAGATCGGTGATCCCGGTAACTTCGGGGGCCACGGAGTTGATCAAGGCCGCCCGCGCGATCCCTTGGGCGTCCATCGCCTTGACGAGCTCGTCGGCCGAGCGGACGACCCTGCCGAGGAGGTCGAGGTCGTCCCGCCCGCCCATCATGACGCGGCGGGCGCTCTCTTTCAGTTGGTCATAGGGGCCGACGTGGATGTGGGCGTCGAAGACGGGAAAGGCCGAGGACACGCGCGGCATGATAGTGGGCCGGGTTCCGTGTCTCACCAGAAGGGATAGGCTGATCGGTACACTACGCGTCGCCTTCGGCTGTCCGGAGCGTGGCCGATGCTCCAACCCGGTCGAGGGACGATCTTCGAAGGAGCATCTCATGACCGAGACTGCTGACCACGGCTGGCTGTATCAGAGAATCGTCGAGGACAGCCCGATTGCGATCCTGTACGCCGATCGCGAGGGAAAGATCCGCTTCTGGAACGCGGGAGCCGAGGTCATGTTCGGCTATACGGCGAAAGAAGCGCTTGGACAATCGCTGGACCTGATCGTGCCCGAGCGCCAGAGAGCCCGGCACTGGGAAGGCTGGGCCAGGGTCATGGCGAGCGGGGTCACGAAGTATGGCCGCGACGCGCTGGCGGTGCCGGCCACGAAGAAGGACGGCTCGCGGATCTCCATCGAGTTCAACATCGTTCTTCTCCGCTCGCCGACCGGCGAGCTCCTGGGCGCGGCCGCCATGGTCCAGGACGTGACCGCGCGCTGGCAACAGCAAAAGGAGATGAACGCGCGCCTCGCGGCTCTGGAGGCCAAGGCGGCGGGGGGTTGAGATGGACTTTCGGCGGGTGAGCGACTTGACTGCTCCCGACGGTCATGCCATCCCCGGCTTCCTCTTCTCGCCGACCTCGCCGCGCGGCGGCGCAGTCGTGTGCCACGGCTACGGCGGGTCGAAGGATCACATGCTGGGGATCGCGGCGGCCGTCGCCGAGAAAGGAACCGCCGTGCTGGCGATCGACCTGTGCGGGCATGGCGAGAACATGTCTCCGATCGGCCCGGCGATGCGCGACGAGGTGGAGGCCGCCGTCGCCTTCGTCCGGCAGTTCGGCAAGACTGCCGTCATCGGCCATAGCCTGGGAGGAAGGCTCGCGCTCATGTCGTCGGCGGACGTCATGGTCGCAATGTCGCCGTCCGTCATGGTGCAGATGTCGCCTCAGGGCAAGTGGATGTTCGAGAACCTCCCGAGCCCGGGCGTCCGCGAGCCCTACCCGACGTACGTCATCGAGTTGCTCGAGAAGCTGGGGCCCGTTCCGTCGCACGGCCGCCCCTGCCTCCTTCTCTACTCCGAGCGCGACATCCAGACGCTTCTCGACGGCGCCACGATCCTGCAAGCCCAGCTCCCCTCCGCTGAAAAGCGCCTCGTCTCCGAGAACATCCGCCCGGACGTGCAACACGAACACGGCCTGATCCGCTACCTTCCGCGCTGGTTCAACCACAGCGAGCTCCGCTTCAACTCCTCGGCCCGCGAGACCGTCGGCACGTGGGTGGCCGATTACCTCGCAAGAGCCTGACGCGCCTCATCTTTTCTCTTGGGCCGTATGCTAGGCTCGAGAGCAGTCGGGAGCGAGATCATGCAGTGGGAATACTTCGATCGAATGGTCATCTTCAGCGATGCCGAGGGAGGAATGGTGAGCGGGCTGGACGAATGGATCAACGGCGCCGGCACCGAAGGCTGGGAGCTCGCCTCCTCGGTCCCCTTGATCGCCCCGAACAAGGACGGCGTCGCCTACGGAACGATCGGACTGCACCTGATCTTCAAGCGGCCCGTGGTTGCTCCGCAGGAAGCGTGACCGGGCCATGGCCGGGTTGAAAGGCCCGGCACTGATCGAGAGCCGCTACGGCCCCCTTGGGAGCGGCGGACGGACCTTGACGATCAAGGATGTCGTCTATTCGGTTTCCGACCTGCTGGTCCACATGGGGCTCAACTTCGACGACAGCCGGGCCATCGACGCACAGACGCTGCCGGATGGGCGGTATGTCTTCCGTTACTACGACGGGCAGGACCAGCGCGTGGTCGCCCTCGAGTTCGACGCCGACTTTCGCTGTCTCGGCGAGGTGCGCGCTGCCTTCCCCGAGTGGATCGGAGACGAAGAATATTACCCACAATACAGCGGGCATTAGAGCCGGCCTCGCCGGCGCCGTATCCAACTCCGCGCGCTCGACGGGCGAGCGGGGAGATGGAGAGGTCCGCGGGAAGGGGGATCATGAAATGAAGTACGAGAACCTCGACTTCGAGACGGAGGGCTGCGTCGCGGTCGTGACCCTGAATCGCCCCAACAGGCGCAACGCCCTCTCGCTCGAACTCATGCGGGAGCTCCTGGACTGCTTCGGACGGATCGGGGAGGAGAAGCAGCTCCGCGCCGTCATCCTCGCGGCCGCCGGGAAGGTCTACAGCTCGGGGCACGATTTGAGCGAGCTGGTCGGCAGAGACATCAGCGACTACCGTCAGATCTTCGACGTCTGCGCCGAGCTGATGACGAGGATCCAGTCGATACCGCAGCCGGTCATCGCCGAGGTCCAGGGCATCGCCACTGCGGCGGGATGCCAGCTGGTGGCGACCTGCGATCTGGCGGTGGCGGCCGAGGACGCCTGGTTCGCCACCCCGGGCGTCCGGATCGGGCTCTTCTGCACGACCCCCATGGTCGCGCTCTCCCGCACCGTCGGGCGCAAGCGCGCCCTCCAGATGCTTCTGACCGGGGACCAGATCGACGCGAGAACGGCGGCCGAGTGGGGGCTCGTCAACAGCGTCGTGCCCGCCGGCGAGCTACGTGAGGAGACGCAGAAGCTCGCGGCACGGATCGTCGAAGCGAGCCCCGTCACGCTGGCCATCGGGAAGCAGGCTTTCTACTCGCAGATCGACCTCGACCAGCCCAAAGCGTACGCGTATGCCAAGGAGATCATGTCGATGAACTCCATGGCGGTCGACGCCCAGGAGGGGATCTCTGCGTTCCTCGGAAAGAGGGCGGCCTGCTGGACGGGCAGGTAGCCGAAAGGAGGCGATGGGATGGTCACATTCGAGTACCGGTTCGACGTCCTCCCCGGGAAGCTGGACGAGTACGAGAAATACCTTGCGGGTGCCGGCAAGGACGTCTGGCTGAAGTTCTCCGGCGTCAAGGCGGTCCGCGTGTACAAGAGCATGCTGGGCGGGTCGTCCCCGCAGCGGGTGGTCCAGGTCGACCTGGAGAGCCTCGCGGCGCTCGAGAAGATTTTCTCGGATCCGGGCTTCCGGAAGGCGAAGAAGATCTTTCACGGCCTCGTCACCCACGTCACCGACTCGTTGCTCGTCTCTGTGAGCGACAAGAAGAAATAGGATCGCCCGCTCGGCCTAGCGGCGCCCGCGGGGCCGGCGCCTGTCGGAAGAGAGCGCCTTGATGACGGAGCCCCAGTTGTCGAACCAGGCCTCGAAAGCGGCCCGCAACTGGGCCCGACCCTGCTCGTCGGCCGCCGCGCGCAGCGCCTCCACGACCGCCGCCGTGGAGGGACGAAGGCGGCGTTCGCCCAAAGGGGTCAGCTTCACGTAGACGAAGCGGCGATCCCTCGATGAGCGCGTGGTGCGGACGAGCCCCGAGCGCTCCATCCGCCGGACGAGGGCGGACGTCGTGTTCATCGTGGCGAAGGTCTGGCGCGCCAGATCGCCGATGGTCAGCGGCTCGTTCGGAGGGTTGCCGGCGAGCGTCAGGAGGGCGAACTGCTGCGCGGGGGTCAAGCCGCCGTTCGTCGGCTCGGTCGTGATGGTTCTCCGCACCGACTCGAAGAACCGCCGCAGGTGGGCCATCGTGCGGTAAGTCTCCGAGAGACTCTGGCGTGCGGCCATCGCCCGGCATTATAGGGAGAGAACAGGTCGACAAACCCCTTGACTCCGTGCCGGAAACGGAGCCTAGAATCACTCTACGTGATGAATAGTCGACGGCACGTAGTATTCTGCCCTCCGCGGCGTTCGGACTCCTCGGGGCAGAGGATCCTTCGGTCGTGACGTAATGGCCGCGCCCGTCCTCCTGGCGCCTGCCGGAAGTCCCGATGCCGTCCTGGCGGCGCTCGACGCGGGGGCGGACGCCGTGTACGTGGGTCTCAAGGGCTGGAGCCGGGGCGGGGCGCGGAGGGAGCTCGGGTGGGACGAGCTCGCGGCCATACAGCGACAAGTCGCCTCGGCCGGCCGAAGGCTCCAGGTCGCCGTCAATACCATCCCGAAGCCGCAGGAGCGCGCTCAGCTCTTCGAGCGCATTCACGCCCTCGTGGATCTGGGGATTGGCGAAGTCATCGTCAACGACGTCGGGATCCTGGTGGCGCTCAAACGGCGGTTCCCGGACCTCCGGCTGACGGCCTCGATCGGCTGTGGCGCCCAGACCGTTGCGGATGTGGCCTTCTTCCGGGACCTGGGCGCTCACGCCGTCGTCCTGCCGGGGACCGTCAGCCCCACGGAGATGCGCGAGATCGCGACCGTCCGCGGAATCTGCGTGGAGATCATGGTCCACATGGTCGAGGAGTTCATCCTGCTGGGGAAGTGCTGGATGCCGAGCTACATGCACCTGAAGCCGTCGCCTTTTCCGACGGAGTTCACGTCAGAGCCCGCCGACGCGTGCGATCTGCCGGAGGGCGCGCTCAAAGGGATGCGGCAGACCGGAAGCATGAAGCGGGGGGGCGTCGGAGCCTGCTTCCGGATTTGTCAGCAACCCTGGGAGCTCTACGCTTCCGGGCGGCGGGTGGACTCACGGCTCTTTCCGAGCCGCCAGATCAGCCGGATTGCAGAGGTCAAGGCCTACGCCGATGCGGGCGTGGATGTCTTGAAGCTTCAGGGGCGCAGCCTTCCCGTGGAACTTCTGGCGGCCCTCGTCCGGCGCTACCGGAAGGCGATCGACAGCGGTTCGGTTCCGGCCGCGGATGAGATCGAGTCGGCAGCATTGCCCGCGACGTGGGCCGTAGTCGGACGATAAAAGGAGATGGCGATGAGCCATGAGCCGCGGGCTATGAACTCGTTCGAGTTGAACACGACGATCGCGAACCTGCGGGACCTCCGGGAGTCGGACCTCTCCGACTACGACGCGGTCTACTTGGGCGACATCTACTGCCGGATCTACGAGGCGAACTTCCTCGAGCGCCTCGGTGATCTCGAGGAGGGACTCCACATTCTCCAGGACCAGGGGAAGCGGGCCTACGTGACGACCTATGCCGCACCGCGGAACGACTTCCTGCCCAAAGTGCGGAAGATGCTGGAAGTCTCGGCGACGGCCGGCGCCCAGGCGGTCGAGATCCATAACCTGGGGATCCTGAAGATCGCCCACGACGAGTTCCCACAATTGCCGGTGCACATCGGGGGCTTTGCGAACGTGTACACCGACGCCGGCGCCGAGGCCCTGCGCGGGTTCGGGGCCGTCCGGTTCACCCCCAACTACGAGTTGAGCCTGGACGAGATCAACGAGATCACGACCGCCTGCGGCGCGCCCATGGAGCTCCTGGTCCACGGCAAGATGCCCCTGGGGATCTCCGACTATTGCTTCCTGCTGGAGTATGAGGAGAAGTGGGGCATCAAGTGTCCGGACCTCTGCCAGAAAGAGCTGTTCGTCAAACAGGGTGACTGGGCGATGAAGTCGGTCGGGAAGGGAATCCTGAGCGGCAAGGACGTGTGCATGCTGGAGCACCTGCCGCGCCTCCTGGCGGAGGGCCACCGGTACTTCCGGATCGAGGCCGTTTCGGAGAGTCCCGCGTACCGTCGCGAGGTCGCGGCGGTGTACCGGGCGGCGTTGGATCGGACCATCGGCGGCGATGGCGCCGTGGACGAGGGCTGGTGGGAGACGCTCCGGCATCATGCCCGGATCGGTCTGTGCAACGGGTTCTACTTCGGCAAGAGCGGAATGGACTACGCGGGCATCCGGCCCCAGGCGATCGGGTCCCTGCTGACGATCTCGCGTGCGGAGTCGTAGGAGAAGGAGGGGGCACATGGTTGAACTTCTGGCGCCGGCAGGCAATCTTCCGATGGTCGAGGGGGCGGTCAAGAACGGCGCGAACGCCATCTACGTGGGGCCCCGAGGGTGGAGTCGACGGCGCGACCAGTACGAGATGTCCGACGACGAGGTGCATGCCGCCATCGAAATCTCCCACGGGGGCGGCGCGAAGTTGCGCGTGGCCATCAACACCAACATGCAGTCTCGCGAGATCGCTCCCATGCTCCGGAAGATGGATCGCTTCGTGTCCTGGGGTGTGGACGGGGCGATCATGACCGACATCGGCGCCATCGCGCAGGTCCACCGGCACTTCCCGGATCTCACCATCCACGCCTCGATCGGGGCCAACATCTTGAACAACGAGGACGTGCGCTTCTACCGGTCCATCGGAGTCTCGCAAGTGGTGGCGGACACGAAGCTGACCCTCAAGGAGCTGGCTTCCCGGAAGGAGCAGATCGACGTCGGGATCGAAATCCTGATCCACGCCAACAAGTGCTACACCTACCTCGGGAAGTGCTGGATGTCCCCCTATCACCGGCTCGAGCGCACCACGGATCCTTTCGGGAAGGACCTGTTCAAGGGGAGCCCGAACCGCGGCGGCCTCGATTACCGCGTCTGTCTGGAGTCATGGGAGCTCTACTGCGGCGACGAGCAGTGGGAAAAGAGCGTGGCCCTGAAGAACGATGCCTTCTTCCTCCTGGAGGACATCCCGAGCCTGATCGATCTCAAGGTCGAGTGCCTGAAGGTGCAGGGGCGCGAGTATCCCGTGCCGCTCGTCGAGCGCATGGTCCGGTTCTACCGGGATCTGATCGACACCTATGTCGCCTTCCCGAAGGGCGAGCCCTTCAATTTGTCGCCCTGGCGTTCACGCCTGGCCGCCATCCAGGCGGAGCGGGACACGGCCCGGTCCGACGGGACCCGAATGCTGCTCGCCGAGGCGCGACAGCCGGTGCCTGCGAACTAAGAAGGGGGTCAGGTCTCCACTTGCCACATCGGGGGTCAGGTCTCCACTTGCCACATCGGGGGCTCGATGGGCGGCCCCGCGAGCCTCGAGGCGGATCGCGCTCCAGCGACTTTGAGTTCACGCCGCCGAACAGATAGCGGGGTCCGTGAGGGTCCCGAGCTCCGCCGGATCCGCCGTTCGATCGACGAGGTCGACCGGCTGATCTCCCACCTTCTCGCTCTCCGGGCCGGACTGGTTGTCTGCGCCGCGCTCACCCCGGGGCACCGCCGGGACCGGCGCAGAGAAGCCGCGATCCTCGCCGCGGCCGCGAGCCGCCCGACCGGAGGGCTGCGCCCCGCCGACATCCGGCGTGTTTTCCGGGCGATCATCGATGCCGGGATCGAGCTCCAGGCCAACGTACCGCGTCCCGACGCCCGCGGAGGTCGTCCTCGCCTCCGCTAGCGCGCCGGCGTTGATCTCGCTCTGTGGGAGGTGGAGAACCCTCGCCTCGTAACCCCACCCGGGAGAGGGCCGGTTCCTTCCCGTCCATTGACAGCAAGCGCTGTCAGGTGTCGAATCGCTTGTAGTAACCGCTTCTCAAGGCCGACTTACCGCGCATGATCCGGTGCCCTCACCTTCGGGGCGATCAGAGCCGTGCCTGTCGAAGCGACGGGGGACTACTGTGGAACACCGCCGATTCTCCGGCCTTTCGCGCTGGCTTCTGACGCTCGTCGGGATCGTCTGTATAGGGCTCGCGTGGCCCGCCTCCGGGCAGGGCTGACAGCCGTTCCGCTTCTCGGAGCCCAGTTTGGGCCTCCAAAACCAGCCCCACCTTCCGGCGCACTTCTGGAGCACGTCACTCCTTTCTTCGGTGGGATGCTCTGTTCCGATATCGAGGCGTCCGACGTGGCGCACTATCAGGAGGTCCGAACGAGGGAGGGCGCGGCCGCCGGGACCATCAACCTCGAAGTTTCGACGCTCCGGGCGAGACTCCGGAACCGATTTTCGGGGAGACTCCCCCCAAAAATCACCACAGCCACGGACGGCGGGACAGGCGCTTCCGTCGTAAGGGTCTGAAAAAGTTGGCTGTGGGGGAGGGCCTCGAACCCCCAACCTTCCGGTTAACAGCCGGACGTTGTACCAATTCAACTACCCCACAGCGTGGAGTGATGATAACCGGCTCGAGGAGAGATCCCTCGCTTCGCTCGGGATGACAGGGTGGGACGCCGAGGATGACAGGGTGGGACGCCGGCGCGGCGCCGCCGTTAAGGCCGATCAGAGCTTCGTAGGAGCGCCGACCCGCACGATGTTTCCCTCGAGCACGTAACCGAGACCATTGACCTTGAGAATCATTTCCAGGGCCTGGTCCCACGGCACGTTCTCGAGTCGCACGGTGACCGAGCCGCGCACGTCCGGATCGATCACCATGTTCAATCGAGCGAGCTTCGAGAAAGTCAAGAGCACGTCGCGGATGTCCGCGTCTTTGACGTCGAGCGAGATCGGCTCTCCGGTCCAGCGCCGCACGGGCTCGCCCAGAACGACCGCCGGATAGCCCGATCCGCGCGGAGAGATCGCGGGATCGCTCCCCAGAACCGGACTCGGATTCACGCGCTGCGCGCGCGTGATCCGAACGCGAGGCTTCTTCGTCGCGGGAGCCGCAACAGCGGGGACGGTGGCGAACACCAGCAGGGCCGCGAGGAAGGAAGACCGGGGCTTCACGAGAAGACGATTTTAGCTTTTCCTGCCCGGTGTCACGACTTCCTGTGGAGCCGCCCCCGCCTGGTGCTCGCGGACGGACCACTCGCCGAGTAACCTTCGCCACGCGTCGGCGCTGTCGCGCGCGACCACGAACTCCAGCTCTTCTCCGTCCGCGTGGGTCAACCTCAGCACCTCGAGCTTGATCAGCAGGCGACCGCTCGCGAGCCGGTCGGCGGTGACGATCTTCTGGATCCGCGACGGCGGGATGTTCACCGTGTGGCCGGCGATCCCCTGGAACGCAAGCACGTCGTCTCTCCACAACAGAAGACCCGGGATCCGCCGGAACCGACCGACGGCGAGCTCCGCCCGAGTCAGGAGCTTCAACGACTTGCCTTCGCGCGCCATGGTCCGCTTCGCCAGCAAGTCCTGCGCCCGAGAAATCAGGAGGCGGGGAACGAGGAAAACGCCGGCGATCAGCACCACGGCGCCGAAAAAAATCCACGCGGCGCCGCTCAATGGACGAACTTCTTGCGGTTCCGGATGTAGTCGGTGAAAAGGAACTCGGCGAGGTTGTACGGAGACGCATAGTAAGCGCGTCCCCGGTTGATCTTGGTGAGCTTATCGACGAACGCGACCAGGTAGGAGTCGGTCGCGATCATGAACGTCGTGATCGTGATCCCGTCGCGCCTGCAGGCGTCCGCCTCCTCGAGCGTTCGGTTGACGATCTTGAGATCCAGCCCGAACGGGTTCTTGTAGAGCCGCCCGCGCTCCCAGATCGCAGAAGGTTTGCCGTCGGTGATCAGGAAGATCTGCTTGTTCGGGTTCTTGCGATGCACGAGCAGCTTCCGGGCGAGGGCGAGCCCCGCCTTCGTGTTCGTATGGAACGGGCCGACCTGCGTCTTCGAGATCTCCGAGATCGGCACGCGCTTCGCGTCGTCGCCGAAGAGGATCACTTCGATCGAGTCCTTCGGGTATTTCGACTGAATCAGCTCCACCATGGCGAGCGCGACCTTCTTCGCCGGCGTGAAGCGGTCCTCTCCGTAGAGGATCATCGAGTGGGAGATGTCGATCGCGAGCACGGTCGCGCACGACGTCAGGTGCTCTTCCTCGTGCACCTCGAAGTCTTCGGGCTTCAACGCGATGTCGTTCGCGTCGCGGCGCACGGCGTTTCCGATCGTGCGGACGCCGTCGATCGACGTCGGGCTGTCGCCGAACTCGTAGGGCCGCGTTTCGGGAAGGAGCTCGCCGCCCGCCCCGGAGCGCGGGATCGCGTGGTACCCCGGCCCGGATTTCGTCAGCGACGTGAAGATCTCTTCGAGCGCGGAGCGCCGGATCTGGCGTTCCCCCGCCGCCGACAGGGCGAGCTTGCCGTCCCGCTCTTCGAGGACCTCGTTCTTCTCGAGCTCGCGCCGGAATTGGTCGAGGTCGATCGACGGGTCGATCATCCCGCGCTCCTGGAGGTACTTCATCCACTTCAGAGCCTCCTCGACGTCGCCGCCCGTCTGGAGCACGAGCTGGAGGAATAGCTTGGTGAGCTCCTGGAAGGTGAGGAGCTCGCGGAGGAGGTCGATGGGGAAGTCGCCGTACCGGTACCGCATGAGGAAAGTGATTGTACGGCCGCGACGCGCTCTTCGACGTCGGCGAACGGATACTCCGCGGTTCCTGCCCGATCGTCGAAGTGATGAAATCGCCCGAGTAAAGATGATCGGGAAATGCCGACGATCCTGACGATCAACGCGGGAAGCTCTTCCGTTCGCCTCTCTCTCGTTGCCTCAGACGGCAACGCGGTCGAGAGGCTGGGGTCCCAGCACGAGGGAAGGCGTCCCGCAGACCGCGCGGCAACGATCGCGCACTTCCTGGAAAGGTACGCCTCGCGAACACCGGCGGCGGTGGGGCATCGGCTCGTTCACGGCGGAAATCGTTTCGTGGAGCCGGTTTTGCTCGATGACTCGGTGGCACAAGCTTTAGCCGAGCTGGCGCCGCTCGCCCCTCTGCACGTGCCGGAGGCCCTCGCCTGGACGCGTGCGGCGCGCGACGTCCTCGGGCCGACAGTTCCTCAGGTTTGTGTGTTCGACACGGCATACTTTGCCGACCTGCCGAAGGTCGCATCCACGTATGCGATCCCCGCCGACCTCGCCTCGCGACATGGGATCCGACGATTCGGATTCCACGGACTCGCACACAAAGCTCTATGGCGCCGTTGGAGCCGATTGCGCCCGGATCTCGAGGACGGAGGTCGGCTCGTGAGCCTCCAGCTCGGATCCGGCTGCTCTGCGGCGGCCGTCCTCCGGGGCGCTCCGCTCGACACGTCGATGGGCTTTACGCCTATCGAAGGGCTGGTCATGTCCACGCGATCCGGAGACGTCGATCCGGGCGTCGTCCTGGCGCTGCAGCGGCTGGGGGGTCTGGACGCCGAGAAACTGGAGCAGCTTCTCGATCGGGAGTCGGGTCTTCGAGGAATCTCGGGCTCGACCGGGGACATGCAGGAGTTGCTGGGCCGGCCGGACGACCCCTCGGCCCGGCTCGCGATCGAGGTCTTCTGCTATCGCATTCGCAAGTACGTCGGAGCCTACCTTGCGGTCTTGGGCGGCACCGACGGCATTGTTTTCGGGGGCGGCGTCGGAGAGAACAGCGCGGAAGTGCGTTCCGCGTGTCTTTCCAAATTGGACGCGCTCGGAATCCGGCTGGATGAAGACGCGAATCGAGCGGTTGTCGGTCGAGAAGGCCCGATCGCCTCCCCACGGGGGGGAGTCGACGTCCGTGTGCTTATCGCCGACGAGGCGGGCGAGATCGCTCGAGAGGCAGCGGCCCTCCTCGGGCGGCCGCAGGAACCGATGGGGAGAGGTCATGAATGAGGTCTTGTCACCAGAGGAGTTGGACCGGATCGATGCCTACTGGCGCGCCGCGAACTATCTATCGGTCGGTCAGATCTACCTGCTCGACAACCCGCTGCTGCGGGTTCCTCTGAACGTCAGCCACGTCAAGCCTCGGCTTCTCGGACACTGGGGGACGACGCCCGGGCTCAATCTCATTTACGTGCACTTGAATCGCCTCATCAAGACCTACGACGTGAACGCCATCCTGGTGGTTGGTCCCGGCCACGGCGGACCCGCCGTTGTGGCCAATACGTACCTCGAAGGAACCTACAGCGAGCTCTATCCCGACGTCTCGCAGGACGAAGAGGGGATGAGGCGCCTCTTCAAGCAGTTCTCCTTCCCGGGGGGCATCCCGAGTCACGCCGCCCCCGAGACGCCCGGCTCCATCCACGAAGGCGGTGAGCTCGGCTACAGCCTCGCCCACGCGTACGGCGCGGTCTTCGACAACCCGGGTCTCCTGGCCTGCTGCGTCGTCGGAGACGGAGAGTTCGAAACGGCCGCGCTGGCAGCCAGCTGGCACTCGAACAAGTTCGTCAACCCGGTGAGCGACGGCGCGGTGCTCCCGATCCTCCATTTGAACGGCTACAAGATTGCCGGCCCCACGGTGCTGGCGCGCATTCCTCGCGACGAGCTCGAGGCGCTGCTCCGCGGATACGGTCACCTGCCCTATTTCGTCGAGGGCGACGACCCGCACGAGATGCATCGACGCATGGCTGCAACGCTCGACGCCGTCGTCGCCGATATCCAGCGCATTCA
>DASXSX010000180.1:0-14770 GCA_036505815.1 Thermoanaerobaculia bacterium
CGGCTCATCGCATCCTGGGGCTGAAGCAGGTCCCAAGGGTCCGGCTGTTCGCCGGTTAAAGCGGTACGTGAGCTGGGTTTAGAACGTCGTGAGACAGTTCGGTCCCTATCTCGTGTGGGCGCAGGAAATTTGCGAGGATCCGTCCTTAGTACGAGAGGACCGGGACGGACGAACCTCTTGTGCACCGGTTGTCGCGCCAGCGGCACGGCCGGGTAGCGATGTTCGAAAGGATAACCGCTGAAAGCATATAAGCGGGAAGCCTTCCTCAAGATGAGATTTCCCGGGAGCAATCCCCTGAAGGCCCGTGGGAGATGACCACGTTGATAGGCGGGGTGTGGAAGCGCTGCAAGGCGTGAAGCTGACCCGTACTAATCGGCCGTGAGGCTTGACCATAAAATATTTAAAGCGCGAATCGAAAATCGACACCGACTCTCTCCTGGCAGGGACCTTGCGGTCCCCTGAAACCCCAGGTAATACAAGGAAGGTCAAGTTTTCCCGGTGACCTTAGCGAGGGGGCCACACCCGTTCCCATTCCGAACACGGCAGTTAAGCCCTTCAGCCCCGATGGTACTTCGCGGTAGACCGCGTGGGAGAGTAGGACGTCGCCGGGGAATTCACTTTCAAAAAGCCCGGGACTCGTTCCTGGGCTTTTTTGTTTTCGGACGGAGCTCGGGTCGGGTGATCCACCCGATTTCTCTTTCGAAATCCTTTTCCCCTTCTTCCGGACTTCTTCCGCCGCGCGGATGGATGCTCGCGGCGATGAGAGTCATCTCCTGCGCGCGGCGCGATGCCTTGGCGAAAAGAACCGGCGTTCTGGCGTTCGCGAGTCTTCTTGCAGGCGCCTCCCTCGCAGTCCTCGCCGCAGGTACGACACTCTCCGGCCTCTTCGGAATCGGAGGACTCGCGGGATACGCGTATTTCGCGTGGTGGGCGATGCGTCTCTGGCACGGACGCGCCGTTCCGTGCGTGCAGACGAGACGCCCCAGCTCGAAGGCCGGAACGGCTCCTCGACCGGTTCCCGGTTCTCATCCCCCGTCCCAGCAAGTGAACGCCGGCTAATCGGAGTCGACTCCGGATACGTTACCGTTTCGTATTCGCGAGACGGTGGGAATCGAGTGCCGGATTCGATGAGCGAGGGGCGGCGACGCTTCCTCCGCTTCGCCGTGGCCGCTCTCTTTCTCGGTTACTCGCTCGCTCTTTTCCACCACACGTCGTTCTCCGCGGGCGGATCGGACAGCTCGGGCTACGTCAACGCGGCGCGGCTCTTCGACGGAGGTCACGTGACCGAGCCGATCCGAGGGCTTCAGCGACTTGGTCTCCCGCAGGACTTCATGCCGGTTTTCGTTCCGCTCGGATACACGCCGCTCGAGCAGCCGGGCCGCATGGCCCCGAGCTATCCGCCGGGGCTTCCGCTACACATGGCGCTTGCGGGACGAATCGGGGGGTGGGCAAAGGCACCTTTTCTCGTGAGCCCGCTCGCCGGTCTCGTGTGCCTCGTGCTCCTCTATTTCCTCGGCCGGGAACTCTGCCTGCCGCCTCCGTTCGCGTTCGCGGGTTGCGCCCTTCTCGCTTTCTTTCCGACGTTTGTCTACCAGACGCTGCAGCCCATGAGCGACGCCCTCGCGACCGCCTGGGCGCTGGCGGCGGTTCTCGCCGCCTACAAGTGCCGTGTCCGAGAGAGCGTGGTGTGGGCGGCGCTCGCCGGTCTTGCATACGGAATCGGGATTCTCGTCAGGCCTACGAACGCACTCGTTCTCGCGCCGCTCCTCTTCGCGCTCCCTCCCCGGCCGAAGACGTGGCTCTCCTTCATGGCAGGAGGACTTCCTGCCGCTCTCTTCCTGCTCGGCTACAACGCGGCGCTGTTCGGCAGCCCCTGGACGACCGGATACGGTTCGATCCTGAAGGAAGGAACGACCTGGACGAATTTTTCCGAGCGAGCGCGGCACTACAGCTATTGGGTTGCGCGCCTTCTCACGCCTCTCGTTCCGATCGGATGGCTCGCGTTCATCGCCGATCGCAAGGCCCCCCGACGCGATCGAGCCGTGCTGCTCTCGTGGTTCGCGGCCTTCTTCCTCTTTTACTGCTTCTACGCTCCCTACGAGACGTGGTGGTACACGCGCTTTCTTCTGCCGGGTATTCCGGCGATGATCCTGGGCGCTCTCGTCGTCGCCCGCGATCTTCTCCGCCCGGTCGGACGAACTCGGCCCGCCTCAGGAGCGGTTGCCGCCTCCCTCGTTCTCCTGGCGGCCGCTCTCTTCGTAGGGATTCAGTTCGACGAAAAGCAGCGCGTGCACCGGTTCTACAAAGGGGAGCGCATCTATCCGCAGGCATGCGCGCTCGCGCAGCGGCGCGTGCCGGCGAACGGGATCGTCGTCTCGATGCAGATGAGCGGCGCTCTGCACTACTACACGGATGCGACCTACGTCATGTGGAACTGGCTTCTGCCCGATCGGTTCGAGCAGCTCCGGGTCTCGACCGAGAGCCGCGGATTCCGCTGGTATGCGCTTCTCGCGCCCTTCGAGACCGATTACGTCCGCAAGAATCTGCCCGGCGAGTGGCGGGAGATCGACCGCGTCCGCGACGTCGCCCTGTGGGAGCTCCCGCCTTCCTGGCCCGGCTCGGTGGACCCTTAATCCCGGCGCGCTCCGACGAAGATCCGGAAGTCCGGCTCGAGGTCGCCTGCTTCGGTCAGCCTCTCTTCGGCCGCGCAGAGCCGCGAAACCAGCATGTCGTCCCAGGGATCGCCGGCCCGAAAGTTCGTCACGATCCCGAAGAGGAGCGGGTTCAGGAGACCTCCGCCGTAGAGGTACTCCTTCTCCGTCCGGAAGAATCGCCGCGCGAGCGGCATCACCTCTTCGCTGCGCACCGCTTCGGTGGGATCGTCGAGGACGAGCTGGTTGACGTCCGCGCGGACGCGCCTCCAGAGGCGCCGTCCGGTGATCGGGTCCCAGCGCAGCCGGTCGGGCAACACCCGCAGGTATCGGTTCACGAGCTCCATGCGCTCGTCGGAGTACTGGAATCGGTTCGGTCCCACGTATTCGTTGAAGATCAACCGGCCTTCGGGCGCGAGCGCCGCGTGGATCCTCGTATAGAGAGGCTCGAGTCCTGCGATGTGGTGGAGAACGTCGTTCGCGAAGACGGCGTCGAAGGGACCCGCCGGCAGTCCCTCGTTTTCCAGGTCGAGCACCCGGTATGCGATTCCGGTGACGCCCGCTTCCTCGGCGGTCTGGCGCGCTCGCGCGACCGTGTCGGCCGCGAAGTCACAGGCCACGATCGAACGAAACCGGCCGCGCCCGGCGAGGGCGCGCTCGAGCCAGCCGGAGCCGCACCCGATAACGAGCGCCGCTTCGAGGTCGGGGGGGAGATGCGCGTGCTCGACCCACGTCAACCAGTCGCAGCCCGGGTCGCCGCTCACGAGCACGTGAAGGTAGCGCCGGACGACGGGGGACGCCGTCCACACGAGCGATTCGAGGTGGGACGTAAACCGTCCATCGTCCCATCGCGTGGGAGCGGCCACGCGGCCGCAGATATCACAGGTGGCCGGACTTCGACGACGGCGCGCGATGCCGGCGAGCGAGGACGAGCCCGAGGAAGGCCAGCGTGGCGAGCGACACGAGCGCTCCCGCCTTCGAGCCGGGGGGCGCGTATGTCAGCCGGATGCGGTGGTCGCCTCCTCGGAGTGCGATCGCGAGAAACGGCCCGTTTGCCCGGGACGTCGACAACGTCGAACCCGACTCATCGCGGGCCGTCCAGCCGCCGTCCTGCACCAGGCTCGCCACCACGACCGCGCCGGCCGGGGGCGTCTGCGCCCGGAACGAGGCGGAGTTCGTCCTCTCCCGGTAGTCGGAAACGCGGACGGCGCCATTGGACGCCGTCTCGGACGCCGGGAATCCGCGGGCCGGATCGATGACCACGATCGCCTCGTGCAACCAGTCGAGGGAGGCGAAGTCGCGGATGTTCTCTCCTCCCTTCGCCGTGCGGATCCGGTGCGGGGCAAAGATCCTCCCCATGGAGTGCTCGTTCTCGAAGACCGTCCCGTCCTTTCCCGAGTAGACGAGGCGCCACTTCGGTCCGGGCGCCTCGCGGTTCGGGGCCGCCACGAGGTACTTCACGTTCAGGAAATCGAGCAGCGCGCAGTTCACGTCGCCGACGTGCTTGAAATACGTGGACGGGTCGTACCCGCACGCTGCGTCGAGCAGCTCGACGTACTCCCTTCTCTCGACCGGGTCGTGGATCCTCACGTCTTCCAGGCCCGCGAAAACGTTGACGCCCGGATAGAAGACCGGACCCTCGCCGACGATCCGGAACGGGCGCGGCTGCCGCCGGAGAAACTCGACGAGCAGCGTCGGCGGGTAGAACTGCACCGGCGATCCGAATCGGTAGAGGCGGATTCCTTGCGCGAAGAGCTCGGCAGCGGCGACGAGCGCGACGAGCATCGCGAGAACGGGCGCGCGGATGCTCTTCCTCGAAAACGCCGCCCCGATCGAGCCGAGCGCCAGGAGCGCTGCGGCCGCGAACGCCAGCTCCCGGCGCTGCGGCACGAGAGCGCCGACCGACGAGCGGAACGGCGCCAGCCGCCAGAACGGAACTGCGGCGAGCGCCAGAACGACTCCGGCCGACCAGAGAAGCGCGAGCCCGCTTGCCCGACCGGCCTCGATGTCCTTCTCCAGCCGGTCGATCTCGAAGGCGGCGAGCGCGCTGCCCGCGAGCGCGACCCATGTGAAAAAGCGCAGCGGCAGCATCAGCTGGACGCCCGGGATCACGAAGAAGAGCTCGAAGACCGGCCAGAGGAGGATCGCCGTCGCGAAACCGGCGAGGAGCGGCGCAAGAAGAGCGAGCTCGGCCCGCGGCCTCCGGGAGCCGCGCCGAAAGAGCAGCAGCGCGCAGGCCCAGCCCGCGACGCCGAAGTGGCCGAGCGCCATCTCGGGGAACGATCCGGCGGCGATCGGCAGCATCGGGGAGGCCATCGCGTCGCCCAGCGAGCGCGGCTGGATCGCCGTGAAGAGGCCGTAGGTCCAGCCGGGCGCGTGCGGGGCGAGCCGGACGGAAAGACGCTTCGAGAAGTCGAGCGCCGTGACGGCGCGGTTGGAGTCGCGGATGGCGAGCACGTGCGGAGCGAGGAGGAATGCGGTCGATCCGACCGCGACGAGAGCGGCGAACGCGGCGGCGCCGAAGATCCGTCGCGGCTCGCCCAGGTCCCGCGCGAGAGCGCGGGCGCCGAGCCAGATCGCCGCGAACAGAGCCTCGAGGACGACGCTTTCGGGATGGCCGGCCAGGAGCTGGAGAGCCAGGATCACGACGAGAGCGGCCGTCGCCGGTCCCCGGCTCCCGGGCTCCCGCGTCCGCTCGATCGCAAAGAGCGCCCACGGCCAGAGCGCGATGACCGACGTGTGCGGAAAAAGAAGCCAGGGAACCATCGTGAACGAGAAGGCGAAGAGGGCCGCGCCGAAGAGAGCCGCGCCCCGCGACAGCCGGAGCTCGGAGAGCCAGAGCCACATCCCCGCGAGCGCGGCGAACAGCTTCACCGCCGCCGCCAGGTTGAAGGCGTTGGCGAGGGGGACAGCCATGAGGAGGAACGTCAGCGGAGAGAAGGCCGCCGACTGTCCGTTGGCGGCGAGCGGAGTGCCGCAGGCGTTCCAGCGCCCGCGCCAGGGCAGCGAGCCTTCCTTCCAGGCCAGCCGGACCGCTTTGGCCCAGGGCGCCATCTGGGTCGCGACGTCGTTCAAGTTCGGGTTCGCCGGCGGGTCGTGCGGCACCGAGTTCCAGGGAGGCAGGCTCATCGCGTGGTCTACGGGGAAAATCGTTTTGCCGCCGACAAACGCCGGGAGAAGGAACAGGACCGGCAGGACGAGAAACGCGAGGAAGATCCGTGCGGGCAGGGGACGGCGGAGCCACGCTGCCGCGCCTCCGAGAGCGAACGCCGTCGCCGCGTAGAGGAGAAGCGACAGCAGCGCGGGCATCGCCGACGATCTTACGGTCGGCAGAGCGAACTCGTTGGTTTAGGCTCGATTCGTGCGCGACGTCCCCTTCACGCGGTCGCTGCTCGGCCGGCTCTGGCGCAGGCGCGACGCGATGCGCGCCGACTGGGACCGGCGCGCGAGCGAGAACGCGCCCTTCTACGTCTGCACGACGGCGGCGGAGTCACCCTCGTCGTTCGCCGCCTCCGGCCTCCGCGATCTGGAAGAGCACGTTCTCGACGGTCTCGACGTCCTCCCGGGGTGGCGGGTCCTGGAGATCGGCTGCGGAACGGGACGGCTCGTCAAACCGCTCGCCGGCCGCGTCGCGCGGGTCGTCGGAGTCGACCTCTCCGACGAGATGCTGCGCCGCGCGCGCGACTACTGCGCGGGATTGCCGAACGTCGAGCTCCGCTCGACCGATGGCCGGCTCGATTTCCTGTCCGACGACGAGTTCGACTTCGTCTTCTCGCACATCGTTTTCCAGCATCTTCCGCGCAAGGCTTACGCCGAGCGTTATTTCCGGGAAGCCTTTCGCGTGCTCGCGCCCGGCGGCACGTTTCGCGTCCAGGTCGACGGCCGTTCGCGTCAGGTCTTTCGCCGGTGGATCGCCGACTCCTGGTCGGGCGTCGTCTTCTCGGCGCGGGAGCTCGAGCGCCGCCTCGAGCGCTCTCGGTTTCGCGTGACGGAGATCCGGGGAGCCGGCACGCAGTACTTGCGCGCGACGGCGGTGAAACCGGGCTAGCGGGCCTCGAGCGCCTGCCGGTATTCCTCGAGGAGCTCCCGCGAGATCTCCGTACGTTGACCGCGGCCGCTCGCCTGCGCGATCAGGACGTGGGGAAGCTCGGCTGTATCGCCCGACTTCTCGTGCCGTTCGAGCCCCGCGAGCTCGGTTATGTCGCTCTCCCCGTAGCGGTGCATCGTGATCCTGGCGAACCCTGCCGCTCGCAGCGCCGCCTCGAGCGCCTGGCGGTTGTAGAGAAAACGGTGTCCCCAGCCGTGGAACGCTCGGTTCATTCGGAAGCAGTCGGAGATCGCCTCGTCCGCGCTCGCCCATTGGCCGTAGCGGTAGTGTGACTCGAGGACCCAGTCGAGATTCGGCGTCGAGACCCGGAGGATCCCCTCGGGCGCGAGCGCCCGGCGGCACTCCACGAGGCACGCGAGACCCTCTTGAAGCTCGAGGTGCTCCAGGAAGTGCTCGCCGTAGATTGCCGCGACGTTCTCGAAGGGGAGGCCTCGCCGCACGTCCAAGACCCGATCGACGCCCGGAAGCTGCTGGACGTCGATGTTGAGCCATCCGGGAATCGGCGACTGGCCGCAACCCAGGTGCAGGCGAATTGGGACGGCGGGCCTTGCAGTCGCGCGTTCCCGTCCAAAAAGCGCCATGCGTCCGCGGGTCTTACCACAAGCGTCCAGGATCGGCTAGGATCGGCGGCAGATGTAAACGGAGGCACACATGCGCAGGGTCGCCGGCACTTTTTTCCTGTTCCTCTTCGCGCTCACGTCCGTCTCAACTGCCCAGACCACCGGCTCGATCGTCGGCGTCGTCACGGACGATGCCGGCGCTCCGCTTCCCGGCGTGACCGTCGAAGCGCGCGGACCGGCATTACAGGGGACCAAGACCACCGTGACGGCGAACGACGGCTCCTACCGGCTCCCGCTCCTGCCGCCCGGTCCTTACACCGTCTCGGCGTCGCTGCCTCAGTTCGGGCACGCCGAGCAGACCGTGCAGGCCCTGCTCGACCGCAACGTCACCGCGGACTTCCGCCTACGAGCAACGGCCCGCGAAGAGGTCGTCGTGTCGGGCGAGGCGCTGACCATCGATCCGACGTCGCCGACGCTCGGCGTCAACATCGGCCAGCGCGCGATCCAGAACCTCCCGACCGGCCGCGACTACTCTTCCGTCGTCCAGATCGCCCCCGGCGTCTCGACCGACGCGAGCAACAACAACATCGATCAGACGACGATCACTGTCTACGGCTCGTCGGGAGCCGAGAACGCCTATCTGATCGACGGGGCCAACACGACGAACATCGAATACGGCCTGGAAGGCAAGCAGTTGAACTTCGAGTTCATCCAGGAGATCGACGTCAAGACCGGCGGCTACGAGGCCGAGTACGGGCGTTCGACCGGAGGGATCATCAACGTGATCACCCGCTCGGGGGGCAACGAGTTCCACGGCGACGTCTTCGGCTACTACGACCACGACTCCCTCCAGGCCGACACGAAGCACGTCGGCGAGACACTCCAGGGCACCAGCGTCGGATTCACACGCGACGACTGGGGAGCCGACCTGGGCGGCTACATTCTGAAGGACCGCCTCTGGTTCTTCGGCGCCTACGACCGCGTCACCCGGAAAACGACGAACGCTTTGACCGCCGGTCCGTTGGAAGGGGAAGAAGTCGAGTCGAAGAGCATCCGGAACCTGGGCTCGGGCAAGCTCACCTGGGGCTTCGCTCCCGGCCACACGCTCGTCGCCTCGTTCATCCAGGACCCGCGCACCGATACCGGGGCGATCAACGACCCGAACCACACCCTGAACGGAGGGCTGGCGACTTTCCTCGGGCGGCAGGACTTCGGGGGGCGCGATTACTCGCTGCGCTGGGACGGCCTGTTCCGGTCCGCCTTCGCGATGTCCGCCCAGGGCGCGCGTCACGAGGAGCGCAACTCGATCGGCCCGGCGACCACCGAGGGAGACACGGTCGAGTTCATCGACACGCGTGCCGACAACTTCCAGACCGGCGGCTTCGGCCTGATCCAGAAGAAGAATTTCCGGCGGAATCACTTCGCGCTGTCGGCGACCGGCTTCCTGCGCAACCACGAGATCAAAGGAGGCGTCGAGTACGAGAAGGATTCGGCGGAGGTCCTCAAACACATGTCGGGGGGCCAGCAGGTCACGATCTTCGACAACCCGGAGAACCCGGCGCGGCCGATCTATCAACACTTCTACTGGACGATCCCGAACGCGACGACGTCGCCGTTCAACGCGCCTCTGTCGCAATTGAACGCGAGCGTGGAGCACAAGATCTGGACGGCCTACCTCCAGGATCGATGGAGCATTCTCTCGAACCTGACGCTGAACGTCGGGGTCCGATGGGATCGCCAGGAGATCATCGGCGCCACGGGAGTCACGCAGATCACCCTGGACAAGGACTTCGCCCCGCGGCTGGGTGTCGTCTGGAATCCCGGGCGCGACACCAAGACGAAGGTCTTCGGATCCTACGGCCTCTATTACGAGGAGATCCCGATGGACCTCGTCGTCCGCTCGTTCGCGTTCGAGCGGCAGCCGAGGGTCAACAACTTCGATCCGACGGGGATCGTCCCGGATCCCCAGGCCGATGCGATCCTCGATACGCCGAGTGTCATTCTCGGCGGGTCTACCGAGCCCACCGATCCCGACCTCAAGAACCAGTACGTTCAGGAGTTCATCGTGGGCGGCGAGCGCGAGGTGATTCCCGATCTCGCGGTGGGGGCGAAGTACATCTATCGCGACTACGGCCGGGTCATCGAGGACTTCCTCTGCATGGACGACGGGACCTACTGCATCGGAAACCCGGGCGAGGGGATCATGAAGCGGATCTTCACGCTCGACTATGCGACGACATTTCCGGCGCCGGAGCCGAAGCGCATCTTCCGCGGCGTGCAGCTCGACGTCACCAAGCGCTTCTCGAACAACTGGCAGATGGTGGCGTCGTACATCTGGTCGAAGCTCGATGGAAACTACGACGGCGAGGTCGCGCCGTTCACCAACGTCGGGCCGGACCCGAATATCTCGGCGGCCTACGACTACTACGACTTCTTCACGAACGGACAGAACCGCGCCGTGATCACGAATACCGGCCCGCTCTCGAACGACCGGCGCCATCAGTTCAAGGTGGCGGGCGTGTACGTGACGCCCTTTCAGCTCACCGTGGGGCTATTGGCCTATTACCGGACCGGCACTCCGCTCACGCGCTACGGATTCTCCGACGTGTACGGACGCTACGAGTTCTTCCTGACGAAACGGGGCGCGGAGGGACGGGCTCCCGACAACTACGAGGCGGATGTTCACCTGGGGTACCCGGTCCGGCTCGGGCCGGTGACGGTGAACCTGATCGCGGACGTCTTCAACGTCATCAACGCCCAGCGGCCGATCCTGCTCGACCAGCGATACAACATCTCGGAGTTCGCCGACGCGACTTACGTCTGCGGCTCGAACCTTTCGAGCGTCGACGAGCCCAAGTGCAACGAGCGATACAAGCAGGCGTTCCTGCGGCAGGCGCCGAGGTCGCTGCGGTTGGGGGCGCGCATCTCGTTTTGAAAAAGGTGATCGCCTTCCGCGGCGTCACCCGGACTGGATCGCCGACTTCGGTTGAGCCAAATTCGCGTGAATTCTTCTGATTTCATGCTCTGATTCCGGCTTCGGCCGCAGCGGCCGCCGGCCGTCACATTTTGTCGTTGGGCACCGCCTCAATTTGGCCCTCGGTTCCAAAACGTGTCGCTTCCGAGCGCGCGACGCTCCTCGGCGAAGATCTGGCAACAAGGGACTTACGCCTCTAGGCTCACTGGATTCTCGGCGGGTTGCCTGGCGGCACATCGGTTGCTCTCTTGGGATACGAAACCCATGAGACATGACGAAGACACAGCCGGGTACCTCGGGGGAGGCCTCGCCTTTGTCACCCCACGTTTTGTCTCAAATAACCGCGCTTCGAGAGAGGCACAGGAGAAATCGATGAAGAAGGTTCTTTTAGGAATCTTGACCCTGGGTCTCGCTTTCCTTGCCGCCCCGGCCTTCGCGGCCACGACCGCAGACGTCAATATTTCGGCGACCGTCGTCTCCAGCTGCAGCATCACGGCGCTCCCGGTCGCCTTCGGAAACTACGACGCTCTTTCCGCCACCCCGAAGGACGCGACGGGATCGGTCGACGTGACCTGCTCCGTTGGATCCCTTCCGAAGATCTGGTTGGGCCCGGGCCTGAACGAATTAGGCGGCCCGAGCGCGGCCGCGCCGGTTCGGCGGATGCAGAAGGGCGCTACGGGCAACTATCTCGGCTACCAGCTCTACCAAGATGCGCTTCGCGCGACAGTCTGGGGCGGTACGGATGGCTCCTCGCCCGCCGCGATTCCGGCTGTCGGCATCACTGCTGTGACGTCCACGATCTACGGCAGGGTCCCGGTCAATCAGACGTCCACGACCGGCGACTATACCGATACCGTGGTCGCAACGGTCAACTTCTAAGACCGCAACGAGGTTCTCGAGGCAGGGCAGGGGGGAGACACTTTGAATCGGTTTCTCAGAGTCTCCCTCCTGCTCCCCTCTCTTTTCGCCGGGCTCGCGATCTCGCGGCCCGGCGTCTGTTTCGCGAGCTCCTTCAAGATCACGCCCGTCCAGGTCCTGCTCTCCCGGCGCGTTCCGACAGCTCTCCTGACGTTGAAGAACGAGAGCGACCGGACGCTTCGGTTCCAGGCGGACGTTTTTTCCTGGGATCAAGACCCGCAGGGGCGAATGCAGCTGACACCAACGCGGGACATCGTCTTCTTTCCGACCGTCCTGTCCGTGCAACCGGGCGAGGAGCGAAAAGTGCGGGTCGGGACGACTGCGGCATTCGGGCCGCAGGAAAAGGCGTACCGAATCTTCTTCGAGGAGCTTCCCGAGCTCGAGAAGGCCGGGAGCTCCACAGGATCGGAACTTCAGATCCGGACTCGCATGGGGATCCCGATCTTTCTCCAGCCGAACGAGTCCGAGAAGGGCACCCGGGTCGACGCGACGGCCGCCCGTGCCGGCATCCTCCGCTTCTCCGTCCGCAACACGGGCAACGTCCACATTACCCTCCGGGGGATTCGTGTGAAAGGCCTCGGTCCCGCGGGAGATGAGCGCTTCGAACGCGAATCCGACGGCTGGTATGTCCTGGCCGGTGGGTCCCGGGACTACGAGATCGAGATTCCAGAGCGAGAGTGCGACAGGGTCGCCCGCTTCGTCATCGAAGCGCAGGTGGACGATGGCACGGTCCTCGAGAATCTGGAGTCGTCCGCGGCCGCCTGTCGTTGACGAAGGGGCGGATTCGTCATCCGGAAATTCTGCGGTGCCCCCGGAAGGACCCGGGGGCGATTTAACTGGCCGACCAGGCGGACGGCTCCTGACCGGACCCGCGCGAACAAGGTGCACGAGTGATGTCTCTTCGCAAGTCGTTCGGCCGGCTCGGCCTGGCGATCGCTCTGGCGGTCGGGACCTGTCCCTCCCGAGCGGAGACACCCGGAGATCAGAAAGCCGTTCTCGTCCTGCGGGTGAACGACCAGCCGAAGGGAGAGGTCATCGCCTTACTGCGTGGCCTCGACGTGTTCGTTGGAGTCGCCGAACTTGAGAAGGCCGGCGTGCTGAAGTTCGACGGAAATCGAGAGACGATCGGCGGGCAGCCCCAGGTCTCGCTGCTTTCGCTCGCCCCCGACATCCGCTTCGCGCTCGACGAGAAGGAGCTCGACCTGCGCCTGACCGTCGCTCCGAGTCGTCTGCGCGCCACGTCCGTGAACCTCCGGACGGGAGCGCCGAAGGGCATGGTGCTCTCCCGGGACTCCAGCGCGTTCCTCAACTACTCCCTGAATACTTCCGACTTCCGCGGGATCTCCGGGTTCGGCGAGGCGGGATGGAACGTCCGCGGGAACCTCCTCTACAGCAGTGTCTCCGTCAACGCCGACGGCGCCTTCGTTCGCGGGCTGTCGAACTTCACGATGGACGACCCCGGCCGGATGCGGCGCTGGACCCTGGGCGACCGGTTCGCCGAGACGGGGTCGCTCGGAGGCGGCGCCTTCCTGGCCGGAGTCGGCCTCGCCCGCAACTTCGATCTCGATCCCTACTTCGTTCGGTTTCCCCAGTTCGGTCTCTCGGGGGCGGTGTCTACACCCTCGACCGTGGACGTGTACGTCAATGGGACGTTCGTGCGCCGGGAAGTGCTGCCGCCCGGACAATTCGACCTCCAGAACGTTCCCGTGTCCGCCGGGAGCGGTTCGACGCGACTCGTTCTGCGGGACGCGTTCGGAAACGAGAGGGAGATCGCTTCTCCCTACTATTTCTCGACGGGCGTGCTGGCGAAAGGCCTGTCGGACTACAGCTACAACGTCGGTTTCGTGCGGGAGAATCTGGCCACCCGCAGCGCGGACTATGCCGGCCTCGCCTTTCTCGCCCGGCACCGGGTGGGCGTCACGAACGGGCTGACTCTCGGAGCCCGTCTCGAGGCGACCCGCGACCTAGTGAGCGGCGGGCCGACCCTGACCGCGCGGCTGCCGTTTGGCGAGATCGAGCTGGCGGCCGCGGCGAGCCGCGACAAGGGCGTGACTGGTGGCGCGGGGTCTCTCGGCTTCTCATACATCGGCCGGCCGGTCAGCTTCGGGGCGGCCGTCCGCGCTTTGACCGATCACTACGCGCATACCAGCCTGTCTGCGGCACAGGACCGGACGGTCGCGGAGTGGCAGGGATTCCTCGGGACCCAGCTCGGCCGGCGCGTCGGCGTCAGCGCCCAGTACAGATCTTCGAACATGAGAGACGGCGGCCGACGGGCGGAAGCCTCCCTTTCCGTCAGCGCGCAACTCACCAACCGCTCGCACGCCTTCGTCTCGGCGGGCCGGTCGCAGACCGGGAGAGGATGGACCACGGGGTTCTCCGCCGGCGTCTCCTACTCCCTCGGTGCGAATGCGACGGCCGATCTGACCTACCAGCGAAGTGCGGACGAGAGCTTCGCCGTCGCGGAAGTGCAGCGACCCTTGTCGCGCGGCGCCGGACTCGGATACCTGGTTCAGGTCCGGGATGGCCAGTCCGGTCAATCGGGACTCGCACGGCTCCAGTACCAGGGAGCGTTCGGCCGCTACGAGGCCTCCTACGATCAGACGGGCGGGCAGAACCGGACGACGTTGAACGCGAGCGGCGGCCTTGTGGTGATCGGCGGATCACTCTACGCGACTCGGGCCGTGCAGCAGAGCTTTGCCTTGATCCGCGTGCCGGGCGTCGGCGGAGTTCGGGGGTTCTCGAGCAATCAGGAAGTGGGACGAACCAGCGATTCGGGCGACTTGCTCGTCCCCGACCTCCTTTCCTATTATGGAAACCGGTTGAGCATCGAGGACCAGGACGTTCCGCTCGACTATTCGATCGACGCGACCGAGAAGGTGATCGCCCCGCCTCATCGCGGCGGCGCGATCGTTTCTTTCCCGGTGCGGAAAATCCAGAGCGTGACGGGAACCCTGACGGTTCGCGAAGGAAGAATCGCGGTCGTTCCCGCGTCGGGTCAGCTCACGGTACGGGTCGGAGAGACGGAAAGCGCCTCACCACTCGGCAGCGGCGGTGAGTTCTATCTCGAGAACGTGCCCGCCGGGCATCACCCGGCGAAAGTCGAATACGGAGGAGGGGTCTGTCGGTTCGTCCTGGTGGTTCCCCCGTCGGCGGCGAGTTTCCTCAGCCTGGGCGCCGTTGTCTGCGAGGTCCGATGACGCGCGACACGCGTTCTCGGGTGCGCCTGTGGCGTACGATGCGCGCCGCTCTCGCCGCCGCCGGATTCCTTCTGACGGCGGGTTCCGCCCGGGCCCTCGGGAGCTGCTCGTTCACTGTCGTCACAGCAGTTTCCTTCGGAAGCTATGACGCTCTGAATGCGAACCCACTCGATCAGACGGGCTCCGTCACATTCAATTGCAGCCTTCTCGCCCTCCAGACGCTCACCATCGACCTTTCGAAAGGCAACTCCGAAACGTACGCCTTCCGGACGTTGCAAAAAAGCGGCGGCGGGACGCTGCAGTACAACCTCTATCTCGACGCGACCCGGACCCTGATCTGGGGAGACGCGACTGGAGGAAGT
>DASXSX010000181.1:0-3284 GCA_036505815.1 Thermoanaerobaculia bacterium
CGGGGCTCCGGCCGCCCACTTCGAACCGATGTTTTCCCCGGACGGGCGCTCGGTGCTGGTCTCCCGGGGGGTCAAACAGCGATCCTGGCTGAGCGAGACCTGGCTGGCCGACGTCGGGCGCGGAACAATGACCCGCCTGGCGGTGGACCCGGGAGTCAACAGCGTGACCGCGTTGTGGAGCCCGGACGGCCGACGCGTTGCTTTCGCCTCGCCCCCGCACGGCGAGGTTTTCGTGCGCGACATCCACAGCTCCGAGAAACCGAAGCTTCTCTTCCAGTTGCCGTCCTTCTCGCCGCTCGACGACTGGTCGCGGGACGGCCGATACATCTTCTACGACGCGATCGACTGGAAGACGTTTCGCTTCGACATCGGCGTGCGCGACCTCCAGGAGAAAACGAACCGGCTGTTGATCGCGACGAGCGCCAACGAGTCGACCGCGGCACTGTCCCCCGACGGCCGATGGATTGCCTATTTCTCCGACGAGTCGGGAGCGAATGAGATCTACGTTCAGGGCTTCCCGGCGGGAAACGACCGGCAGCAGGTATCGGTCGGCGGCGGAACCCAGCCGAGGTGGAGAGGAGACGGCAAAGAGCTCTTCTACATATCGCCCGATCGAAAGGTCATGGCGGTCGACGTCCATGCGCGCGAGCACTTCGAAGCCGGGACACCGCACGCGCTCTTTCCGACGCGGATCCTTCGGCTCGTCGAGGCCCGCAACCACTACGACGTGACCTCAGACGGGCAGCGCTTCGTCGTCAACTCGCGCCGGCCGGAGGACGCCTCCCTGCCGATCACGGTGGTCGTCGGACCGAGGTGAATCTCGGGGTCAGACCCCGGGCGTGATCGATCGCATCGCCGCCGCCGCCGGAATCCGCTCTTCCTCCCGCTCGGGAGCGCCCGGCTCGACAACTTCTCTCGCCGGCTCTCCCTTGCCGCGCCGTCGGCCGAGCCACTCGCGGAACTGCTCCATGTAGGTGAAGAAGACCGGCGTCACGAAGAGCGTCAGCATCTGTGAGAAGAGGAGACCTCCCACCACCGCGAGACCCAGGGGCCGCCGCGATTCGGCGCCGGCCCCGAAGCCGAGAGCGATGGGGAGAGTCCCCATCAGCGCGGCCATCGTCGTCATCATAATCGGACGGAATCGGACGAGACACGCTTCGTGGATCGCCGCCTGCGCGTCCTTGCCTTCCTTGCGCTGCGCTTCGATCGCGAAGTCCACCATCATGATTCCGTTCTTCTTGACGAGACCGACCAGCATGATGATTCCCACGAATGCGTAGATCGAGAGCTCCGTGTGGAAGAGAAGGAGCGTCACCAGCGCGCCGAAGCCGGCGAACGGCAGCGCGGAGAGGATCGTCAGCGGATGGATGAAGCTTTCGTACAGGATCCCCAGCACCATGTAGATGACGAGGATCGCCATCAGGAGGAGCATTCCCAGCCCCTGGAATGACGACTGGAACGCCTGCGCCGTGCCCTGGAAGTTCGTCGTGATCGTCGCGGGCAGGATCTGCCGCGCCGCCGCGTTGACCGCGGCGACCGCGTCGCCGATGGAAACGCCCGGCTTCAGGTTGAACGAGATCGTGACCGAAGGAAGCTGGCCGGCGTGGGTCACCGCGAGCGGCCCCAGATTCTGGTCGAGCTTCGCTGCGGCGTCCAGCGGAATGAGCTGTCCGTCGGAGTTGCGCACGTAGAGCGAGGAGAGCTGCCCCGGATCCACCTGGTACTGCGGGTCGAGCTCCATGATGACCTGGTACTCGTTGTTGGGCGCGTAGATCGTCGAGATCTGGCGCGAGCTGTAGGCGGTGTAGAGAGCTTCCTCGATCTTCTGCGGGGTCAGCTGCAGGGCCGCGGCCTTGTCGCGGTCGATGTTGACCTGGACCTGCGGGTTGGCGATCTGGAGATCGCTCGTGACGTCCTGGAATCCCGGGAGCTGGCGCATCTTCTCCTGGAGCTTCGGAGCGTACTCGTAGAGCTCCTTCGTGTCGGCGTCCTGCAGCGTGTACTGATAGAGGCTCTTCGTCAGGCTTCCGCCGATCCGGATGGGCGGTGGGTTCTGGAGATAGACCTTGATGCCGGGGATCTGCGCGAGCTTCGGACGCAGCTGCTGGATCACGCCGTCGACCGAGAGCTTGCGCTCCTTGCGCGGCTTCAGGTGCATGAAGACGACGCCCGAGTTGCCCGCGCTCGTCGCTCCGCGCGAGCCGTAGCTCGACATGAACGCCTCGACGTTCGGATCCTTCTGGACGACTTTCGCCACCGCCATCTGGTGTTCGCCCATTGCCTGAAACGAGATCCCCTGCGCGCCTTCGGTGAAGCCGAAGACCTGGCTGTTGTCTTCACTCGGCAGAAAACCTTTCGGGATCTTGATGAAGAGGAAGACCGTGGCGACGAGGACGACCGCCGAGACTGCGATCGTCGTGCGCCGGCGGGAGAGCGACCAGCGAAGGCCCCGGTCGTAGACGTGGACCATTCGATCGAAATAACGCTCGGAGACTTCGTAGAACCGGCCGTGCTTCCTGCCGTGCTCGGAGCGGAGGAACCGGCTCGCGAGCATCGGCGTCAGCGACAGCGAGACGAACCCCGAGACGAGGATTGCGACCCCGATCGTGACGGCGAACTCGTGGAAGAGCCGTCCGACGATGCCGCCCATGAAGAGGATGGGGATGAAGACCGCGGTCAAGGAGAGCGTCATCGAAAGGATCGTGAAGCCGATTTCCTTCGACCCCTTGAAGGCGGCTTCGAGCACGCCTTCTCCCATCTCCATGTGGCGCACGATGTTCTCGAGCATGACGATCGCGTCGTCCACGACGAACCCGACCGAGAGGGTCAGCGCCATGAGCGAGAGGTTGTCGAGCGTGTAGCCGAGCACGTACATGACGGCGAACGTCGCGACGATCGAAAGCGGGAGAGCGAGGCTGGGGATGACCGTCGCCGACAGGTTCCGAAGGAAGAGGAAGATGACCAGCACGACGAGGCAGAGCGTCAACCCGAGCGTGAAGCGCACGTCGTTGACGGACGCGCGGATCGACTCGGACCGGTCGTAGAGGATCTCGAGCGATGCGGAGGGAGGGAGCTGGTGGCGAAACGTCGGAAGCAGTCTCTTGATCGCGGTCGCGACATCCACGGTGTTCGTGCCCGGCTGGCGCTGGATCGCGAGGATCACGGAACGCTCCATGCTCTTGCCGGTGATGAACCAGGCCGCGGTCTTGTTGTTCTCGACGCTGTTCGTGACCTTTCCGATCTGGTCGAGCCGCACCGGCGAGCCGTTGCGGTAGGCCACGATG
>DASXSX010000182.1:0-13308 GCA_036505815.1 Thermoanaerobaculia bacterium
GTTTCCGGGCGGTGTGTTCGGCGACGCCCGAATGCTCGATGTGCTCCGCGCCCGGATACCGCGGGGATGACGGATTCCTCCGGACGTTCGAGCTGGGTCGTCCTCCTCCACCGCGCCGAGGAGAGCGCGCTTTCCGAGGCGGCCGCGATGGCGGCAGCTGCGACGTCCCTGGGGATTTCGGTGACGCTCGTCTGGTTCGACGGAGCGCTCGACGCGCTCGTCTCCGGAGATCTCGAGGAATTCCGCGGCGAATCGAGCGCCGCCGCTCTCCTCTCCTCGGCGCGCGACACCGGCCTCCTGCGATCCCTCGGCTGCTCCGCGTCGGCGGTGAATCGGAAACTCGACCTCGACTCCGTGCGAGCCGCGGTCGACGAGATCGTGGGATGGCCGACGGTCGTCTCGCTGATTCGCGCGTCGGACAAGGCGTTTGTCTGGTGACGGCGTCCGTTTGACGTCCTATCGGACATCATCTGTCCCTGCGACGGCGCGAACCTCTGCGGAAAAGAGAGGCGCTGCGGAAAAGAAAATTTTTTTGCAGCGCCCGCCGTGAGGAGGCCTCCGCCGGATGGATGCGGAAATTCTTCGAGCGTTGACAGCGGCGGAGGCGGGAAGAAGAATGCGCCCCATCTCTCCGATGCTCGAAGAAATCACTGCTGAGAAGGGGCTCCCCCAGAACCTCGACGCGGAGAGATCCGTCCTCGGTGCGATCCTGCTGGATCCCGCCTCGCTCGCCTTCGTCTTTCCGATCCTCAAAGAGGACGACTTCTTCCCCGACACGCACCGCCGGATCTACCGCTCGATGGCAGACCTCGCGCAGCGCTCCTCGGAGATCGACGTCCTGACTCTCCGCGAGGAGCTCGGCCGCACGGGCGCGGTCGAGAAGGCGGGCGGAGCGGCGTACCTCTCGTCGCTCCTCGACGGCGTGCCGGACGTGGCGAACGTCGAGTATTACGCGCGAATCGTCAAGGAAAAATCGACGCTGCGGCGGCTGATCCGCGCCGGACAGCGGATGGTGCGGGAGGGCCTCGCCCAGGAGAAGGACGCGCAGAAGCTGTTGGGCGACGCCACCGGCGAGATCTTCGACATCGCCGAGGACACGGTGTCCGGAGGCTTCGAGCGGATCGGCGAGATCACGCGCCACAACCTGGACATCATCGACGAGGCCAAGGAGCGGAGCGGCGCCGTCTCGGGGCTCGCGACCGGGTTCATCGAGCTCGATCGGTTGACCTCGGGATTTCAGAGCACCGACCTGATCATCCTCGCGGCCCGGCCGGCCGTCGGAAAAACGTCGCTCGCCTTGAACGTCGCGCAGCACGTGTCGATCCGCGAGGGGCGCTCGGTCGGTTTCTTCTCGCTCGAGATGTCCAAGGACCAGATCGGATTCCGGGTCCTCTGCTCTGAAGCGGACGTCGACGCCAAGAAGGTGCGCGACGGCTATGCTTCGAGCGAGGCGATCACTCGGCTCGTGCTCGCGCAGTCGAAAGTCGCGGGCGCCCGGTTCTTCGTGGACGACGGCTCGGCTCTCTCCGTTCCCGAGATGCGGGCGAAGGCGCAGCGCCTGAAGCGGGAGCATGGGCTGGATCTTCTCGTCGTCGATTACCTCCAGCTCATGATGGGCCATGGACGTTTCGATAACCGCACGCAGGAGGTCTCCCAGATCTCGCGCGGGCTGAAGCTCCTGGCCAAGGAGCTCCACGTGCCGGTCGTCGCGCTCTCCCAGCTGTCGCGGCAGCCCGAGCGCCGAACGGGAGAGCTGCGCCGTCCGCAGCTCGCAGACCTTCGCGAAAGCGGCAGTTTGGAGCAGGATGCCGACGTCGTCATCTTCCTCTACCGCGAGGAGCTCTATGACCGGGAAACCGAGCGCAAGGGGATTGCCGACGTCATCATCGCCAAGCAGCGCAACGGCCCGACCGGCGACTTCCCGCTCGTCTTCCTTCCGGACCACGTGACGTTCGCGAATTACTCGAGCACCCCACTCGAGCCTTTCTGACCCGGCCCTCCTCGCCTTCCAGCGGCAGCGTCCCTCTGACATCCTTCGCACCGTGAAGACGGCACCCGGCGCCGCGACGGAGAGAACACCGTGAGGCCGACGCAGGCCTCGATCGACCTGGACGCGATCGCGCGGAACTACCGGCTGCTCCGCGACCGGGTCGGCGGCGGCCGGGGAATCTTCTGCGTGGTCAAGGGGGACGCGTACGGCCACGGGGCCGCGCCGGTCGCGCGGCGGCTTTCGCGGGAAGGCGCGTCACGGTTCGCGGTCGCGGTGGCGGAGGAGGGGATCGCGCTCCGCCGCGCCGGCGTCGAAGGCGAGATCCTCCTGCTGAACTACTCCGATCCCGCCGACTCGGGCGCGCTCCGCGCCTACGGTCTCGTCCCGTCCCTGTACGACCTCGCGCAGGCGAGGGAGTTCGCTCAAGCCACCCGCTCTTTTTCCGACCCGCTTCCCGTGCACGTGAAGCTCGACACCGGAATGGGCCGACTCGGATTTCTCCCGCAGGCGATCGGCGCGGTCGCGGATCTCCTGCGCCGCTCACCGGGGCTTCGCGTGGCCGGCACGTTCAGCAACCTCGCCAGCGCGGAGGACCCGGAGTCTCCCCGAACGGCGAAGCAGGTCGACGTCCTCAAAGCCGGCATCGCGGCGCTGACCGCCGCCGGCGTGCCGCCGGGACTGGTTCACCTGGCGAATTCCGCCGGGATCCTCCTTCACCGCGACACGTGGTTCGACGCCGTTCGACCGGGCCTCGCTCTCTACGGAGTCACGCCGTCGCAAGCGGTCGGGGACGCTGACGGGCTGACACCCGCCCTGACGCTCGAGACGCGCGTCATGGCCGTCAATGAAGTCGCGCAAGGCACCCGGCTCGGCTACGGCGGCCGCTTCGTCACGCAGCGCGCGTCGACGATTGCGGTGCTGCCGATCGGCTATCATGACGGCTTCCGGCGATCCTTCTCGGGGCGCGTTCGAGTCTTGTTGCGCGGGAAAGAAGTGCCCGTGGTGGGCGCGGTGAGCATGGACCTGACTCTCGTGGACGCGAGCGCCGCGGGCGCGCAAAGCGGAGATCGCGTGATCTGCCTCGGAAGCGAAGGTGGAAGCCGCGTCACCGCGTGGGACCTCGCCCGAGCCGCGGACACCATCCCATACGAAATCCTCTGCGGGATCGGCTCGCGGGTTCCCCGCGTGTACCCGCCGTGAGGTTCCTCGAGGCCATCGGCCGCGCGGTTCTTCGCCTGCTCGAGGAGCTCGGCCGCTTCTTTCAGATGCTCGGGCAGGCAGCCAGCTGGCTCGTCCGGCCTCCCTACGACGTCCCCGAGCACTTCCGGCAGATGGTCCGGGTCGGCGTCGACTCGATTCCAGTCGTCTTTCTGACGACGCTCTTCACCGGGATGGTCATGGCGCTCCAGACCTTCAACGGGTTCAAGCGGTTCCACGCGGAGAGCCTGGTCGGAAGCGTCGTTGCTCTGTCGCTCACCCGGGAGCTCGCTCCGGTCCTGACGGCGCTCATGGTGACCGGCCGCGTCGGAAGCGCCATGGCGGCGGAGATCGGCACGATGCGGGTGACCGAGCAGATCGACGCGTTGACCGCGCTCGGGACCGAGCCCGTCCAGTATCTCGTGGTGCCGCGGGTCGCCGCCTCCGTCCTGATGTTGCCGCTGCTCGTCATCATGGGCGATTTCGTCGGGATGTACGGCGGCTACCTGGTCGCGGTGCAGCTCCTCGGAGCAAATCCGATCACGTACATCGAGAACTCGTTCCAGTATCTCGAGATCTCCGACGTGACGTCCGGGATCGTGAAGGCCGCCGTCTTCGGACTGATCTTCTCGCTGCTCGCCTGCGTCCGCGGTTACTACACGGAAGGGGGAGCGGAGGGGGTCGGGCGCGCGACCACCCGCGCGGTCGTCTCCGGGAGCCTCTCCGTGCTGTTCGCGGACTTCTTCCTGACGAAGCTCCTCTTTTGAGCGCTCTTCCGAAGGAAACGCCGGTGGCGACCCCCAAGATCCGGGTCGAGGACCTCCACAAGTCCTTCCACGGCAAAGTGGTTCTCGACGGCATCGACTTCTCGCTTGCGGAAGGAGAGTCGCTCGTCGTCGTGGGCCCTTCCGGCACCGGCAAGAGCGTCCTGCTGAAGCACCTGATCGGCCTCATCCGGCCCGACTCCGGCAGGTTGTTCGTCGACGGCCGGGACTTCTGGGCCCTGTCGGAGCTCGAGCGGACCGCCGTCCGGAAGAAGTTCGGAATGTCCTTCCAGGAAGGCGCACTGTTCGACTCGATGAGCGTGTTCGACAACGTCGCCTTTCCCCTGCGGCGCTCCGGCCGCCCTCCGTCCGAAGTCCGGGAGCGGGTGCGCGAGTGCCTCTCGATCGTTCATCTGCCAAACGTCGAGGGGAAGCGGCCTTCGGAGCTCTCGGGCGGCATGCGCCGCCGGGTCGGTTTTGCGCGCGCGATCGCCCACGAGCCGGAGATCCTGCTCTTCGACGAGCCGAACACCGGCCTCGATCCGATCATGACCGACGTCATCGACGAGGTCATCCTCGAGATGAAGGAGAAGCTGGACGTGACGATCGTCACGATCACGCACCACATGGAGAGCGCGCGCAAGATCGGTGACCGGGTCGCGTTACTCGCCGGCGGAAAACTTCTCTACGAAGCGTCGCCGGAGGAGTTCCTCAAGTCGGACAATCCCGCAGTCCGTCAATTCGTCGAGGGGAAAGCGGAAGGGCCGCTCACGGTAGAGTTCGAGCGGGGAGCGGCGGCCGCGGTTTCGGAGGGGCCATGAGCACGGCGGCGAAAGTCGGGGCGTTTTTCCTGATCGTTCTCGCGATCGCGGGGTTGCTCATCTGGAAGATCGAGGGCATCCGCGTCGGTCACGGCCGTCCGCAGAAGGTCACCGTCCAGTTCAAGGACGTCGGGGGACTGGACGAGAAGACCGCCGTGCGCGTGGCGGGCGTCAAGGTCGGCAAGGTCTCGAAGATCCGCCTCGTCGAGGGGAAAGCCTTCGTCGACATCGAGCTCGACCCCAACGTCGCCCTGCGGCAAGGCGCCTCCGCCTCCATCGAGAGCCTCGGGCTCCTCGGCGAGAAATACGTGGAGCTGGTGCCCGGTCCGTTCGGCGCGCCGCCGCTCCCGGACAATTCGGTGATCGTAGGCGGAGTCCCGGTCTCCTTCGACGAGATCACCAAGCTCGCCCGCGACATCGAAATCGACATCAAGTCGATCACGAAGAGCCTCAAGGAATCGATTGGCGGCCCTCAGGGGGAGGAGCGTCTCTCGGACATCGTCGAGAACATGCGGTTGATCAGTGAGCAGGTGCGCGCGATGGTCGAGTCGAACCGCGCGGGCGTCGACGCGACCGTGGCGAACTTCCGCGAGTTCTCCTCGGCGATGAATGAGCTGGTCGCCCGCGTCGACTCACTCGTTGCGGCGAACGAGGGGAACGTCTCGCAGGGGCTGTCGAACATCCGGGAGATCTCCGGAAAGCTCGAGACGACGACCGACAACCTGAACCAGATCACGGGCAGGATCCGGGAAGGCGAGGGAACGGTCGGCAAGCTCGTCCAGAGCGAGGAGACCCACAAGAACCTGAACGACGCTCTCGTCGCCGTCAAGGAAGGGGTCGCGGGCCTGAACAAGGCGCTCGGCGCGGCAGCGAGAATCAAGATCGACCTCGGCCTGCGCTCCGAATACCTCGCCGATTCCAATAAGGGGAAGGCGTATTTCACGCTCGACGTCGATCCGAAGGACTCGCCGCGCTTCTACCGCCTCGAGCTTTCGAGCCAGCCGTTCGGCAAGCGCACGAGCACGACTACGACCGTGAGGACGGTCTTCCCGGACGGTCACGTCGAGCAGACCATCACCGACACGGACGAACGGAAGGACGAGTTCGCGCTATCCGCTCTGTTCGGGTACCGCTGGAGGGATTTCGGGATCCGCGCGGGCTTGATCGAGTCGCGGGGCGGGGGCGGCCTCGATTACATGACCCTGAAGGACCGGCTGCGCTTCTCCGCCGATCTGTGGGACTTCAACCGGCCCGGCTACTCGGCCCACGCGAAGCTGAGCAGCCGCTATTACTTCTCGCCGTCGGTCTTCGTCACCGGAGGCTGGGACGACTTCCTGAACCATTCGCGACGGGCGGACTCGCTCTTCTTCGGAGCGGGGCTGCGCTGGAGCGACGACGACATCAAGTACCTGCTGGGGACGATCCCGACCAGGCGTTAGCCGGACGCGGAAAAAGGAGCCGAGAGAGACCCTCGTGACAACACGTCTTTGAGCGCTCCTGTCCCATGTCCCATGTCCTGATCTGAGATGTCCCCGAAGCTGACTTCGCTCTTCGCCTGCCAGGCCTGCGGCGCGTCCTCGTCCAAGTGGCTCGGGCGGTGCCCGGAGTGCGGCGAGTGGAACTCTTACGTCGAGGAGGTCCGGACCTCGTTGCCCCCGCCGTCGGCGCGGCCGGGAGCAGCGCGCGCGCGTTCCCTGCCGGAAATCGAAGCCCATGAGGAGGACCGCGTTGCAACAGGTCTCGCCGGGCTCGACTTAGTTCTCGGAGGCGGCCTCGTGCCCGGCGCGGTCGTGCTCGTGGGCGGGGAACCGGGGATCGGCAAATCCACGCTGCTCCTCCAGGCGGCGCGCGGCATCGCCGCCCAATCGCGGGAAGTTTTCTACGCCGCCGGCGAGGAGTCCGCCGACCAGGTGCGTCTCCGCGCCGACCGGCTGGGCATCACCGGGGAAAGCCTTCTCGTGCTCGCCGAGACCGACGTGGAACGGATCGTCGCGGAGGCGGCCGGACGCGCTCCCGCGGCCGTCGTTGTCGACTCGATCCAGGCCGTGCGCCACGCGGCGCTCGCATCCGCGGCCGGCACGGTGTCGCAGGTGCGCGAGTCGGCGACGGCGTTCGTGCGGTACGCCAGGGAGCGGGGCGTCCCCGTTCTGCTCGTCGGGCATGTCACGAAAGATGGAAGTCTCGCCGGACCGAAATCGCTCGAGCACCTCGTCGATGCAGTCGTCGCGATCGACGGAGAGCGCGGCTCCTCGCGACGCATCCTCCGCGCGACCAAGAACCGCTTCGGGGCGGTGGACGAGGTCGCGCTCTACGAGATGGGCTCTCGAGGCCTCGAAGAGGTCGCCAACGCTTCCGCGGCTCTCCTGTCCGAGCGACGCGTCGGAGTGCCGGGGAGCGCGGTCACCGCTGCCCGCGAGGGGACACGCTCACTTCTCCTGGAGGTCCAGGCCCTCGTCGGCGGGACGATCGCCGGGTCGCCCCGGCGGGTGGCGATCGGAGTAGATGCCGGCCGGCTGGCGCTCCTTCTCGCCGTCCTCGAGCGCGCGGGACTCTCTTTCGCTTCCCGCGAGGTGTTCGTCTCCTGCGCCGGCGGCCTCGAGGTGACCGAGCCCGCCGCCGACCTCGCGGTGGTCGCCGCTCTCGTCTCGTCGGCGCGCGGGACACCCCTGCCCGGCTCTTCAGTCTTCTTCGGCGAGATCGGGCTCTTGGGGGAAGTCCGGCGCGTCTCGGCAGCGCCGTCGCGGATCCGCGAAGCCGCCGCGCTCGGGTTCGAGAACGTCTATCTTCCCTCGCGGAACGCGCGGGAGACGGTGAGCGCGGCAACCGTCGCGCTCCGGCCGGTTGAACGGGTCACCGACCTCGTGACCGAGCTCGCCGCTTCGGGCGCGCACGGCTCCGCCCGGACTTCGAGCCGAAGCGGGGCGGGACCGATCGAATCGGAAGGGTAAGGCGCGAGAAAAGTCAGACTGGGCGGACCCTTGGACTCGATCCTCACCTCGTCCGCCTTCAGCGTCCGTCGTTCCACGACGCGGTAGGTTCGCAGTCCGAACGGAGTGCGAAGCTCGACCCGGTCGCCGAGCGCAAGCTTGGCGGCGAACGAGCCGGCGACGTCCCGCGCGACCGCGATCACTGCCTGCTTGCGCACCGACTCGTCTCCGGGAAGCGCCGTTCCCGGGACGTGTCCGGGCCCGTACGCCAGCGTTGATTCGTCCACGCCTTCGCGCACGGCCGCTTCGAAGCCGAGACGCGGCACGGCGATTCGCGCGACGGTGTCGCCCGCGCACATCTTCGGCAGCGGCGGAGGAACACCGGTGCGCGGTTGGCCGAACGAAAAGCGGGAGCCGAGCGACTCGAGCGCACCCGCTCCCGCAAAGAGGGCGCCCGCCACTAGGATCGCTCCGGTGGGGGCGGACGCTCTTCGGATCACGGCGCCGACCCTCGAACCGATTTCTCGGCAGCTCACGGCACACAAATGCCCGGCCCGCCGCGAGCGGCGGGACCGGGCAAGCGGGAAGTCTTTACCGGGCCTTCCGGGCGAGCGAGAGCCCGACCAGCGCGAGGGCCAGTCCGGCGGCCGCGATCCGCGGATAGGCCGTACCGGTCTTCGGCAAAGCCTCTATCGGCGCTGGCGCTGGCGGCGGCGGCGGCGCAGGCGGCTCGACGACCGGAGCGGGCGCCGGCGGCGGCGGTGGCGCAGTCCGCGCCTCGTAGGTCGTCGTCGAAGTAGTCGCAGCTGCCTCCCCGGCCGCAACCGTCGTGATGTTGACCTGCTTGCGGTCGATCACCTCGCCGCTCACGTTCTTCGCCATGACGACGATCTTGTGGCTGCCGACCGGAACGTTGTCGATGAACACCACGTTGGCGTCGGTCCCCTTGACAGTCTTTTTGAGATCGTTGTCGAGGTAAATGTCGAACGTCGGCTGCGGGAAGTTGGGCTCGCCGAACTTCGTGCCCTGTGCTTGGCCGAAGTTGTGCGTGTTGTAGGAGACCCCGACACGCACCTGCGTGCCGGTGATCGTCGCCCCCTCGGCGGGCTCGAGCAGCTTCAACTGCAGAGTGTTCGCTGTGGGGCCGCCGGTGTTGTACTCCGCGTTCTGCGCCAGAGCGACGCCGGCAAACGCTCCAATGGCGAGAACCAGAATGACGAGTCTGAGCGGCTTGGGCATATTTCCCTCCTTGTCGAAGACCCTGACGTAGGGCATCAGTGATGTCCCATCAAAGGTCGTGCCAAGAAGGTGCAGCCGCGGCGTCGAGCGAGCTTAGCTCCGCGACGTCAGGACGTTACGAAAAGAGGTGAAGGAACTCTCGAATTTTCAGGCGGAGAGATACGCCGGGAGGCCATCGGTCAGCGAGCGGTAGGCATCGAGGTACTTCTCCCGAGTCGTGCGCACGACGCCTTCCGGCAGCCGTGGCGCAGGAGGCCGGTGGTCCCAGCCCGTCGAGTCGAGCCAGTCGCGGACGAACTGCTTGTCGAAGGACACGGGCGTACGGCCGGGAGTCCAGGCACGGGCATCCCAGTAGCGTGAGGAGTCGGGCGTGAACGCCTCGTCGATCCAGATGACGCGCCCGTCGAACCGTCCGAACTCGAGCTTCGTGTCGGCGAGAAGCAGCCCCTTCGATTCGGCGAACTGCCGCGCTCTTTCGTAGAGGTCGAGGGTTCGATCCCGCAGGATTCCCGCTTCCTCTTCGCCGAGCTCGTCGACCATGCGGGAGAAGGGGATGTTCTCGTCGTGCCCGCGCACGCTCTTGGTCGCCGGCGTGAAGATCCCTTCGGAGAGCCGCTCGGCTTCGACCAGGCCGGGAGGCAGCCGAACCCCGCAGACCGCGCGCGTCTTCCGGTATTCGGCCCAGCCCGACCCGGCCAGATAGCCGCGCGCCACGCACTCGAAGGGAATGACGTCCGCCTTCCTCGCGACGACGGAGCGTCCCTCGAGGATCGGTTCGTCGGCCTGGAGCGGTTCCGGAAACCGCGTCACGTCGGTCTCGACCAGGTGGTTCTCGACGTCGTCGAACTTCCGGAACCAGAAGTTCGAAAGCTGCGTCAGGATCTTTCCTTTATCCGGCACGCCGGGGGAGAGCACGCAGTCGTAGGCGGAAATCCGGTCGCTCGCAACGATCAGGAGGGCGTCGCCCAGGTCGTAAAGCTCCCGGACTTTGCCGCGCCGGGACAGCCGCGCGCCCGACAGGTGCGTCTCGGTGACCGCCGCCAGCGGCATGGCGCGGCAACACTAGCACTTCGAACGGGAATCAGGAATCGAAAATGGCGAATCGGCTTCGGCCGCCGTTCTGCTATCGTTTTTTCGTGCGGCTCAAGATCGCGAAATCCATTCCCCGTTCCCGGTCTCTGTGGCGCGTTGCCTTCCTGCACGAGGGTCGCGATCCGGGCCTCGAAGTTCCGGCTCCTCTGGCCGACTCGATCCGGGAAGCGGCCCGGGCCTCCGGATTTCGCGGGCGCGACCGGGAAACGGCGGCGGCCGCGGGCCGCGACGGAGCGTGGCTGCTCGTCGGCCTCGGACGCGCACCGACGTCGCTCGCGCGGCTGCGCCGGGCTCTGCGCCGCGCCGTGGGGGAGGCCGCGCCGCGCTCGCGCTCCCGTCTTCTCCTCGTTTTCGGTGCCGGCGTGGATGACGCGGCCCTCCGCGCGCTCCTGCCGCATCTCGCGCTCGCCGACTACGCCTTCGAGCGCTACAAATCCCCCGGGAAAAAGGTTCGGCCGCGCGGGGAAACGAGCGCCGTCGTTGTGCTGCCCGAGAGCGTCGCGACGGCTCCTCTCTCGGCAGCCGCGTCCGATGCGCAGGTCGTCGCGGAAGCCGTTTCCTGGGCGCGTGACCTCGGAAACACGCCGGCCAATGACCTGGGCCCCGCCGAGCTCGCCCGGGCAACGATCGAAGCGGGCCGCCGCGACGGACTGACGGTGCGCGTTCTCGGCAAAACGCAGATCGCGGCCGAAAAGATGGCGGGCCTCCTCGCCGTCAACGCCGGCAGCATCCGACCGCCGGCGTTCGTGATCGCCGAGTACCGGCCGGCGAGGCCGCTCGGCACGGCGGTCCTCGTCGGAAAGGGAATCACGTTCGATTCCGGCGGGATTTCGATCAAGCCCGCCGCGTCGATGGGCGAGATGAAGTACGACATGATGGGAGCGGCAACGGTTCTCGCGTGCGCGCGGGCAGCGAAGGCGCTCCGGCTGCCGGTCTCCGTCGTTGCGCTTGCGCCGATGACCGAGAACCTGCCGAGCGGCTCGGCGACGCGGCCCGGCGACATCCTGCGGTTCCGCAACGGCAAGACGGTCGAGGTGGACAACACCGACGCGGAAGGTCGGCTGGTGCTGGCGGACGCCCTCTCCTACGCCGGGAAGTTTCGGCCCGACGTGCTTCTCGATTTCGCGACGTTGACCGGCGCGGTTCTCGTCGCCCTCGGCCACGAGTGCGCAGCGCTCTTCACGAACGACGAGATGATCGCGAGCGAGCTTCTCGCTTCGGGTGAAGCGAGCGGGGAACGTCTCTGGCGCCTCCCGCTGTGGGACGACTATCGCGAGAACCTCCGGTCCGAGTGGGCGGACATGAAGAACACCGCGGGCCGCAACGGCGGCACGATCGCGGCCGCCATCTTCCTGAAGGAGTTCGTTCCGCCGGGCGTCGCCTGGGCCCACATGGACATCGCCGGCGTCGCGCATTTCGAAAAGGAGCAGGCCGGATACGCGGCAGGTGCGACCGGCTTCGGCGTGGCGCTGACGATGGATTTCTTGAGAAGGCACTTCGGAAACGCGTCGGCGGAGAGAGTTGCATCGATTCGTCGCCGCGGTTCCGTCGGAGGGGCTCGTCGCGGCGCCGCGCGGGGTTCGAAACCGGGCGCCAGGACGAGAAAAAGCTAGCAGGACCAGGGCGTGCCAGCCGCGGGACCCCCGGCACCGGGAGGCGGGCTCGACCGGGCTGCTACTTTTTTGGCGGCGGAGGCCTCAATTGCGCGGCCACGGGAATCGACCGGGCTCCGTTCTTCCCGACGGCGCGGACGGCGAAAAAGCGGTTGTCCGTCGAGACCCCCGTGAGGACGGTCTCGCCGGCCGAGGTGGCGAAGTCGCAGACGGACCAGCGCGGGTCGGTCGTCTCCCTCCAGAGGATCTCGAATCCCGCGCGCTCCGGATCCTCCGGGGCGGTCCAGCCGATCTTCGCATTCGGTGTCACCCCCCCGGAGACTTCGACCGCCGCCGGCGCGGCGGGAGCCTGCGCGAGCCGCCGGAGCGTCTCGGCGTTCGCGCGCGCGACGTCTCCGAGAAAGCGAAAATTCAGAAACTGGATCAGGTCGCCATATTGGCGGCCATTCTCGATCCGCGGCGTCTGGTGCTCGTGATCGTAGTTCTCGAGCGGCTCGGTGAAGCGGACCGCCGGGAGGTTCGCCTCGACGAAGGGTCGGTGATCGCCGCCACGACCGAGCCGGTCGAGGCGAAAGATCAACCGGATCGCGTCGCGGCCCGCAATCTCTTCGACCGTGCGGGCGAAGTCGCGGGAGGGGGAGTCGACTCCGTCCGGCCCGCCACCGGAGAAGACTCTCACTCGATGCGGACCGCCCGGGGCGAAGTCCGCGCCGACGATGTCGTTGTCGAGGTAGCCGCCGACCTCGTAACCCTTCTCTTTCAGGTAGGCGAGGAGGTGCGTCGATCCGAGTAGGCCCTGCTCTTCGCCGGACACCGCGGCAAAGAGGAGCGTCGCTCGGAAGGTCCGCGTCGCCAGCAGCCGCGCGCACTCGACCGCAACGGCCACGCCGGATGCGTCGTCGTCCGCGCCCGGGGCGTCGGAATCGGAATCCATGACGGACGAGGGCATCGAGTCGTAGTGGCCGGAGACCAGGAAGACCCGCTTCGCGAGAGCCGGGTCGGTTCCGGGCAGGAACGCGAGGACGTTCTCGAGCCGCGCCGGCACGTCGCGCGTGCGCGGGCCGGTCACCTCGAAGCGATCCACGCTGACTTCCAGCCGTCCGCCGCTCGATTGAGCGATCTCCCGGAAGCGCGCGACGACGTGGTCGCGCCCGCACCCGATCCCGCGCTTCGGATCGTCCCAGGAAGAAAGAGACTGCCTCGTCCCGCATGCGACGAGCTCCTCGATCGTCTCCCGAAGCGCGCGCTCGTCGATTTCCTTTCGCGCGATCGATCCGGCGGGAGGCGCGATCCGCTTCGGCGGCCTATTCCCTCCGGGCGATTCCCGCGGATCGCGCGCGGCGATCCGCTGAGCGGAAAGCGGTATCGCGGAAAGCGCGACGAGAGCCGTCGCGATCGTAAGTTTGACTGGCCGAAATCGCTCTGCTAGCGTCGCCGCCACATGCCCCTCCGCAGATTTTCGATCGGTCCGGTCGGGGAAGAAGTGTATCCCCGGTTCGTCGGGGAGCTCGCGGAGAAATTCGACGATTCCTCACTCGATCGCAACGTCGTCGCACGCGATGCGCTGACCCGGCTGTATCTCGGACGCGACGTCGTCTGGGACGACGCCGTCGCGGATCCGTCGTCTCCGCTCGCCGTCCGCGCGCTGCTGGCCTCTTTCGATCC
>DASXSX010000183.1:0-17568 GCA_036505815.1 Thermoanaerobaculia bacterium
GAAGACGGGGCTCCCCGTCTCGACGACCCACGCGATCACGGGAGCCCTCGCGGGGGCGGCGATGGTGGGACAGGGTGCTTCCGCTCTGCACTGGGCGTATTTCGCGAGGAAGACCGTACTTCCGCTCGGCGTGTCACCGCTCGTCTCGATCGCGCTCATCTACGCCTTCTTCCCTCTTATGCGACGGAGTCTGGCCAGGGTGGACGCCTACTGCGTCTGCCTCGAGCGACGATTCGCGGTGATACCCGCCGGCGCGGCGTCGATGAGCATCGTTCTGGCGGAAGGTCCCGTGGTCGCGCTCGAAGAAGATTGCGGCGTGTCGCCCGCCGTCACCGGCCGCTTGAACGTCCTCGACGGCCTGCACTGGCTCTCCTCGGCAGCGACGAGCTTCGCGAGAGGGTTGAACGACACGCCAAAAATCGTCGCGCTCGGGATCGTCACCACTTCGGCGCTCGGCACTACCGGATTTCCGTTTTACGCAACGGTCGCAGTGGCGATAGGCCTCGGAAGCGTCATCGGAGGCTTGCGGGTCACGCAGACTCTCGCCAGCCGCGTAACCCGGATGTCCGCCGCCGAAGGGTTCTCCGCGAACCTCGTGACCACCCTTCTCGTGGGGGCCGCTTCGCTCGCCGCGCTCCCTGTCTCGACGACCCACGTCTCGTCCTCCGCGATCGTGGGCATCGGGCTCCATCGCGACGCCCGGACCGTCAACTGGAAAACCGTGCGCGACATATTGCTCGCCTGGATCGTGACACTTCCAGTTGCGGCGCTCGTGGCCGCCGGCGCCTACAGCCTCCTCGACGGTATCCGGTGACCTGCGGGCAGAACTTCGTGGACTCCGCGAGGGAGAGCGACTGGGAGCAGCTCGCGGCTTTGCTCGCCTCGAGCGGACTGCCGACCGCAGGCCTCGAAGAGCACCTGCCGACAACTCTTGTCGTTCGGGAGGGGGATCGGATTCTCGGGTCCGTCGCAATCGAGATGTACGGCTCCGACGCTTTGCTCCGCTCGCTCGCCGTTTCGGCGGAATGCCGAGGTCGAGGACTGGGACGCCAGCTCGCCGCTTCCGCGCTCGACCTCGCCCGGTCCCGGGGCGCCGCCCGTGTCTACCTCCTGACCGAGACTGCCGCGTCTTTCTTCCGTCGCATCGGCTTTCGCGACGTTCCCCGCTCCGACGTCCCCGAGCGGTTGCGGGGCTCGCTCGAGTTCGCAAGCCTGTGTTCTTCGACTGCGGAGGTCCTCACACTCTCTCTTTCCGAGCGGTCTCCAGCGCGTGAAGTCCGCTTGTAATCTTTCTGTAATCTCGCGTTTCACCCTGGAAGTCCTGTTGCCAGCGACTGTCCTCTGGGAAGATCAGGGGCTACAAAAGGCGTTCTCGTGAGAGCCATGAAGAAGATCGTCTGGGTAATCGTCGTCGTCGCGATCATCGGGGGTGTCGTCCTGCTCCTGGGGAGCAGGAAGAAGTCGGAGCCCAAATACCGCACCGCGAAGGTGGACCGCGGCGACGTGACACAGACCGTCACGGCCACCGGCACCCTGTCCGCCGTCACGACGGTGAAGATCGGCAGCCAGGTCTCCGGCATCATCGCGAAGCTCTATGCCGACTTCAATAGTCAGGTCAAGAAGGGCGACCTGCTCGCCGAGCTCGACCCGACGCCGTTCCAGGAGAAGGTCAACGCCAACCGGGCGGCGCTCGAAAAGGCCCATGTCGACCAGCGCAATACGCAAATCGCCTTCAAGCGCCAGAAGGCGTTGCGCGCGGAGGGTCTCGCTCCGCAGGCCGACTATGACGCCGCGCAGGCGAGTTACGACGCCGCGCGGGCGAGCGTCCGTCAGGCGGCCGCGGCGTTGAATCAGGCCGAAACGGACCTGACGTACACGAAGATCGTCGCGCCGATCGATGGCGTCGTCGTGGACCGCCAGTACGACGTGGGTCAGACCGTGGCGGCGTCGTTCCAGGCACCCACGCTGTTCACGATCGCGCAGGACCTGACCAAGATGCAGGTCTCCGCCGACGTCTCCGAATCCGACATCGGGACGGTGAAGGTGGGGCAGCCCGTCCGCTTCACCGTCGATGCCTACCCAGACCGGGAATTCCGCGGCAAGGTGTCCCAGATCCGGCTGAACGCGACCGTCAACCAGAACGTGGTCACTTATCCGGTAATCGTCGAGGTCGCCAACCCGGACTTGATGCTGCGTCCCACGATGACCGCCAACGTCTCGCTCGACGTTGCGCGGGTGCACGAAGCGATTCGAATCCCGAACGCAGCGCTCCGCTGGAAACCGGAGGCGTCGGCCGGCACGACGGCCGAAGAGCGCGTCGCGCGGCTCGGGCAGGGAGGAGGCAACACGGCCGCCGCCCGCCAGTTCGAGCAGTCGCGCGGCGCGGGTGTCGGGGCGAGATCCGGGCAGCGCGCCCGCGGCCCGCGGCCGCAGACGGTCTACAAGATCGCGCCGGGCAGCCAGGAACCGGTGGCCGTCGAGATCCGAACTGGCATTTCGGACGGGCGGCTGACGCAGGTCATCTCCGGAGGCCTCTCCCCGGGCGAAACGGTCGTCACGGGTCTCGCGACCTCGAGGGCGGAGGCGCCTGCCGGCGGGGTCCCGGGAATGGGCGGCCCTCGCGGAGGTCCGACAGGCGGACGGCGTGGCTTCTGAGGCCGTTCGGCGACCGACGGAGCGGAAGGCCGCCGCCGAGCCGGTCATCCGCATCGAAGACCTCGTCCGCGTCTACAAGATGGGCGAGGTCGAGGTCCGCGCTCTGGATGGCGTCTCTCTCACGGTCGAGCCTGGCGAGTTCGTTGCGGTCATGGGTCCGTCCGGCTCCGGAAAGAGCACTTTCATGAACATCGTCGGATGTCTCGATCGGCCGACGTCGGGACGCTACTTTCTCGACGGGCAGGACGTCTCGCGGCTTGACCGGGACGAGCGGGCCGGGATCCGCAATGGCCAGATCGGCTTCGTCTTCCAGTCGTTCAACCTTCTCCCGAGGACGTCGGCCCTGGAGAACGTCGAGCTGCCGCTCATTTACTCTTCCAACGGCCATGTGGCGAGGGATCGCGAGGAGCGGGCGCGCCGGTGCCTGGACGCCGTCGGTCTCACCGAGTGGGAGAAGCACCTGCCCAGTCAGCTTTCGGGCGGGCAACAGCAGCGTGTGGCGATCGCGCGCGCCTTGATCAACGATCCGAAGCTGATTCTCGCCGATGAGCCGACCGGGAACCTCGACACGAAGACCTCCGAAGAGGTGATGGTGGTCTTCCAGACATTGAACGACGAGGGGAAGACGGTCGTCCTGATCACCCACGAGCGCGACATCGCGCAGTACGCTCGTCGAATCGTCGTCTTTCGCGACGGGCGGGTCGTCGAGGACAGACCGTCCGAACAGCGTCGGGCGGGCGGTGCGGGGGGCGGAGGTGCAGGATGCTGAAGTTCTTGACGATCCTCAAGGTGGGCTTGAAAGCGATCGCGCGGAACAAAATGCGGTCGGCGCTGACCGCCCTCGGCATCATCATCGGCGTCGCCTGCGTGATCGCGATGATCGGCGTGGGCAAGGGATCGCAAGCGGCGATCCAGGCGCAGATTTCGGCCCTCGGGACAAACTTCCTCATGATCTTCCCGGGTGTCGCGACCCAATCGGGTGCGCGGATTTTCACGGGGGAGTCCAATCTGACCGATGAGGACGTCGACGCGGTGAAGGCGGAATGTCCTTCGGTCGCTTACGTCTCTCCGGTATCGCGAGCCGGGGGTCAGGTCGTGTTCGGAAACCTGAACTGGGGCACCACGATCCAGGGGGTCGGGGTCGAATGGCCTTTCATCCGATCGTGGAACACGTCGATCGGCAGCTTCTTCAGCGACAGCGAGGTCCGCGCCGGGGCTAAGGTTTGCGTGCTCGGGTCGACCGTGGCGAACTCTCTCTTCGGCGACCAGAACCCGATTGGGGCGATGGTCCGGATCAAGAACTTCCCCTTCCGCGTCATCGGAGTGCTCGAGACGAAGGGCGGAAGCACGATGGGGCAGGATCAGGACGACGTCGTGGCCGCCCCCTGGACGACGGTCATGAGGCTGATCAAACACAAGAAGCGGATCGACATGTTCATGGCGTCGGCCGTGTCGCGAGACGCGGTGCCGCAGGCGCAGACAGAGATCGAGGCGCTGCTGCGGCAGCGCCACCGGATACAGCCGGGGCAGGATGCCGACTTCATGATCCGCTCGCAGCAGGAGATCGCGCAGACGGCGGATGAGACCTCACGTACTCTGTCGCTCTTGCTCGCTTCGGCGGCTTCCATTTCGCTTCTGGTGGGCGGGATCGGGATCATGAACATCATGCTCGTCTCGGTCACCGAGCGAACGCGGGAGATCGGGATCCGGATGGCGATCGGAGCCAAAGGAAAAGACATCCTCACTCAGTTCCTGATCGAGGCGTTGACCCTCTCGATCGCAGGGGGTGTGATCGGAATCTTCCTGGGGGTCGGCGCTTCGCGTTTCCTCGCCTGGAAGGCGCAGTGGAACATCTCCCTTCCCCCCGAATCGATCCTGCTCGCCTTCGGGTTCGCGGCTGCGATCGGCGTCTTCTTCGGCTTCTATCCCGCCCGGAAAGCTTCCCGTCTGGACCCGATCGAAGCGCTGAGATACGAGTAGACCTCCATCCGCGCCGGGGTCGCATCGTTCTCCGGCCGCGGCGCGGTAAAATGTCTCGTTTCTACCCGTGAAGCTCCGTCCGGATCGTCCGGGGGACGAGCTTCGCCGGTGAGCGGCGCGACCGCTCCCTGGCGAAGGCTCGACCCGCGCGTGAGCGTCGCGTCGCGATTGCTGCTCGGTTTCCTGCTCGCGTTCTGCGTCCCGGGAGCTGCGTTCGTCTTTCTTCTCGAACAGCGGCTTTCGGACCTCGAGCACGCGTCGGCCCGAGAGCTCGCGGGAATCCGCGTCTCGGACGCGGTGACCCACCTGAAGCAGGACGCGCGGTTTCGAGCCGAGTGGATGGATCGGCGCGCCCGACTCGTCGAGGATGCGGCACTCATGGTCGCGGATGCGGCGAGGGCGGCTCTGGGGCGACCGGTGCCGCGCGACGGTCGGCTCCCCGCGCGGGTCGAGCCCCATAAGCGGGTCACGATCGTGGGGCGCCAGAGTGGTTCGGCCGCCTTTCGGCTCGCCGAACAGGCGTGGGGCACCGCCGCGCGGGACGACCTCAACCGGATGCGCTCCGTCCTGTCCGTTCTCGAGTGGACTCTCGAACGCCGTCCGGTGATTCTGAGCCTCGCCATCGAGACGACCTCGGGCGCGGCCCTGTCCGCAGCGCGGGCCGACCGGGAGGGCCACACGCCGCCGCCGTCGTCGGCGGCAGGAGGTTCCGCCGGTTCTCCGAGCGGCTCGTTCTCGGTACGCAATCTCGGCTGGAGAGATCGCGAGAACGTCGACGGACGGCCGGTTGTCACGGTGGCCGCGCCGATTCGCGACGAGGGTGGAAAGCTCCTGGGGCAGGTCGCCGTCGGCGTGGATGCGAGGCGTTTCATCGACGAATCGTTCGGACGGACGGACGTCTCCGGAGATCTCTGGATCACGATGGACGCGGCCGGCCACGTGATGGGCGCGACGCCACGCGCGGGAGCCCTGCTCGGATGCCCGGACCCGGGCGTGGTCGCGCTCTCGGAATCGCAAAATCCCGCCTGCAGGGAGCTCTGGCGCGCCCTCCAGGGAAAGAACGCCGCTCAGGTTTCCTCGCCGGGCGGAGAGTACCGACTCGCTTCCGCCAGCGTCCCCGCGAACGGCTGGATCTTCGTGGAAGGCTACTCCCCGGCAGCGCTCGCCCGCGTCGCGGCCGAGGCGAAGCGGGACGTCGCGCCGCGGTCCTACGCCGGGTTGAAGCGCGACGTGGTGCTCCTCTTCCTCTATCTCGTCGTCGCCGTCTTCGGGGCCGTATTGCTCATCTCGCGGCGGATCTCCGAACCCGTGCGGGAGCTCGTCGCCGCGGCCGAGGAGATCGGCGAGGGGCGGCCGGTCCAGCTGGCGGGCCCGAGGTCAAGAGACGAGCTCGGCCGTCTCGCGACCGCCATCGAACGCATGGGAAGAAGAGTCGCGCGCCGGGTCGAAACTTTGCGGCGGCTGCACCATTTGTCGCGCGCCGGCTACCGCACGACCGACGTCAAGGAGATCCTCGCTCGCTCGAGCGAAGCGATCGGAGCGTTCACGCGCGCGGAAACGGTCCTGTTTCTTCTTTACGATCCGAACACCAACCGACTCGAGGCCGCCTGGCCCGGGTGGAACATCTCCGAAGATCTCGCCGCCCAGGTGAAGATCCCTCTCGACGCGCGCTCGATTTCGGTCACGGTCTACAAGAGCGGCGACGCGTATTACTCCAACGATCTCGAACGGGATGCCTACGTCCATGTCGAAACGAAGAAGCTGTTCGGCGCGCGCAATGCGCTGTTCGCTCCCTTGAAGACGGACCGGGACACGATCGGAGTCGTCGTCGCGATCAACCGCCCCGGTGGCTTCGGGCGAGAAGAGGTCGATGCGATCACCTCTTTCGCCGACGTCGCATCGCTCCTTCTCAAGAATATCCGTCTCTACGCAACGTTGACCGGCACGGTCGAGGAGTTGCGGCGCGCCAGCCGTCTGAAGGACCACTTCCTCCAGAACGTCAACCACGAGCTGCGCACGCCGCTGACGGCGATCGTGGGTTGGACCGACCTCTTCATGGAAGAGAGCCTCGACGAAAAGACGCTCGCGCGCGGGCTCTCCCAGGTCCGGCAGTCCGCGCGCGTCCTGCTCGCGCTCATCGACGACCTGCTCGATCTCGCCCGGATGGATCGCGGCTCTCTGGCGCTCGACCGCAAGCTGGTCGCCCTCCCCGACGTCATCCAACGCTCGATCGACACGGTCCGGATGATGGCCGAGGGGCGCTCGGTCTCCATCATCCTCGCGCCTCTGCCGGCCTCGATGACCCTGGTCCGGGCCGATCCCCTCCGGCTCCAGCAGATCCTCTGGAACTTGCTCGCCAACGCGATCAAGTTCTCCCGCCGCCACGGCCGCGTGGTCGTCCGCGTGGAACGGGAGCCGGAGCGCTATCTCGTCAGCGTCGAGGACGATGGAATCGGAATCCCCTCGGGGGAGCTGTCCCACGTCTTCGAGAGGTTCCGGCAGGTCGACGGCTCACCGACCCGCCAGCACGCCGGGATGGGGATCGGGCTCGCGCTCGCGCGGTCTTTGGTCGAGCTGCACGGCGGAACGATCTGGGCCGACAGCGTCGTCGGAAAAGGAAGCCGGTTCACGTTCACGCTCCCGATCCGGCCGGGAGACCGGCGCTCAGGCGAGATCGAAAGCGCGGCGGCCCCGGCGCCGGCGGCCGCCGCGGCGGCGGACGGGTCGCTGATCGGATAGAGACGGCCGGCTCTAGGCCACGAAAGAGGCGGGCAGACCGGTTCCCTTCAACAGATCCTTCACGACGCGCGCGGTCTCTTCCTTGCCGGGAACGCAGAGGTTCGGGTCCTTCTCGCTGCCGTCGGCGAGCGCTTTCGCGTATCCCTCGCAGTCGTAGCCGCACGCGGTGCAGTCGGTCTGCGCCATCGCCGCGTAGAGCTTGGTCGAGAGGTCCCCCTCTTTCGCCATGTCCATTCGCTTGGGAAGGGGAATGGTCTCGTCGTGGAACGGCGGCGCCTCTGCTTTCTTGATCGGGGCGGCGGTGACCGCTTCCTCGTCCGGCCGGCCGGTATCCATCCATCGGCCGTAGGAGAGACAGGTTGGGCAGACGAAGGTGTAATCCCAGCCCTGCGGAATGAAGACCGCGGGGGTCCGATAGACGACCAGCGCGGTGAAGTCCTGCGGGCAGGCCGGAGCTTCCCGCTCCTGCGCGTCCAAGACCATCGTTTTCAGATGCGGGCGCGAGAACTCGATCTGCTTCGGCTTCTGGTCGAAGCGGAACATCTCCCCTTTCGGGCAGACCATGACGACCTGGGGTTTGTAGACGCGTTCGACGAAGAACGTCCGCATCGGAACGTCGTGCTTCGGGCAGAGCGACGGCGCGTCCTTCCAGTAGCTGGAAACCAGACGCGACTTCTCGGGAAGCGACAGCTTCATCGGGGAAGATCGTAGCAAAAAGGTCTCAGAGCGCCGCAAACGGATTCGAGCGCCGCTCCTCGCCGATCGTCGTGTCCGGACCGTGCCCGCACACGACGCGCAGGTCGTCGGGGAGGGCGAAGAGCTTCCGTCGGATCGAATCGAGGATCGTATCGGTGTCGCCGCCCCAGAGATCCGTCCGTCCGATCGAGCGCCGGAACAGCGTGTCCCCGGAGAAGAGGACCGGGGTTTCTCCGTCGAGCCGGAAACAGGTCGAGCCGGGAGTGTGACCTGGAGTGTGGATCGCCTCGAGCCGGAAGCGACCGAACGGGATCGATTCGCCGTCGGCGAAGCCGCCGTCCGGCGGGAACGGCGGCTCGGCGGACAGGCCGAAGAAGGACGCCTGCTGCTCGAGAGCATCGTAGAGCGGACGGTCGGCCGCGTGGATCCGGATCGCGGCGCCGGTCGAGCGCTTGACGCCCGCGGTGCCGCCGATGTGATCGAAGTGACCGTGCGTGTGGAGGAGCGCGACCGCGCGGCACTTCGTGGCCTCGAGCGCGCGGACGATCCGGTCGGGCTCGTCGCCGGGATCGATCACGACCGCCTCGGCTGCCTCGGAATCCGCGAGGATCGTGCAGTTGCACTGGAGGGGCCCGACCGGAATTGTGCGGAGAAGCGGAGCCGTCAAGGGTTCACCGCGACGACGGTCTCGACGTCGTGCTTCTCTTTGCGCTCCGGCGACGCCCACACCTTCTCCGGCGAGGAGAGGTTCAGCTGCACCGCCCACTCGTCGTTGTCCCTTCGGCGGCGCTCGGAAGCGAACAGCTTTCTCCGGCTTTTCGGCGTGAAGATCTCCCAGCGGAGCCAGCCGAAGTCGACGGCGTCGTTTTCGAGATGAAAGGCGGGGATCCTCTCGCCCGCCTCGATGGGCGCCTCCCGGACCGTCATCGGGCGGAAACCGTTCGCGGCGAGCCGTTGGAGGAACTCCTCGCGAACCGGCCGTCCGCGGTGTTTGAGCTCGTGACGTCCCCGGGCGACGCCACGCCCGAGGATCAGGTCGTCGAGGGCGTCGGAGAGCTCCTTCTCCATCGGCGGAATGTTAGCGCCCCGGGGCGAAGGCTCTCTCACGCAGCTCCGGGTCCATGCGGGCGAGCAGAGCGCCCTCGGCTTTCGGAAACGAGAGCCGGGGAAACATCGCGGCCCAGCGGCGCAGCTCGGGATGCCGAGGCTCGCCCGCGAGCACCAGCCACGACCTCTCTCCCGGCTTCCAGGACCACGTCAGACGGACGACCTCGCCGTCCAAGTTCAGAACCTCGCGACCGCGCCGGCCTCCTTCGGCGAGCCATCCCGGCCCGACGAGATAGAACGCGACGCAGAGCTGCGAGTACTGGTTCTCCGTGAAGACGCGCTCGTTCGGCGGTGACTCGCGCCGCAGGAAGTCCGCGAGAGTGCGCCAGTCGGCGCGACCGTTCCGGAAGTAGACCGCGAGCGAACGCACGTCGAAGAACAGCACGGCAGCGACTAGCGCCGCGGCAACCGGACGGAGCCGCGGCCACGAAGCGAGAGCGGCGATCGGCACCGCTGCGAGCGCGGGAAACGCGAGGCCGGCGGGCAGGAAGTGTCGGGAGGTGTCGAAATGCGGATGGAGCCGGCCGAGGAGCTCGATGGCGAGAATGCCCCCGATCGACCAGATTGCGAGGAAACGCAGTCGAGGACGTTGAATGGCGATCAAGATTCCGATCGCGACGAGAAGCAAGTAGAAGGGACCCTTTCGGCCGAGTGGCTGTCCGTCGTCCGGCGCGAACGAGAGGAAGGAGAGGATCCGGGTCGAGCGCGCCCAGGAAGCTTCCGGCGCCGGAGCCATCGGAGAGCGCCGCGCCGCCTCGGCGACGACGGGCCACCACGGCAGATAGGCGACGAAGAGGAGGAGCACGAAGGCGGGACTCCACTTGAGAAACCGGCGCGAGGCGGTACGTCGACCCGGGTCGGGTGAGAACGCGTCCTCCACGAGAAGGCCCGCCGCGGCGATCGCGAGGACGAGAGCGGCGAAATAGAGCGCGTACGCGGTCGCGAGGCAGGCGAGCCAGAGCGCGGTCAGACGTCCCGAGCGCGGCCTCTCGAGGAAACGATCGAGAAGGAGGAGCGACAGGACGAGAAGAAAGAGGCCGAGCGAGTAAGGGCGCAGCTCCTGCGAGTAGCGAACGTGGAACGGCGCGAAAGCGAGGAGAGTCGCCGCGATCCAGCCGGCAGTCTGACCGCCGCGCCGGGCGAGGAGCCGGCCGATTGCCGCGATCGTGCCGATACCCCAGAGGACGGCCGGCAGCTTGCGCGCCCAATCGGAAGGTCCGAGAAGCTCGACGAAGCGGTCGATCAGGTAGTCCAGTGGGGGATGGATCGCGTCGAACTTGAGAGTCTTCCAGAAGAACTTCCAATCGCCCTGGATGAAGAACGCCTGGAGGATCTCGTCCAGGCCGTAGGAGAAATGGTCGAGCCGAAAGAGCCGTACGGCGCTCGCCGCGAGAAAGAGAGCCGCCGCGGCGAGGGCCCACCCGCGCGCCGTCATGCGGCGCAGCATAGCCCTGGAGGAGAAGTTAGACTTGCCCGCCCTTGCTCGAGACCGCATCGCAGGTCATCCGCTTCTCGCTCGCTCTCTGGGTCGGCGGGACGCTCGTGGTCGTGCTGACGGCCCCGCTCCTCTTCCGCGAGATCTCCTCGCGAGACCTGGCGGGGCGGATCTTCGGCGAGCTCCTGCGCCGCTTCGAGGCGGTCAAGCAGCTTCTTTCGCTCCTCCTCGTGCTCGCCGTCTTCGCGGAGCTCGAAACGACGCGGCAGCTCGGAGGCCGCCGGTTCGTCGCGGGCGCGGCCATCTTTGTGGCGGTCGCGACCAACGTCTATCTCGCCATGGTCGTTCGCCCCCGCCTCGGCTATTTCCGAATGAAGGTCGGCTCCTTCGACGAAACTCCGGCGGAGAGCCCCTGGCGGGTGCGTTTCGATCGTCTGCACCGCCGATCCGTCCGGATCCTCGTTCTGGGATGGATCGCGGCGGCGGTCGGTCTCGCCGCGCACGCATGATCGACCTGCGCAGCGACACTGTGACGCGGCCTTCCCAGGCGATGCGCCGCGCGATGGCGGAAGCGGCCGTCGGCGACGACGTCTTCGAGGAAGATCCGACAGTCCGGAGCCTCGAAGAAAAAGTGGCCGATCTGCTCGGATTTCCCGCCGCGCTCTTCACGCCGAGCGGCACGATGGCCAATCAGATCGCGATGCGCATCCTGGCACCGCCCGCGACGGAAGTCCTGATGGAGGAGCGTTCGCATCCGTTCCACTTCGAGATGGCCGGCATGGCGGCTCTCTCGGGCCTTCTTCCGCGCCCCATTGCCTCGCGCGACGGGATCCTGCAGGCTGACGCGGTCCTCGCCGCCGTGCAGCCGGACGTCTCGTACAAGCCGAGGAGCTCTCTCTTAGTCGTCGAGAACACGCACAACCTCTGGGGCGGGAAGGTCTACCGCCGGAGAGACGTCGAGCCGCTCCTTGACGCCGCGCGCCGGGCCCGGCTCGCCGTGCACCTGGACGGCGCGCGCCTCTGGAACGCAGCGGTCGCGGCGGGGGCGAGCGAGCGCGAGCTCGCCCGCGGGTTCGATTCGGTGACGGTGACGTTTTCCAAGGGGCTGGGCGCCCCGATCGGCTCCGCGGTCGCGGGCTCAGAGTCCTTCGCGAAAGAGGCGCGCCGGATCCGGAAGCTCTTCGGCGGCGGGATGCGGCAGGTCGGCGTCCTCGCAGCGGCGGCGATCGTTTCTCTCGGGAATCGCTCCCGTCTCGCGGAGGACCACGCCCGCGCGAGAAAGCTCGCCGACGCGATCGCCGGGCTTCCCGGCGTGCGCTTCGATCCCTCCTCCGTCGAGACGAACATCGTCCTCTTCGAGGTCGGTGACGCGCCTCGGTTCGTCGCGCGCCTGAAGGAGGAAGGCGTTCTCGCGGCGGGCGTGTCGGCGACCGCGGTGCGGCTGGTCACTCATTTAGACGTCGGCGACGCGGACATCGATTCCGCGATCGACGCGATCCGGGCGGCTTCGGAGCGTGTCTTGAGGTGACCGACATCGAGAGGCTCTCGCGCGAGTACCGGAGCTCGCGATCTCTGGGGAGCCGCCTCGGCGAAATCGAGCCGCCCCGGAGTCACCGGGCCGGCGAAGCGCTCCGAACGGCGGTCCGGGAGTGCGTGGGTCCCGCGATCTCGATCGGAGGCGGTCCGCTGCGCGTCGACCCGCGCTTCGTGAACCTGAACCTAGCGCCCTTTCCGAACGTCGACCTCGTCGGCGATGCGCACTGTCTCCCGATTTCGGCGGCCAGCGTGGGCCTGATCCACTGCGAGGCGGTCCTGGAACACCTCGAGCAGCCGGACCGCGCTGTCTCGGAGATGCTCCGGGTATTGAGGCCCGGCGGATACGTTTTCGCTGCGACCCCGTTCCTGCAGGTTTTTCACGGATATCCGGACCACTTCCAGAATTTCACGCTCGCGGGGCATTGCGCGCTGTTCGTCCGTTCCGGGTTCGAGGTCGTCGACAGCGGTGCCTGCGTGGGTCCGGCGTTCGCACTCGTAGACCTCGTTTCGAACTGGGCTCGTGAGCACCTCCCAGGGCGAATCCTGAGCCGCCTGGCGTGGCTGGGGATTCGCCTCGTCGGGCGGGCGTTCGTGCAGCTCGACCGCGTGCTGCTCCGTTCGGCAGCCGCCCACGTGCTCGCTTCGACGACCTTCGTGCTGGCCCGGAAGCCGCGTCGGCGGCACGAGGGCGGAGAACTCGAGGCCTAGTTGCTCCCGACCCGCGCGATCAGGTCGATTTCGATCGCCGCCCCGGCCGGCAGCGCCGCGACGATCACCGTCGACCGTGCGGGCCGGTGGTTACCAAACCGGCGCGCGTACACCGCGTTCAGGGGAGCGAAGTCCTCGGCTCGCGTCAGGAAGACGGTCGTCTTGACGACGTCGCCGAATCCGAGCCCGGCCTCCGTCAAGATCGCCTCGAGGTTGTCGAACACGCGCTCCGCGGACCGCTCCAGGCCGCCTTCGACGAGCTTCCCGGTCGCCGGGTCCAGCGGCACCTGTCCCGAGGTGAAGAGGAACCCGCCTTCGATCACCGCTTGAGAGTACGGACCGATCGCCTTCGGCGCTCCGTCCGTCGTCAAGGACCTCAGGCGGGCACCTGCGAGCCGCCCCCGTCCGGCTCCAGCACGGCGATGTAGGGAAGGTTCCGGAACGCCTCCGCGTGATCGAGACCGTATCCGACGACGAAGACGTCTTCGATCGAGAACCCCAGGTAGTCGATCGGCACGTCGTCGTTTCCGGGAATCCGCTTCTGGAGAAGCGCGCAGATCTTGACGGATTTCGGATGCCGCGTGCCCAGGATCTCGATGATCTTCTGGAGGGTCCGGCCGGTGTCCACGATGTCCTCGACGATGATCACGTCCTTGCCGGCGACGTCGGTTGTGAGATCGCGCACAAGCCGCACGTTGCCGGAGGATTTCGTCCCGGACCCGTAAGACGAGACCTGCAGGAAATCGAGCGAAACCGGGGTTTTCAGGCGCTTCGCGAGGTCGCAGAGGAAGAACACCGACCCTTTCAGGATTCCGACGAGAAGCGCCGGCCGTCCCGCCTGGTCTTTATCGACCTCCGCCGCCAGGCGCGCGATCCCTTCGTCGAGGGTCCGCGTGTCGATCAAAGTTCGACCGAGCTTCAACAAAGCGGCGAAAAGAGCGGAAGCGCCGCGCAAGCGGCCGAAAATGGCGTTAAAATAGGCAACACAAGGCTTCTGAAATGATCGTCGAGCGAATTCACCTTCTGCACGAAGACTATATGCGTCTCACCGAGCGGTTCAAGGCGCTCTGGACGTTCCAGCAGTTCCTGCGCGGAGTCCACAAGCTGTTCTTCTCGGGAGAGCCACCCACGACGCACGACTTTCCCGCGCTCTACGAGGAGATCCGGGGAATCGGGGAACGCGTGCACTCGGACTGGTCGCGCGAATCGGCACCGCTTCTTCGGGCGATCGCCGAAAAGCTCGATCTCGTGACGGGAGAGCTACGCGTCGTGGATCGCAACGTCTCGCCCTCGTTCGTGCGGCGCTTCTTCGAGCGGGTGCGACCTGCCGACGAGAAGACCGCCCTCCAGCTCCTTCGCTTCTACTTTTCCCAACCGGATACCGACGTTGACGTCGTCGACAAGGTCAACTTCCTCGCGACCGTCGCCGCGACGGGCAGCTCCGATCCGGCTTCCTTCGCTGCGCGCCCGCGCGCTAAGCTCTGCCAGCTCTTCGAGTCGGTCGCGTCGACGAGCGTCTGGCCTCGCCCCTCCGACCAGGAGGCCTCCGCCGTCGCGTACGTGATCAACGAAGTCGCGACCAAGGTGGCCCGCGCGCGGACGTTCGAGGAGCTGATGAGCCGGGCGTTGATCGAGGAATTCCGGGCGGTCAAGCGCCGGATCGGAAGCTCGCTCGCGCATCCCGAGGTCCTCTCGGCCGTCGCCTGCGCGAACCTGACGACGCGATCGGCGTTTTCCCGTCTCTATCGCAGCGAAGAGAAGGTGCTTTCCGAGGCGACGACCCGCATCGAGGACCTCGAGCGGAAGCTGCGCCACGGCGCGGGAGAGGAAGCTCTTCCCGAGGAGCTCCGGCGCTTCCGCGAGACGCGCGATCACATGCGGCGGGGAGCCCTCGCCTCCAACCTCCGCGCGACCGACGTCGTGCAGCTGAAGACGGCGATCGACGACGTGCTGCAGAAGTTCGATCTGAAGGTCTTAGACGAGCCGCTCGACGGTGCCGACGAACCCGAGCCGCCCGAAGAGGTAGATTCCGAAACGAGCGACGACTCCTTCTGGAGTCCTTTCGTCGCGCGGATCCTGGCGGTCATCGAGGTCGAGGCCGACGGCCGTGGGGCGCTGCAGACGGGAACCGACGGTCCGGCGCAGCTGCGGCTGGAGCCATGGGAGGTCCAGGCCTTCCGCCGGGTGGTGTCGGCGGGGGGCGACCCGAAGAGCGACCGCGACCGGACGCTGCTCCGGAGCGTCGCTTTGCGGCTGAAAGCGGATGAGGAGTCGGAGCTCCTTCGCACGACTGCCGACGGACCCCGCTCGATCGAACTGCTCCGGCACGCGCGCGCTTCGATCGCCCGCGCGCCCGAGCTCGACGACAAGATCTCGCAGATCATCCGGATCGCGCACGAAACCGGGCTCACGCGGCACGTGCGCGCCTGGACCCGCACTCGCTTCCGGCTCCTGCGCGCCATCGCGGACCTCTGGCTGATGCAGGACCGGCCGCGCACCGACCGCCGCGCGGGCTGATCGCCGTCCGCCCGGCAGGCGGAGAGAGGTCGAGCCGGCTGCCCTCTATACTCCCGGCGCATGGCTGGCGCGCCCCACGAGCCGACGGCTCCGCCGGAGGATGAGCTCATCCGGAACCGGCGCGAAAACCTGCGCCGGATCGTCGAGAGCGGCTCCAACACGCACCTCTACAAATATCCGCTTTCCGCGGCGGTCTCGGCGGTCATTGCGAAGTACGGCGGGAGCTCCACGGAAGAGCTCCAGCGGGAGGCGCCGGTTATCTCGACCGCGGGCCGCGTGCTCGCACAGCGGAATCAGGGCAAGGCGGGGTTTCTCGACGTCTCCGACGGCCGCGCCCGGCTTCAGATCTACGTCCGTCGCGACGTCGTCGGCGATCGAGCCTTCGAGCTCTACCGGCAGCTCGATCTGGGCGACTGGATCGGTGTCGAAGGAGAGATCTTTCGGACCCGGACGGGCGAGCTCTCTCTGAAGGCGCGGACGCTGACCTTTCTCGCGAAGTGCCTCCGGCCGCTTCCCGAGAAGTGGCACGGGTTGAAGGACGTCGAACGGCGTTACCGGCAGCGGTATCTCGATCTGGCGGTCAATCCGGATTCGCGCGCGGTCTTCGAGACGCGGGCGGCCATCATTCGAGCCATCCGGCGGTTCTTGGACGCGCGCGGGTACCTCGAGGTCGAGACGCCGATGATGCACTCGATCGCCGGCGGGGCGCTCGCCCGTCCCTTCAAGACCCACCACAATGCGCTCGGCCTCGAGCTGTACCTGCGGGTGGCGCCCGAGCTCTACCTGAAGCGCCTGGTCGTCGGGGGAATCGAGAAGGTCTACGAGATCAACCGCAGCTTCCGTAATGAGGGGATCTCCACACAGCACAACCCGGAGTTCACGATGCTCGAGTTCTACCAGGCGTACGCGGAAGGCGAGGACCTGATGCGGCTCACCGAGGAGATGCTCGCCGAGGTCGTCCCCGAGGTCGCCGGAGGTCTCCGGACGCCGTGGAAGGGGAACACGATCGACTGGACGCCGCCGTATCGGCGTCTCACGATGCGGGACGCCGTGCGCGAGGCCACGCGGTCCGACAGCCGCGGGGAGGTGACGGCCGAGGAGCTCGCGTCGGCCGACCTCCTCTACGCCGCGGCGGTCCGCTTCGGCGTCGACCGGCCGGAGCGTTTCCGCGGACAGAACGGGAAGCTCCTCGCCGCGCTCTTCGAGACGGTCGCGGAAGAACGGCTCGTGCAGCCGACCTTTCTCTACGAGTTTCCGACGGAGATCTCGCCGCTCTCCCGAAGGAGCGCGGCGGACCCGGAGTGGGCGGATCGCTTCGAGCTGTACGGCGCCGGAATGGAGATCGCGAACGGGTTCTCGGAGTTGAACGACCCGGTTGACCAGGCGGAGCGCTTCCGGCGGCAGGCGGAAGCGCGCACGCAGGGGGATCTCGAGGCGGCCGAGTACGACGCGGACTACGTGGAGGCGCTGGAATACGGCCTGCCGCCGACGGCGGGCGAGGGGATCGGGATCGACCGGCTGACGATGCTCCTGACGGACCGGCACTCGATCCGCGACGTCATCCTGTTTCCGCTGCTGCGACCCGAGGGTCGCAAGACCTAGAACGATGTCTTTCGAGTCCTTCGTCGCGCTGCGCTACCTCGCCGCATCGCGGCGGCGCGCGCACGTCGCGCTGATTTCCACGATCTCGATGTTCGGTCTCGCTGTCGGCGTGGCGGCGCTCATCATCTCGCTGTCGCTCCTTTCGGGGTTTCAGGATCGCATCCGGGCGCAGATGGCGGAGCGTTCCCCGCACCTGCGCGTTTCGCCCGCGCGGGGCCCGATCCTCGCGGAGCCGGATCGGGTCCGCGAGGCGCTCGCATCTCTCCGGGGCGTCGTGGCCGTGGAGCCGGCCATCGAAGGTCGCGGCTGGGCTTCCGGATCCGCGATCGAGTCGACCCTCCCGATCCGGTATCGCAACGCGCCGGCCGGCGAGCTTCCCGCGGGGCAGGGCGTCCTTCCTCCGGCGCGTGTGAGCGCTGCGGTCGCGACGCGGACGCGTACCGCTCTCGGCGACCTCTTGCGGGTCACGTCCTCCCGTACGCGCCTTTCGCCGCTGGGGCCGCTGCCCGTCGCCATCGCGTTTCGGGTCGCCGACATCCGGCACACGGCCGCGCTCGAGAAGACGCCGGACATCGAAATTCCGGAGGATTCGG
>DASXSX010000184.1:0-1627 GCA_036505815.1 Thermoanaerobaculia bacterium
GCTCTCCTCATCGCCCTTAGCGGTCATGGGGAAGATCGCCACCGCCGTCTCGCCCGCGAGGCCGGCTTCGATCAGCACCTCACCAAGCCCGTCGACAGCAGAGACCTGGGGGAGTTGCTCCAGCCTCCTCTCTGACTCGAGCTCAAGCCGGGCGCGATACTTGGTTTGATGCCCGGTGATTTCGACACGGTCAAAGAGCGCGTTGACATCGTTCAGGTCATCGGGGAGCACGGGGTCGTCCTCAAGAAGTCGGGCCGCGGGTTCACCGGGCTCTGTCCGTTCCACAACGAGAAGACGCCGTCCTTCCACGTCAACGTGGACACCCGAAGCTACAAATGTTTCGGTTGTTCCGAGTCGGGGGATGTATTCACGTTCCTGGAGAAGATCGACGGACTGACGCCCGCGGAAGCGCTCAAAGTCCTCGCCGAACGAGCGGGGGTGGAACTCACGAGCCGGCGCGACCCGGCCGAGCAGGAGCGCGAGAAGCGCCTCCTCGCCGCGAACGACACGGCACACTTCTACTTCCGCCAGGCGCTCCGCGGCACAGATCGGGGGAAAGAGGTCGGCCGTTACCTGGCCGAACGCGGGATCCGGCCTGAAACGGTCGAAAAGTTCGGTCTCGGCTACGCCCCGGACAGCTGGGACGGGCTCGTCGGTTACCTCCGAAAGAAGGGCTACACCGACGAGGAGATCGTCGCGGCCGGCCTCGTCGGGAAGAGCGATCGCGGCCTGTTCGACTGGTTCCGGGACCGTCTCATCGTCCCGATCAAGGACGGTCGAGGCCGGATCATCGCTTTCGGCGGCCGGGCGATGCGCGCCGATCAGCGCGGCAAGTACGTGAACTCCCAGGCGACCGTGCTCTTCAACAAGAGCGCCACCCTCTACGCGCTCGACGCCGCCCGGACAGCGATCCGGAAAGAGCGCGCCGCAGTGATCGTCGAGGGATATTTCGACGCGATCGCCCTTCACCAGGCGGGCTTCGAGAACGCCGTCGCTTCGATGGGCACGGCGCTGACGGAGGACCAGTACCACGTGCTGGCGGCCATGCGGATCGATCGCTCGATCGTCGCGTTCGACGGGGACGCCGCCGGCCAGCTCTCGGCGGAAAAGCGGGGGACGGAGATCGTCCAGGCCGTCCAGCGCGCCAAGCGCCGTGCCCGGAGCGGCGAGGTCGGGAGGGCAGCGGTCTCGGTCGAGGTCACGGTTCTGCCGACCGATACCGACCCCGATGTACTCGCGCGGCGCGACCCTGAGCGCCTTCGCGCACTCCTAGGGGAGGCCAAACCGGTGCTGGAGTTCGTGCTCGACCGGATTGCCGCGCGCAGCCAACTCGATAGGGCCGACGGCCGGCGGCGCTTCCTCGCCGAGGCGCTGCCCCTGGTCGCCAACGAGCCGGATGCCCTGACGCGGGAGCTCTACCTCGGAACGCTTTCGAAGCTTACCGGGTTGGACCACGAGACCCTGCGCCGCGAGGCCGCGGCCGCGCCCGCGCCGGCGCAGCGCCCGGCGGTCGAAGCCAATGAGACTCCGGCGAAACAAACGACCCCCGCCGAGCGTTACCTAATGGCACTATTGATCCGATTTCCAGAAGAGGCAGCGCACACCGAACTCGCGTCCGGCGACCTCG
>DASXSX010000185.1:0-11914 GCA_036505815.1 Thermoanaerobaculia bacterium
ATCGATCACCTGCACGCTCACTTCGCGACCTCTCCGACGAGCGTGGCTCGTCTCGGCGCCTTCTTCGCAGGAATCTCGTACAGCTTCACGGCTCACGCGAAGGACATCTTTCACGAAAGCGTTCGGCCGGCCGATCTGTCGCGCAAGTTGTCGGATGCGGACGAGGTCGTTACCGTGACCGACTACAACGGGGAGTTCCTCCGGCGCTCGTACGGCGTCGTCGCCGCGCGCGTCCGGCGCGTCTACAACGGTCTCGATCTCGTTCGATTCCCTTATGAAGATCCTCGCACGCGGAAGGTCGAAATCGCCGCGGTCGGACGGCTCGTCGAAAAGAAGGGGTTCGGCGACCTCGTCGCGGCCTGTTCACTCCTGGCCGGCTGGGGACACGACTTCCGATGCGAGATCATCGGAAGCGGACCCCTCGAGAAGGAGCTCGCCGCACTCATCGATCGGCACGGATTGAGAGAGAGAGTCCTTCTCGTCGGTCCGCGCCCCGGGAACGAGATCATCGAGCGGGTCTCCCGCGCTTCCGCTTTCGCGGCACCTTGCGTGGTGGGCTCGGACGGGAATCGCGACGGCTTGCCCACCGCGCTCCTCGAGGCAATGGCGCTCGGCACGCCCTGCGTTTCGACGAACGTCACGGGAATACCGGAAGTCGTCCGCGACGGTGACACCGGACTTCTGGTGAGGCCAGGCGCGGCCGCCGATCTCGCTCTGGCGCTCGCGCGCCTTCTCGGCGATGCCGAGCTGCGGGTGCGGCTGGCGCGCGCCGCCCGCCGTTTGATCGAGCGCGAGTTCGATGTGGAAGTGAACGCCGCGCAACTCCGCGAGGTCTTCTACTCGAAACGGGTTTCGCGGCCGGGCGCGGCGAGGGCGACGGCAATATGAAGCTGGCATACGTCTGCGCGGATCCGGGAGTGCCCGTTTTCGGCCGGAAAGGCTGCTCGATTCACGTTCAGGAAGTACTTCGGGCGCTCCTGCGGCGCGGGATCGAGGTCGATCTGTTCGCGGCGCGCGTCGGAGGTGAGCCGCCCCGTTCTCTCGAGGATGTCCGTGTTCGTGCTCTGCCGCCGGTTGCCGCAGATGACGTCGCGTCGAGAGAGCGACAGGCCCTGGGGGCGAACCGGGGCCTCGAGAAGGCCCTGCGGCGCCATGGCCCGTTCGAGGTGGTGTACGAGCGCTACTCGCTCTGGAGCTTCGCGGCGATGGAGTACGCGAGGGCGACGGGCGCCGCCGGGATCCTCGAGGTCAACGCTCCACTGATCGAGGAGCAGGAGAAACACCGGTGCCTCGTGGATCGCAGCGCCGCCGAACGCGTCGCCGAGCGGTGCTTCTCCGCTGCCACGGTGCTCATCGCCGTCTCCGACCCGATGGCCCGGCGCCTCGAGAGCCATCCAGCGGCGCGTGGCCGTGTCCGCGTCGTGGCGAACGGCGTCGATCCCGAGCGCTTTCGACCCGGCCTGCGACCCGCCGTTCCCGCCCCGACCGGAGTGTTCACGGTGGGCTTCGTCGGAAGCTTGAAGCCGTGGCACGGACTGTCCGTTCTGGTCGAAGCCTTCTCCCGGCTCCACGCGAAAGATCCACGGACGCGTCTTCTCCTCGTCGGCGACGGCCCCGAACGGACGGCGATCGAGGCCGAGATCCGCGACCGCGGTCTCGCAGACGCCGCCGTAGTGACGGGTGCGGTCGATCCGGAAGAGGTGCCCGGGTTCCTCGCCTCGATGGACGCGGCGGTCGCGCCGTATCTCCTCGAAGAGACTTTCTATTTCTCGCCGCTGAAGGTCTACGAGTACATGGCGGCGGGACTTCCTGTCGTGGCCAGCCGGCTCGGACAGTTGGTGGACCTGGCCGAGGACGGGCGCTGCGCCATGCTGTGCCCCCCCGGGGACGCCGACGCGTTTGCGGAGGCGCTCGCCGTCCTGCGGCAGGATCCGGAGCTGCGCCGGGTGCTCTCGCGAGCCGCGCGCGAGAAGGTGCTTCTGGAGAGCACCTGGGACATGGTGGTCGAGCGCCTGCTCGAGGGGGTTCGGACCGCGTCGCCCGCGCTCGCCGGGGAAGCGCGATGAACGAGCGCCGGGACCACTTGATCGCGCCGCACGGAGGCGAGCTGGTCGATCTCATCGCGAGCCGAGAGCGGAGGTCGGAGCTTCGAAGCGCCTCACGCGACTGGCCATCGTGGGAGCTCGACTCGCGCCAACTCTGCGACCTGGAGCTCCTCGCGAGCGGAGCTTTCTCGCCGCTCCGGGGGTTCCTCGGCCGTAGCGACTACGAATCAGTCTGTGCCTCGCTGCGCCTTGCCGACGGCACCCTCTGGCCCGTTCCCGTCACTCTCGACGTGACGAATGAATTCCGCCGTTCCATCGGGACGGGGGCCTCGATCGCCCTGCGTGATCCCGAAGGAGCAATGCTCGCGGCACTCCACGTCGGGGAGGTCTGGAGCCCGGACCGGCGCGCGGAGGTCGAGGCGGTGTACGGAACCTCCGACAAGCGGCACGCGGGGGTCGCCTACGTTCTCGAACGCGACGCTCCGTGGTGCGTGGCCGGACGGCTGGAAGCGCTCGAGCTGCCGACGCATTACGACTTCCGCCGGTTGCGTCGGACGCCGGCGCAACTGCGGGGCGAGTTTGCCGACCTCGGCTGGCGACGAATCGTCGCTTTCCAAACGCGGAACCCAATGCACCGGGCGCACAGGGAGCTCACTCTGCGCGCGGCGCGGGACGTCCAGGCGAACCTCCTCATCCATCCCGTAGTCGGAGCGACGAAGCCGGGCGACGTCGACCACTACACGCGGGTCCGCTGCTACCAGACGCTTCTCGATCACTATCCTCTTGGGACCGTCAAGCTGGCGCTGCTGCCGCTCGCCATGCGCATGGCCGGTCCGCGCGAGGCGGTGTGGCATGCCATCATCCGCAAGAACTACGGCTGCAGTCACTTCATCGTCGGGCGCGATCACGCGGGCCCTGGCCACGACTCGAACGGCAACCACTTCTACGAACCGTACGCCGCCCAGGACCTCCTGCGGCGGCACGAAGAGGAGCTCGATGTCCGCATGGTCCCGTTCAAGACGATGGTCTACGTGGAGGACCACGACGCTCATCTTCAGCACGACGAGGTCACCGAGGGGACGCGCACGCTTTCGATCTCGGGCACGGAGCTGCGGCGCCGCCTCGAGACGGGGGCGGAGATCCCTCACTGGTTCACGTTCCCCGACGTCGTGCGGGAGCTCCGCCGCACCCATCCCCCGCGTCACGAACAGGGCTTCACGGTCTTTCTGACCGGACTGTCGGGCGCCGGCAAGTCCACGATCGCGCGGGTTCTGCTGATCAAGCTCCTCGAGCTCGGCGGGCGGCCCGTCACCCTGCTCGACGGAGACATCGTGCGAAAGCACCTCTCCTCCGAGCTCGACTTCTCCCGCGAGCACCGCGACATCAATATCCGGCGAATCGGATTCGTGGCCTCCGAGATCACGAAGAACGGAGGGATCGCGCTCTGCGCCCCGATCGCCCCCTACGATCGGGTCCGCAAGGAGGTCCGCGAAATGATCGCCGGAAAAGGCGGCTTCGTCCTGGTCTACGTGGCCACGCCTCTCGCGGTCTGCGAGGAACGCGACCGCAAGGGGTTGTACGCCAAGGCGCGCGCCGGACTCATCCCCCACTTCACCGGCATCTCCGACCCGTACGAGCCGCCCCGCGACGCAGACGTCGTAGTCGATACATCGCAGCTCTCCGCCGAAGAGGCGACGCGGAGGATCCTCCTGCGCCTGGAGGCCGAGGGCTACGTCAGCGTTGGAGAGGCGGACGACCTGGCCGCCGAGCGCTGCCGCGAAAAGCCCGTGGTGGTCGTGTGACGAAGAGGCGAACCCGGCTGTCCCGAATTGCGTTCGAATATCTCGGCCGGATCCGGGGCAAGCTTGCTCTCGCGGCGCTCTGCATGTCCGGTTTCATCGCGACGCAGCTCCTGATGCCGTGGCCTCTCAAGGTCGTATTCGATTACATCCTGCTCGGCAAGCGGCCGCCGCGCGCTCTCTCTGTGCTTCACGGGCTCCAGGGAGACCAGAAAATCCGGGCGCTGGTCGCGGTCTCGGCTGCGATCGTGCTGCTGGCGGTGCTGCGTGGCCTCTTCTCTTATCTACAGCTCATCATCACCTCGAGCGTCGGCCAGAAGGTCGTTTACGCGATCCGTCGCGAGCTCTTCGCCCACCTCCAGCGACTGTCGCTCTCCTTCCACAACCGGACGCGCTCCGGAGAGCTGCTCTCCAAGATTGCGGCCGATACGAGCACTCTTCGCGACATCTTCGCCGACGCGGCATTGAACCTCGCCGGAGACATGATCACGATCGTAGGGATGCTCGGGATCATGTTGTGGCTCGACTGGAGGCTCGGCATGATCGTGCTCGCGACCTTCCCGATCCTGCTCGCGACCTTCTTCTATCGCTACCGCACCGTCCGGCATTCGGTCGCCCGCCAGCGGCGGAAAGAAGGAAAGATCGCTTCGCAGCTCACGGAGATCCTCGCAGCCGTTCCCCTCGTGCAGGCGTTCGGACGCGAGCAATACGAGGCGGAGCGCTTCGAGACGGAAAGCTCCGCCAGCCTCGAGGAGGGGATTCGCACCGCTCGCCTCGAGGCCGCCGCGACCCGGGGCGTCGAAATCACCCGCGCCGTAGGGCTCGCCGCAATCGTCCTCTTCGGCTCGCTCGAGGTTCTCGCCGGCCGGATGACTCTCGGCACCGTCATCGTATTCAGTTCCTACCTCTCGCACCTCTACCGGCCCATCCGCGACCTCGCCAAGCTCTCGAAGAACTTCGCGAAGGCCTCCGTGAGCGCGGAGCGCATCGGCGAGATCCTGGAAGCCGAGCCCGAGATCCGGGACCACCCGAATGCGATCGATGCGAGCGGTCTCGCCGGGTCGATCGTCTTCGACGACGTCACGTTCGACTACGGAGATGGCAGGCCCGTCCTGAAGGACGTGTCGTTCTCCGTCGAGGCGGGACAAAAGCTGGCGCTGGTGGGCGCGTCCGGAGCCGGGAAGTCCACGCTCGTGAGCCTGATCCTGCGCTTCTACGACCCCGTGGCCGGGTCGATCTCGATCGACGGAGTGGACATCCGCGAGTACCGCTGCGAGTCGTTGAGGAGGGAGATCGGGATCGTTCTGCAGGACTCTCTTCTCTTCGGCACCACGATCCGGGAAAACATCGCCTACGGGAAGCTGGGGGCAACCGACGAAGAGATTGTCGCCGCGGCGCGCGCGGCCAACGCGCACGAGTTCATCGTCGAGCTCGAGAACGGCTACGACACCGTCATCGGAGAACGGGGCGCAAGCCTCTCGGGCGGAGAGCGTCGCCGGATCGGCATCGCCCGGGCGCTGGTCCGAAAAGCGCCCATCCTGATCCTGGACGAGCCGATGTCCGCCCTGGACGTCGAGAGCGAGGGCAAAGTCAGGAACGCGCTCGACCACGTCATGGCGGGAAAGACGTGCATCCTCATCACTCACGATCTCGCGTCCGCGACCGACGCGGACTCGATCGTGATCCTCGAGAGCGGCCGCGTCGTCGAACGTGGAGACCACGCGGAGCTCATGGCCCGGGACCGGCGCTATCGCCAGCTCTACGAAATGAAGGTGAGCCGGCGCGGCAGGCCGTGGGCCTCGAAGGCATGAGATGCCGCCGGTCGGTGGGAGCTCCGAGACAGTTCCGAGCCGCTCGCGCACAGCTCTGAAGAATCCCTACCTCTTCCTCGTCGGATGCCCCCGCTCCGGAACGACGCTCCTTCAACGCATGCTCGACAACCATCCGCAAATCGCGGTCGCGAACGACTCCCATTTCATCCCGCGCGCAATCGCGCCGATCGGAACGGAAACCGATCCGCCGTTGACCGCCGAGCTCGTCGAGCGCGTTCTGCATTACCACCGATTCGCCAGGCTCGGGATCCCCGAGCCCGTCGCCCGCGAAGCGTCGGCGCGCGCCGGAACCTACGGGGAGTTCGTGAGCGAGCTCTACTCCGAGCACGCGCGCCTTCACGGGAAAGAGCTTGCGGGAGAGAAGACACCCGACTACGTGCGGTACCTTCCTCTCCTCCACTCCCTGTTCCCGCGCGCCCGCGTCATCCACATCATCCGCGACGGACGGGACGTGGCGCTCTCGACGCTGGAATGGGCTCGGGAAGACAAGGGCCCGGGAAAGTTCGCCCTCTGGCGGGAGCAGCCCGTTGCGGTCTGCGCTCTCTGGTGGCGGTGGCAGGTGGAGACCGGGCGTCGTGAGGGAGCGCGCCTCGGACCCGAGATCTACCGCGACGTTCGATACGAAGATCTCGTGGCTGACCCAGAAACGACGCTTCGAAACCTTTCCGAGTTCCTCGAGCTTCCCTTCGCGCCGGAGATGGTCTCCTTCCACGCCGGGAAGACCAAGTCGGACCCGCGGCTCTCCGCTAAGAGCGCATGGCTCCCCCCGACCCCGGGGTTGCGCGACTGGCGCCGGGACATGGCGCCACGCGACCTCGAGCTCTTCGAGGCAATCGCGGGCGACTTCCTCTCGGAGCTCGGCTACGAGACAAAGTCCGACGAGATCGCGCCAGAGGCGGCCTCGACAGCACGAGACTGCGAGTCCTGGTGGGACGCCGAGATGGCGGCGCGGCGGGAGCGCCTCAAGCGGCGTCTGGCTGGAGTCGCGACGTGAACGCAATCGCGCGCGGCGCGGAGTCGGGCGTCGCCCCGCGCGACGTCGTGGCGATTCTGCAGGATCGAGGCTACCGTCCCGACGGCGATCCGTTCCCGGTCGGACGCCCGGACCGCACGACGATCCCCCTGCTTACCGACTCCGGCCGTCCCGTCGTCGCGAAGATCTACTCGGACGAGGGCGGCGAAGCCTGTTTCGCAAACATGCGGGCGCTGTGGTCTTCCTCGTTCGGCGAGCGACGGAATCCCCCCGGCCTGCCGCGGCCGATCGAGTATCTGCGCGAGCCCCGCGTTCTCATTCTCGAACGCGTGGCCGGACGCGCGCTGGCCGAGATCGGCGAGCCGGATGCCGGGGCGGTTCAGGACGCCGTCCGGCTCGCGGCCGCGCTCCACGGCAGCGACGCGCGCCCGGCTCGGCGGCGCAGCGCACGCGGAATCCTCCGCTCGCTCCGGCGAAAGGCGGAACGGATCTCCCGGCTCGATTCCGCGCTCGGGGCGAACGTTGACCGCGTGGTCGCTGCCCTCGAGGATTCGCGGGGCATTGAGCGCCAGCTCGTCCCCTGCCACGGCGATTTCTCACCGCGTAACGTTCTCGCCGGGACGGACCGTTCGGTCCTGATTGACTGGGACCGCTTCCAGCTCGCGGACCCGGCGCGCGACGTCGCCTACTTCGGGACGTGGTGCTGGGTCGACCGAATGCGCCGGGGCGAGACCCCGTCCTGGTCTGTGCTCGAGGGCGTGACCGCGGCGTACGAAGCGCTGCGTCCGGGGGCAGCCGTCGCGGCGAGGCTCGACTACCACGTGGCAGCCGGGCTCGTCCGCATCGCTGAGGGCCTGATGACGCTCTGGCCGGCGGACGCGCATCTCGCACCGCTGCTCGCCGAAGAGGCGCTCTCGCGCGCGAAGGAGGCAGCGTGAAGATCACCGTCCTCTCTCACAACCTCTCGACCAACGCCGCGATGCGGGCCTACCGCGTCGCGTTGACGGCGCGGCGGTTCGCGGAGGTCACGCTCATCGGTCCGGTCGAGGAGAGCCGGGGACACTGGCCGGCTCTTCGCGCCGAGCCGTGGATCGTGAGCGTGCCCGAGCGCCGACTTCCCAAGTTCGCGAAGTCGTTTCTCGCGCTCGTCGACGCCGCGGAGGGGGATGTCCTCATCGCGGTCAAACCGCACCTCGCTTCGTTCGGCGTCGCGCTCGTGGCCGCGGAACGCCGCGGCGTGCCGGTCGTCCTCGACATGGACGATCTCGACGTCTCTCTCGCTCCGCGCGAGCAGTGGGACGCGAATCCCGAGATGGCGGACCCGTCCCGGCCCGCGTCCGCGATTTACGTGTCGCTCTTGACGCGCGCGGCCGGGGCCGCTTCCGCAATCACCGTCTCGTCGACCGCTCTCCAGCGCCGCTTCGGAGGGACGCTCCTTGCGCACGGCTCCTCGATCGAGGTGTTCAACCCGGCCGCGGTCGATCGGGACGACGCCCGGGCCGCGTTCGGCTTCGACGGACCGACCGTCCTTTTCCCCGGCACCCCGCGAGCCCACAAGGGCATCGAGACGCTCGCACGGGCGGTGGCCGCGATCCCCGGCGCGCGCCTAGCGGTCACGTGCCGCCCGGACAAAGACCTCGCGGAGCCGGAGTGGCGGAACTTTCCTCTGATCCGGGTTCCCATCGTCCCTTACGACGCGATGCCTCTATTGCTCGCGGCGGCGGACGTCGTCGCGATCCCTCAGTCGGAGAACGAAGCGGCGACCTACCAGATGCCGATGAAGGTCTACGACGCGATGGCGATGGGACGGCCGATCGTGGCGAGCTCGGTCTCCGATCTGCCTCTCGTGCTGCAGGGATGCGGCCGGGTCGTGCCGCCGGACGACGTCCCAGCGCTCGCGACGGCGCTGTCGGAGTTGCTTGCCGATCGCGACGCGGCATTCGCGCTCGGTCAACGAGCCCGGGCACGGGCTCTACAGAGCTACTCGACCGAACGCGTCGCCGAGACGCTCCAGGGCGTCGTGGCGAATGTGACCTCGCGGCAGACGCGGCGCCCCGGGAGACGGGAGGTCTCGAGTTGACGGTTTCGATCTCCGATCCCTTCTGCGCGACGGCGGATGCCGCGCTGCCGTTCCTCGCGCAGGCGATGGACCCGGAAGACGTCGACCGGCGGATCGGACCGCTCCTCGGAAGCGCCGCGCGGCTGCGATCGATCCGCGTCATGCGCCACAAGCCGGGCAGGCGGTGCCTGATCGAGTACGACTTCGAGTCGGAAAGTGCGAGCGGCGGCTCCAAGAGCGTCACCCTCGTGGGAAAAGCGCGGGCGCGCGGGTCCCCGAAGGAGGGGGACCGTCTTCTCCGGCTCCTGCGCGACCGCGGGTTCGGAGATGACGCCGAGGATGGGGTGAGCGTGCCCGAGCCGGTCGGCGTCATTGGCGAATACCACATGTCGCTCCAGCGAAAGGTCCCGGGAGTCCCCGCGTCGCGACTGTTCGGAAAGCCCGGCGGGATGGAGCTCGCGCGACGGGTCGCCCGGGCCGCTTGCAAGCTCCACCGCGCGGGCGTCCTTCCAAGACGCTGCCACTCGATCGCCGACGAGATCGCAATCCTGCGCGAGAAGCTGCGAGCGCTCTGTGAGACGCGGCCCGCGTGGAGTCGGCGTCTCGCGCGGCTCCTCGAGCAATGCGAGTGCCTGGCCGCGGGTGTTCCGACGACCACCCTGCGCGGAATTCACCGCGATTTCTACGCCGACCAGGTCCTGGTAGACGGGCCGCGTCTCCACATCGTCGATTTCGATCTCTTCTGCCAGGGAGACCCGGCGCTCGACGCAGGGAACTTCCTCGGGCATCTGTCCGAACAGTCGCTGCGGCTCTTCGGGGATCCCGCGGCTCTCTCGGAGTGCGAGGGTGCGTTCGAGGAGCAGTTCGTCTCGCTTTGCGGTCCGTCGATCCGTCCCGCCGTGCGCGCCTACGCGACGCTCACGATCGCGCGCCACGTGTACCTGAGCACCCGCTTCGAGGAGCGCCGGCCGTTCACGGAACCTCTCCTCGAGCTCGTGGAGGAGCGTCTCGACGCGGGCGGGCGGACGGGCAAGCGAATGGGGATCTCATGATTTCGCTCTCGTGCGTCGCTTTTAGCGCCGCGCTTAGTCGCAATAGCGGTTGAGCGTTTCGAGGAGCGTCTCGACGGGAATCGGCTTCTGAACGTAGCCGTCGGCCTCGAGCCAGGCCGCGTGCCGATAGCTGTCGTTCATTCCCGACACGACGACGACGGGGATCCGCGAGAGCTCCGAATCCTGCCGTTGCGCGTACCGGAACTCCCAGCCGGTCATGATCGGCATCATCAGGTCGAGCAGAATGACCGCCGGCCGCGAGCCCCCGCGCAGCCGGCCGAGAGCTTCGAGGCCGTGTCGCGCGCACTCGACGTTGTACCCCTCGCTCTGCAGGAACGCTGCGAGGGAGCAGAGCAGATCCGGGTCGTCCTCGACGACGAGCACCTGGCGGCTCATTTCCGTACCACGATTCTGACGCAGGATCCCTCCCGTCCGTAGACAGCCTTTTGACTGGTCTGCACTGCCCGGCGAGCGGGTGCAAGAGGGCTGCCTTGTCCCCACAAGGGGACGCCGGACGGACGGTCTGACTAGGCGCGTGGGCGGCGCGCCAAGCCCGCGGAATCCCCCGAAGTCCGGTCGCGACAGAGGCAGCTGTCCTCGATCAGCTCCTTCAGGCGAGCCGGCGAGAACGGTTTTGGGATCACGATCGCGGGCCGCACCCCCTTCTCGGCAAAGGGGTAAGCCGACGCGACCGCGACCGGGATCTTCGAAATCGCGGGATGCTGTCCGTGAAGCTGCAGGAAGTCCCAACCGTTCATCCCGGGCATCATCAGATCGAGCAGGATCAAACACGGCGAAAGGTCGCCCGTCCGCAGGATCTCCAGCGCCTCCGCCCCGTCGGAGGCCGTCGTGACGCGGTAGCCGTCCTCCTCGAGGACCTGCCTCAAACCTTCCCGGAGGAGGTCATCGTCTTCGACGAGAAGGATCTGGTGCATCGTTTTCCCGGCCTCGGCGTCATTCGCTGCAATCTGAGGACCAGGCTGCCGCGCGGGCGCGCGGATTCCGATCTATTTCTTTGACTCTCCTCGCGATCCTCAATAGATTTCGGTCAGATTCTCTCTCCCGAAAACGATTGAGCTTGAAGGAGGACGTCATGAACCGTCGGTTCCGTCTCGCCCCGCTGTTGCTTCTCGCCCTGGTCTTCTTCGCTCCTTCGGCCGCGCGCGCGCAGGCGGCCAGAGCGGAAATGAAGGAGCCGCCGCGCGCACTCGTCACTATCTATCGCATCGCGCCCGGCAAGCACCTTGACTTCCTGAAGTGGCTGGCCGAAACACAGGCGATCGCCAAGGAAGCCGGCGTGCCGGCCAGCCAGATCTATGCGCACACCGACGGCGACAGCTGGGACTATTTGAATGTCGGTCCGGACCTCTCCAAAGAGCAGCAGGCCAAAGTGGACGAGGTCACCAAGAAGCACGGCCGCAAGACAGGCTTCGCAGCGAGCCTCGACTTTCGTACCTTCGTCGCCTCGCACACCGATACCTTTGCGATTGGGCCGGTGAGCGCCGCGGATCTCGTGGCAATGGCGAAGTAGAAAGAACCGTCCCAGGCCTCCACGGGGTCTGACAGGGAGTTGGGCGAGCCGCCCAGCTCCCTTTTTCTTTGGAAGAGAACCAGCGCTGCCGACCAATCTCCTACGACCACAGTCCAATTTTCATGGAGCGGCGTGAGTGCTAGCTTGATTTCTACACAACAAAGAAGCGAAGGACCCAACCGCCTGGCGGCAGGCGGCTGTGTCGAGGAGAGTTGCCGCCGGGGTGGGTGCCGAATGTTGCACCAAAGGACAAACAAAATGCGTGGAGTTCAGGCTTCTCCAAAGGCGTTCCCCACCACCTCGAGACGAATGCACCTGTACAGGTCGGCGACGTTTCTCGTCGCGGTGGCGGTCTTGCTTTTCACGCCGACGAGGTTCGCGCGGGCAGACAATGGAAATTCATCCCAGGGACATGGGGACCCGCACATCTTCCGAGTCATCGACAAGCACGGCAAGTTCGTCGGCTACTCGCTCACAGACACCCTGGTTGCCCGCGAGATCAACGGCACCTGGGTGTCGTTCTACGTCCATCCGGGAACCGGGATTTTCGATTCCCGCGCGATCTACGTTCACTACCTGACGACGGACTGCTCCGGCCCTCGGTATATCGCGCATTACTCGAC
>DASXSX010000186.1:0-12068 GCA_036505815.1 Thermoanaerobaculia bacterium
CACGGCGAGGCTGCCGTGGTCGATCCCCGCCGGGACGTCGACACGTACATCGACGAGGCGCGCGAGCAGGGTTTCGAGATCCGGCACGTCATCGAGACGCACCTCCATGCGGACTTCGTCTCCGGTCACCACGAGCTCGCCCGCCGGACGGGGGCGAAGATCTACTTCGGAGCGAAGGCCGGGGCGCGGTTCGACCACGTGCCGGTCGAAGAAGGCGACGAGATCCGCGTGGGTGAGGTCACCCTGCGCTTTCTTGAGACGCCGGGGCACACTCCCGAGTCGGTTTCCGTTCTCGTGATCGACCCGGCGTCCTCGGAGGTCCCGAAGGCCGTGCTGACCGGGGACACGCTCTTCATCGGTGACGTCGGGCGGCCGGACCTGGCGGGATCTGACCCCCTGCGGGGATCAGACCCCGGGATGAGCGCCCAGGAGCTCGCCGGAATGCTCTACGACTCGCTGCATGGGAAGCTCCTCGCGCTTCCGGATTCCGTCGAGGTCTATCCCGCCCACGGGGCCGGCTCGCTGTGCGGCCGCAACATCTCGAGCGAGACCAGCTCCACGATCGGCCGAGAGCGGCAGTTCAACTACGCGCTGCGCCCGATGCCGAAGGAAGAGTTCGTCCGCATGATGACCACCGATCTGCCGGAGGCGCCGACCTACTTCGCGCGCGACGTCGCGATCAATCGCGATGGGGCGGCTGAGCTCGCGGAGCTCCCCGACCCGGCGGCGCTCGCTCCTCGCGACGTCGAAGCGCTCCAAGAGAAGGGCGCGGTCGTCCTCGACACGCGTCCCGCGGCGCAGTATGGCGCCGGCCACGTTCCGGGCTCTCTCCACATCGGGTTGTCCGGGCAGTTCGCGTCCTGGGCGGGAGCGCTCGTCTCGCCCCGGGCCCCGGTCCTCCTCGTCGCCGAGGACGAAGAACAGGTCCGCGAGGCGAGGGTGCGGCTCTCCCGCGTGGGGATCGAAAACGTCGCGGGGTATCTCGCCGGCGGGCTGCTCGAGTGGCATCGCGCCGGCCTGCCGCTCGCAACGACCGAGCAGATCGGCGTCGAGGAGCTCGATGCGCGCATCCGGGAGGGCCGTGCGGGCCGCGTCGTGGACGTGCGCCGGCCGGCGGAATGGCAGGCGGGGCACATCGCGAGCGCGGTCAATGTCCCGTTGAACACGCTCGAACACCACGCGGCGGAGCTCCCGAGGGACGAGCCGGTCGCGGTCCTGTGCGCGGGAGGGTTTCGCTCCTCTATCGGGACGAGCATCCTTGAGCGGCAGGGCCTGGCGAGAATCACGAACGTCGTGGGCGGCATGGCGGCGTGGAAGGCCGCCAGCCTCGAGGTCGCCGGCTAGAACGACTTATTTCGGCTGGACCCCGATCGCCTCATAAATTCTCGAGGGATCGAACACGACTCCGTCTTTCACCACGAGCTTCGTGTTGCGAACGGTGGAAATGTCCTGCGTCGGATCGCCCGCAACGAGAACGAGGTCCGCGAGCTTTCCCGGCTGGATTGACCCAAGCTCCCCGTCGCGCTTCATCAGCTTCGCCGCCCGCAGGGTGGCGATCTGGAGAATCTCGGAGGCCGGGAGTCCCGCTTCCCGGTAGAGCTCCAGCTCGCGGTGCAGGCCGAACCCCGGGAGCGTGTCGGTTCCCGCCACGATCTGGACGCCGGAGCGGTGGAGCAGGCCGACCATCTTCACCATGTTCGCGTAGGACCGGCGGTACAGGTCGTCGGTCGCTCCTTCCGCCGGAAGCCCGCCGGCCAGGAAGCTGCGGCGAAGCTGGGTCGGCATCCGGTTGGCGACCGCCGCAAAGGCCGGGTCGAGAGTGCCGGGCCGGGCCCGGTACATGGACTCGAACGTCGCCAGCGTCGGATCGACGACCACGTGCCGGCTCTTCAGCAGCTCGATGAAATCCTTGACCGCAGCGGAGTCGAGGTCGAGCCCCGCGCCGCGCTTCCCGGGCTCGATGAACCGGGCGGGGGTCCGCGTCTCGGTGACGTCGCGGAAGAAGTTCAGGAAGACGAAGTTGATGTGCTGGAGCTCGTCGGCGCCCGCCCGGACGAACTGGTCCGCGAACATCGTCGCGGGAACGTGGCCGCTCACGCGCATGCCGCGCTTGTGGGCGTCGGCGATGATGACCGGCACGAGCTCGGGCTTGATCGAGCTGTACACCTTGATCTGCGGGTAACCGAGCGCCGCGTACCGCGCGATCGCGTCGTGGACCTTCTGCTCCGTCTCGACGAGGACTTTCGTGGGGCCCTGATACGGCCCCGGTCCGTCCATGAACCCCGCGGCGATGACGCGGGGTCCGATCTCGATGCCAGCGTCGTAACGCTTGCGGCGCGCCTCGAGCTCGTCGGTATCGTTCGCGAGATCGCGCACGGACGTGACGCCCGCGGCGATGTTCAGAAGGCCGTCGTCGTCACTGACGTGCACGTGCATGTCCCAGAGGCCTGGAAGGAGCGTGCCGCCGCCGCCGTCGATCCGCTCGGCGCCGCCCGCGCCGGTGTCTGAGGAACCCACGGAAGCGATTCGGTTGCCGTGAAGCGTGATGACCCGGTTCCGGAGCAGCTTTCCGGTCTCCGCATCGAAAACGTTGACGTTGTGGAACACGACGTCCGTCGCGGGCTTCCGGGATATCCGCTGCGCCAACCCCCCGCGCCACTGAATGCTGGCCTCGTCCTGCGCGCGGGCCAGCTCTTCCTGGGACTTCTCCCACCCCGCGCGGATGGTCATGAGCCAGCGGCTACCGCTCGCGAACAGGTCGTTCTCCCGGTCGAGCCACACGTACGAGGGGCTGAACTGGAATCCCCGGACGGCGTAGAGCGTGACGGGTCGAGACTCCCCATCCCTCGCGAGGGTGACGTCCCGGACCTTCTCGATCCGCGCCTCGCCTTCGGGCAGGAGCGGCATCGACCCGCCCGCCCGGAGCAGGGCTTTCGCGAGGAGTCCGAACTCGTCGGGAGGGCCGTAGAAGGACGGAAAGAAGGCGGCGCCCTTCACGGGTCGCTCGCCGTTCTCGGCCTTGTTCTTCCAGCGGGCGACGCCGTCCCGGATCGAGAAGCGCTCCTCGACCGGCCCTTTCAAGTAGTCGTTGCCGGTGTTCTCGGTCGACGTCGGAATCTCATCGGTTCCGAGCATCGTGACTGTGTCGATCCGGGGGCCGCGTCCCCGATCGTTGTACTGGTAGAGGGCGTGCCGCCTGCCGTCCGCCGACTTCCAGACCAGCTGATTGCCGGCGGGATTGCCGCTCGACAGCACGCTGTACCGCACGGCGTCGGAGGGGACGGAGTCCGGAATGGGGGGAATGCCGCCGCTATCCCCCTCCGCCCGAGCGAGGGAAGCGGCGAGGGTGAGAAACAGGAGAAGCCGGAGAGGTGTGCGCATGACTCGCTATGATTTCACGCGACGTGACTCTCTCCGCCGGGGCACGGCTTGGTCCTTACGAGATCCTCGGATCCCTCGGGTCGGGCGGAATGGGCGAGGTCTATCGGGCGCGCGACGTCCGGCTGGGACGCGAGGTCGCGATCAAGGTGCTTCCGGAAGAGCTCGCATCGGACCGCGAGCGCCTCGCGCGCTTCGAGCAGGAGTCCCGCTCCGCTTCGGCGCTGAATCACCCGAACATCATCACGATCTACGACGTCGGCCAGGAGGCGGCGACCTCCTACATCGCGATGGAGCTCGTCGAAGGGACGTCGCTCCGCGCGCTCGTCGCTGCCGGACCGTTGCCGCTTCGCAAGGTCCTCTCGATCGGCGCCCAGATCGCCGAAGGGCTCGCGCGGGCGCACGCCGCACGGATCGTCCACCGCGATCTGAAGCCCGAGAACGTCATGGTCACGGCGGACGGCCTCGTCAAGATCCTGGACTTCGGCCTCGCCAAGCTCTCCGCCGCCGACGAGGATGCGGGCACGAGCGCCGTCACGACGATCGCCGGCGCCACGGGACCGGGCGTCGTCCTCGGGACCACGGGATATATGTCGCCGGAACAGGCGAGCGGCCGCCCGGTCGATTTCCGCTCCGACCAGTTTTCGCTCGGCGCAATCCTCTACGAGCTCGTCACGGGCACGCGCGCGTTTCTCCGCGGCACCGCGATCGAGACCCTTTCCGCGATCGTCCGGGACGAGCCGCCCCCGCTCGCAGCGGTCGTCCCGCAGGCGCCGGAGGGCCTGCGCTGGGTGATCGAGCGATGCCTCGCGAAGGACTCGGACGAGCGCTACGCCTCGACCCGCGACCTGGCGCGGGACCTGGCAAACCTGAGAGACCGGGCGCCGGACGCCGTCGCATCGTCCGCCGCTCTCCGCACTGCCGCTCGGCCGGCGCGCAAACCCATCCTCGGCGCCGCTTTCGCCCTCGCCGTGCTCGGGGCGATCGTCGCCGCGGTTCTGCTCCTGCGATCCCGGCCGACTCCCCGTCCCGTTCCCGTCGAACGGTCGATCGCGATCATGCCGTTCGACAACCTGGGGGGCCGCGCCGACGACGAATACTTCGCCGACGGGATGACGGAATCCCTGATCACCGACGCCGCGAAGTCGAAGGACCTCCTCGTCATTGCCCGCAACAGCGTCTTCGCATACAAGAACAAGTCCGTCGACCTTCGGAAGGTCGGAGAAGATCTGGGAGTCCGCTACGTCCTCGAGGGGACGATCCAGCGGGCCGGCGACTCGGTTCGCGTCAACGCGCAGTTGATCGACGCGAAGACCGGATATCACCTCTGGGCGGAGAAATACGACCGCCCGCTGACTGACATCTTCGCGCTCCAGGACGACATCTCGAAGAAAATCGCGGCCTCGCTCCAGGTCGCGCTGGCGCCTCCGGCAGCGAAGGGTACATCGGCTCCGCCGACGCGGAGCCTCGAGGCCTATGACGCCTATCTCCGCGGTCTGTTTTACGTCAACCAGTTCGACTGGCCGGAGCAGGACAAGAGCATTCCTCTCCTCGAGAGGGCAACGCAGCTCGATCCCGGATTCGCTCTCGCGCATGCTCGTCTCGCCGCGCAATACGCACGCAAGTCGTTCGAGGGGGATCCCGACAAGAAGTGGGAAGAGAAGGCCTGGGTCGAGATCCAGAGAGCGCTCTCGCTCGATCCGAATCTCTCCCTGGCGTACCTCGCACGCGGCGCCCTCGCGTGGACCCTCGGGAACCATTTTCCTCACGAGCAGGCCGCCGCCGACTTCCGACGCGCAATCGAGCTCAATCCGAACCTCGCGGCCGCGCGCAGCCAGCTCGCGAGTCTCTACCTGCACGTCGGCCTGCTCGACAAGGCGCTCGACGAATACGACAAGGCTCTCAAGATCGAGCCGCGCGAAATGAACGCGCTCTATCGGATCCCGCGGATCCGGATGTACCAGGGGAAGTACGAGGAAGCTTTCGCGGGATTCCGGGCGCTCCCGCGGTTCCGCAAGGACTTCCAGGTACCTCTCGTGCTCGCGCACATGGGGAGGCTCGAGGAGGCGCTCGCCCTCGCGGCGAACCCGCTCGAGAACCCGGCGCACGGCGGGGAAGCGTCCTCCGACAGCGCGAGCACTTACGCCGTCCTTGCGGCGTTGAAAGGCGATTCCGCGGGAGCGGAAAGGAACATCTCCTTCGCGGTGTCTCACGGAAAGGGCAGCTCGCACTTCCACCACGCCGAGTACAACTTCGCGACGGCGTACGCGCTCCTCGGAAAGAAGAAGGAGGCGCTGTCCTGGCTCGAGCGAACGGCCGACGACGGGATGCCCTGCTACCCGCTTTTCGAGAAAGACCCTTTCCTCGACAAGCTTCGCGGCGATCCGGAATTCCAGGCCTTTCTTTTGCGTATGAAGGACCAATGGGAGCGTTTCCGTGCGACTCTCTGACACGGGGGTGACGGAGGCCGACGTGCTACGCTTTCCGAAAGGACTCGATCGTTGATCGCCCGCGTCCGAACCGTCGATGCCATCCTCCACCAGATGGGGCACTTCGAGGCCATCCGGAAAGGCGACCTCTGCCGCGGCGATCGGGTGCTCGTCTCGACCGAGAACTCGCTCTACACGATCCAGGTCCAGGACGAGGGAACGTATTCGATCTCCGGCGGCTGGTTCGACCGCAACGGGCTCTCTCCCGCCACGACCTCGATCACCGGTTGCACGTGGGGAGGGACAGCGATCAAGCGCGACCTCGTCGCGGCGCGCGGGTTGCGCCTCGAGTTCGGAAACCGGGTCGTGACGAGTCCCATCCGGGAGGTTCGCGTGATTCGCGGCGGCGCGCGGGACGTCCGCGGTCTCCTTCCTTTGTCGAGCGCCGACCTCTTCCGCGCGTGCTACGGCTCTTGCCGCGGCGATTCCTAGACCTCGAGCAGCGAAGCCGCGGTATATCCTGACGGCGACTTGTCGCTGACATTGGGCGCCCGCCTGGGGCCTTACGAGATCCTCGCGCCGCTCGGATCAGGCGGCATGGGCGAGGTCTACCGGGCGCGCGACACCCGCCTCGATCGAAGCGTCGCGATCAAAGTTCTTCCGGAACATCTCTCCGCCTCCGAAGAGGGCCGCCAGCGCTTCGAGCGCGAAGCGCGCACGATTTCTCAGCTTTCTCACCCGCACATCTGCGCGCTCTACGACGTCGGGCGCGAAGGCGGGATCGAGTACCTCGTCATGGAGCTCCTCGAGGGCGAGACACTCGCGGATCGCCTCGGCCGGGGAGCTCTCCCGACGGAGCAGGTGCTCCGCTATGGAATCGAGATCGCCGACGCGCTCGACAAGGCACACCGGCAAGGAATCGTCCACCGCGACCTGAAGCCGGGCAACGTGATGCTCACGAAGTCGGGAGTGAAGCTCCTCGACTTCGGCCTCGCCAAGGCGATCGCGCCGCTGACGCGCGATTCCGGGCTGACGTCGCTTCCCACTCTGGCCGGCACTGGAGGACCGAACCTCACTCAAGAAGGGACGATCCTCGGGACGTTCCAATACATGGCGCCGGAGCAGCTCGAAGGGCGCGAAGCCGACGCGCGCACGGACATCTTCGCCTTCGGCGCTGTGCTCTATGAGATGGCGACGGGATGGAAGGCATTCTCTGGCAAGAGCCAAGCTTCGTTGATCTCGAACATCATGAAGGAGGAGCCGGCGCCGGTCTCGACGGTCCAGCCGATGACGCCGCCGGCTCTCGACCGGGCCGTCCGCACGTGTCTCGCAAAGGATCCGGAAGACCGATTCCAGACCGCGCACGACGCGAAACTCCAGCTCCAGTGGATCGCGGAAGGCAGATCGCAGGCGGGAGCGCCGGCGGTCGTCACGGCGCGTCGCAAGAGCCGAGAGCGGCTCGCGTGGATCGTCGCCGCCGTCGCGATACTCGGCGCCGCGCTCGCGACGTTCGGGTATCTCCGGCGCACTCCGGTCGAATCCCGACCGATGCGGTCCTCGCTTCTTCCCCCGGAGAAGGCGACCTTCGACTTCGCCGCCGCCGCCGCCGGCTCGCTCACCATTTCCCCCGACGGCCGGCGCGTCACCTTTGCCGCCAAGGACGCCGATGGGAAGAATCTCCTCTGGATTCGATCTCTCGACGAAATGAGCGCCCGTCCGATTCCCGGGACCGAAGGCGCAACCTGGCCCTTCTGGTCGCCCGACAGCCGCTTCATCGCCTTCTTCGCCGACCAGAAGCTGAAGAAAGTCGACATCTCCGGAGCGCCGCCTCTCATCCTCGGGGACGCGCCCAACGGACGAAGCGGCTCCTGGAACCGGGACAGCGTCATTCTCTTCTCTCCCGATTCGACGACTTCGATTCACCGCGTTTCGGCGGGGGGAGGCGCCGCGACTCCGGTCACGAAGCTCGATCAGGCGCGAGGCGAGACGACGCATCGCTGGGCGACGTTCCTTCCCGACGGTCGCCATTTTCTCTACATGGCCGGTACACACGCGGGCGGCACGAAGGCAGAGGCAAATGCCATCTATCTCGCCTCCCTCGACTCGAAGGACAAGACCCTCCTTCTTCACGCGCGTTCGAACGTCGCTTATGCGTCCGGCTACCTGATCTACGTGCTCGAAAAGACGCTTCTCGAGCAGCCTTTCGACGCGAAGCGGCTGCGAGTGACGGGTGATCCGGTGCCGCTCGGCGAGTCAGTCCTCTACGACCCCGCATATTTCCGGGCGACTTTTTCGGCTTCCGACAACGGCGTCCTCGTCTACGCATCCGGTGCTGGCGGATCCAAGACGCAGCTCGTCTGGTACGACCGGGGGGGCAAGCCAGTCGGCGAGCCGATCGGAGACTCAGCGGAATACGACGTCTTCTCGATCTCTCCCGACGGAAAACGCCTTGCGGCCACGATCAACGATCCGGGATCGGGCCTGCCCGATATCTGGCTCTGTGATTTCTCCCGCGGCACTCGGACGCGGTTCACTTTCGGTCCCGGACCGTCGGCTGCTCCGGTCTGGTCTCCGGACGGGACCCGGATCGCCTACGGCCGGCTGGAGAAGGCGCTCGTCACGGGCATCTTCGTGAAACCGGCGAGCGGCTCAGGCAAAGAGGAGACTCTCTTTCAGGCCGAGGGACAACTGATTCCGACCGCATGGTCGCCGGACGGCCGCTATCTCGCCTTGGAGCTCTTCCGGGTCGGCACGAAAACGAGAACTGATATCTGGATCGTGCCTCTTTTTGGAGACCGCAAGGCTTTTCCGTTCCTCGCGACCGAGTTCGACGAAACGGGAGCCCGTTTCTCCCCCGACGGAAAGTGGATCGTCTACAGCTCGGACGAATCCGGCAAGCGTGAGATCTACGTGACGCCTTTCCCGGGGCCGGGCAGCAAGTGGCAGATCTCCACCGCCGGAGCCGTGAGCGGTGGTTGGGTGCGGGGCGGCAAGGAGATCGTCTACCTCACTGCCGATCAGAAAATAATGTCCGTGGACGTCCGGGCCAACGCTTCCGGGTTCGAAGCCGGCGTTCCGAAGGCGCTGTTCAAGTCGCCGCCTGCGGTGACGGGTGATATCGCGCCCGACGGCGAGCGATTCCTCCTCGCGCTTCCTCCCGAGGGGGCTCAGAACCCGCCGATCACCCTCGTCTCGAACTGGCCGGCCGCGCTGAAGAAGTGAGGCTCGGCGCCTAGCCGCCGAGCAAGCTGCGCATCACGAACAGCACGTTCGCCGGCCGCTCGGCGAGCCTCCGCATGTACCAGGCGAACCACGCCTCCCCGTAGCTGATCAGGACCCGGAACCGGTAGCCGGCGGCCGCGAGCCGCACCTGCTCGGAGCGCCCGATCCCGTAGAGCATCTGGAACTCGAGCTCTCTCGGCGCGAGCCCGCCCGACCGTGCAAGCCGTTCGATGCGGCGGATGAGAAGGGGATCGTGCGTCCCGAAGATCGCGCGCACTCCCTTCTCTCTCGCGTCCGTCGACAGAAGCCGCTCGGCGAGGCGGAAGTAGCTCGCGTCGACGTCCTCCTTTTTCGGGTAGGCCTTGTCGGGAGGCTCGCGATATGCGCCCTTGACGAGACGGATTCCGGAGCCGATCGAGATCAGCGATTCGACGTCGGCCGCGGTGCGATAGAGATAGGACTGGACGCAGACGCCGCTGTTGGGAAAACGCTCGCGAAGCCGCCGGTAGATGTCGAGCGTCGCGTCCGTGTAGGCGGTCGACTCCATGTCCACCCAGACCCAGTTTCCGAGCGCCCGAGCGCGATCGGCGAGGGCGTGCAGGTGTGCCTCGCACTCTTCGCGCGAAAAGTCGAGGCCGAGCTGCGTGAGCTTGACGGAGATCTCGACGTCGAGTCGCTCCGCGTGGACGCGGTCGAGGACGTCGAGATAGTGCTTCGTCACCCTCTCGGCCTCCGAGGCGCTCACGAGATTCTCGCCCAGGCGGGTCAGCACCGTTCCGACGCCCAAAGCGCGCGACGCCGAGAGAGCGTCGTCGGCCCTCTCGCCCGGCATGAAGCGCGACACGGCCCGGCGGACGAACGGATACCGGACCGCGCGCTCGCGGAGCCACCGGCTCTCCGAGGCCGAGAGAAGGACGCTGCGCAGAACGCTCATGTCGGGTCGAAGGCGGGTTATATCCTCTCGCGAGCCATTCCATGACCCTTCCTGCCGGCTCCCGCCTCGGCCCCTACGAGATCCTCGCGCCGCTCGGCTCCGGCGGGATGGGGGAGGTCTACCGCGCCCGCGACACGCGGCTCGAGCGCACGGTGGCGGTCAAGGTGCTGCCGGAGCATCTCTCTCTTTCCCCCGAGTCGCGGCAGCGCTTCGAGCGGGAAGCGAAAACGATCTCCCAGCTTTCGCACCCGCACATCTGCGCGCTCTACGACGTCGGCAACGCCGAGGGCGTCGAGTACCTCGTCATGGAGTATCTCGAGGGGGAAACGCTGGCCGAGCGGCTGGCGAAGGGACCGCTTCCGATCGAGCAGGTGCTCCGGCACGGGATCGAGATCGCCGACGCGCTCGACCGCGCCCATGCGCAGGGCATCGTTCACCGGGACCTGAAGCCCGCCAACGTGATGATCACGAAGTCGGGGGTGAAGCTCCTCGATTTCGGGCTCGCAAAAGCGATCGCGCCGTCCTCACCTCGCGGGCTCACTTCTTTTCCGACGCAGGAGGCGCTGACCCACGAGGGAGCGATTCTCGGGACCCTTCAGTACATGGCGCCCGAGCAGCTCGAGGGCAAGGAGGCCGACGCCCGCACCGACATCTTCGCGTTCGGCGCGCTCCTCTACGAGATGGCCACGGGGAAAAAGGCGTTCGAGGCGCACAGCCAGGCGTCGCTGATCGCGGCGATCCTCGAGCGGGATCCGCCGCCGGTCTCGAAGGTCCAGCCGATCGCGCCTCCCGGTTTCGACCGGATCGTGCGCCGGTGTCTCGCCAAGGATCCGGAACGGCGGTGGCAGAGCGCCCGCGACGTCGCGCTGGAGCTCGCAGAGCTCGGGTCGGGCGCCGTCGCTTTCGTTGCGGCTGCCGCGAAGCCTTCCGGTAAGCGCGGCATGGCGGGATGGGTCGCTGCCGCGCTCCTCCTGCTCGCTCTGCTCGCGGTCCTCTTCGGTCCCGGGCGGTTCCGTCAACGGCAGGCAACGGCGACCACCCCGGTCCGCTTCACGATCCCGCCGCCCGCCGGATCCACGCTCCAGGGAATGCTCGCCCTCTCTCCCGACGGCACACGGCTCGCGTTCGTTGCCACGACCGCGGACGGCCGCGATCGACTCCTGGTCCGGCCTCTCGACTCGCTGGCGACGCGCTCGGTCGATGGGACCGACGGCGCCGAGTTTCCCTTCTGGTCTCCCGACGGCCGATCGCTCGCGTTCTTCGCAGACGGAAAGCTAAAACGGATCGCCCCCGATGGGGGCAGTCCCCGGACGCTCTGCGACGCGGCGGCGCCCCGCGGCGGCGCCTGGGGTGCCGACGGAACGATCGTCTTTTCGGCCAACGTCGGCGGATCGATCGACCTGGTCCCGGACACCGGCGGACAGCCCCGGCCTCTTGCCCAGCTCACATCCCGAAGCGGAGAGGTGTATCGCTGGCCGAGCTTCCTGCCGGACGGGCGGCACTTCCTCTACTACGTCGCCTTTGGAGATCCGAAGGTCATGGGGGTGTACGTCGGGTCGGTCGACTCGAGTGATACGCGTCGGATCCTCCCGGACGCCGACGCCGCCGCGGTCTACGCCGCGCCGGGCCATCTGTTCTACCGATCCGGCGATCGCTTGATGAGCCGGCCGTTCGACGTGCGCGAGATGCGCCCGACTGGAGAGGCCTCTCCGGTCGTCGAAGACGTCTGGTGGGATGGCATCTCGACACTCGCGACGGCGTTTACCGTCTCCTCCAACGGCGTCCTCGCCTATCAGACGGGTGGACTCTCGGAGAGCCAGCTCCTCCTGTACGACCGGACGGGAAAGGAGCTCGGTCCGATCGGCGCTCCAGCCGCCCACTTCGAGCCGATGTTCTCCCCGGACGGGCGCTCGGTGCTGGTCTCCCGCGGGGTCAAACAGCGATCCTTGCTGACCGAGACCTGGCTGGCCGACGTCGGGCGCGGAACCATGACCCGCCTGGCGACGGACCCGGGGGTCAACAGCGTGACCGCGTTGTGGAGCCCGGACGGCCGCCGCGTTGCGTTCGCCTCGCCCCCGCTCGGCGACGTCTTCGTGCGCGACGTC
>DASXSX010000187.1:0-24564 GCA_036505815.1 Thermoanaerobaculia bacterium
TGGCTCGGCCGGGACGTGACGCGCTGGCGCGAGGACGCCACACGAGACCCGTGGGGAACCTACGTGTTCCTCCGCGACGTCCAGAGCGGGCAGATCTGGTCGGCGGGATATCAGCCGAGCGGCGTCGAGCCGGACAGCTACGAGGTGGTGTACTCGGAGGACAGGGCGGAGATCCGCCGGCGGGACGGCCCCATCTCGACGACGCTCGAGATCGTGGTGTCCGCGGAGGACGACTCCGAGGTCCGTCAGGTTTCCGTCACCAACCTGGGCACACGCCCGCGACAGATCGAGCTGACGTCGTACGCGGAGGTCGTGCTCGCCCCCGCCGCCGCCGACGAAGCGCACCCCGTCTTCTCGAATCTCTTCGTCGAGACGGAGTTCGTCCCGCGCCTCGAAGCGCTCCTCGCGACGCGTCGGCCGCGGTCCTCCGAGGAGAAGCGCCTGTGGCTCGCCCACGTCTCGACCGTCGAGGGAGCGACGGTCGGCGGCGTCCAGTTCGAGACCGACCGGGCGCGGTTCCTGGGAAGGGGCCGCGAGATTCGGAACGCCGGCTCGATTCTCGACGGCCGTCCGCTGTCGAACACTGTCGGACCGGTGCTCGACCCGATCGTCTCGCTTCGCCACCGCATTCGCGTGGAGTCGGGCGAAACCGGACGGGTCACCTTCACGACGGTCGCCGCCGACAGCCGGGAAGACGCGCTGAAGCTGGCGGACAAGTACCGCGACCCCGCGGCGTTCGAACGGACCACGACGCTCGCCTGGACCCAGGCACAGGTGCAGCTCCGTCACTTCAACATCGACGCGGATGAGGCGCACCTGTTTCAGCGGGTCGCTACCCGGATCCTCTATTCCGACCCGTCGCTGCGAGCCTCGACCGAAGTCCTGCAGCGAAACACGCTCGGCAAGTCGGCGCTCTGGCGGCACGGCATCTCCGGGGATCTGCCGATCGTTCTCGTGCGGATCGATTTTGCGGAGGACCGGGAGATCGTGCGACAACTCCTGCGGGCCCACGAGTACTGGCAGATGAAGGGGCTCGCCGTCGACCTCGTGGTCGTGAACGAGCAGGGGGTCTCGTACGGCGGAGACCTCCAGGGCGCGCTCGAGGCGCTCGCGCGCGCGAGCCAGCCATCGACGAGTCCCGAAGGCCATCCTCCCCACGGCGGGATCTTCATCCTGCGCGGCGATCTCCTGTCCGAGGAGGACCGGGACGTGCTGCGAACCGCCGCCCGCGCGGTGCTCCTCTCGCGGCAGGGCACGCTCGCCGAGCAGGTCGTACGGCATCTCCTCGGCGCGCCCGCCGCGGCGCCGCCGCGGCCGGTCCAGCCGATCCCGCCGGCCGTGGACATTCCTCCGCCGCGCCCGGCCCTGGAGTTCTTCAACGGTCTAGGAGGGTTCGCGAACGACGGATGCGAGTACGTCACGATCCTGGGCGCGGGTCAGTGGACGCCGGCGCCGTGGATCAACGTCATCGCCAACCGCGCGTTCGGCTTCCAGGTCTCCGAGTCGGGATCGGGCTTCACCTGGGCCGGGAACAGCCGCGAAAATCAGCTGACGCCCTGGTCGAACGATCCGGTGGTCGATCCGGCCGGCGAGGCGCTCTTCGTGCGGGATGAGGCGACCGGCGAGGTCTGGAGCCCGACGGCTCTTCCGATTCGCGAGGACTGGCCTTACGTCGCCCGGCACGGCCAGGGGTACAGCCGCTTCGAGCACGAGAGTCACGGTATCGCGCTCGAGCTCCTCCAGTTCGTGCCGCGGGAGGACCCGGTCAAGGTCTCGCGCCTTCGGATCGAGAACCGCTCGAGCGCTCCCCGCCGGCTCTCGGTGACGGCCTACGTCGAGTGGGTTCTCGGATCGTCGCGAAGCCGTTCCGCGCCCTTCATCGTGACCAGGCTCGACGGTCAAACCGGGGCCCTCTTCGCCCGGAACCCGTGGAACGAGGAGTTCGCGGCGCGGATTGCGTTCGCGGACCTGGGCGGGAAACAGGCCGCCTGGACGGCGGATCGGACGGAATTTCTCGGAAGAAATGGAACCCTCGAGCGACCCGCCGCGCTGGCGCGGGGGGCGACGCTGTCGAAGCGCGCCGGCGCGGGGCTCGATCCCTGCGCCGCGCTCCAGACGGTCGTCGATCTGCCCGCCGGCGGACGGGCGGAAGTCGTCTTCGTGCTCGGAGAAGCGGAGAACGACGAAAGAGCGCGCGAGCTCGTGCTCCGCTACCGGAGCGCCGACCTCGGCGCCGTGCTCGCCGAAATCATCGTCGGGTGGGACGACATCGCGGGCGCGCTCCAGGTCAAGACGCCCGACCGCTCGCTCGACGTCCTCCTCAACCGATGGCTCCTCTATCAGGCGCTCTCCTGCCGCGTCCGGGCGCGCTCCGCCTTCTACCAGGCGGGCGGCGCGTACGGGTTCCGCGATCAGCTCCAGGACGTCATGGCGTTGACGGTCGCTGCACGCGAGGTGACGCGCGAGCAGCTCTTGACCGCCTCAACGCATCAGTTCGTCGAAGGAGACGTGCAGCACTGGTGGCATCCCCCTTCGGGGCGGGGAGTGCGAACCCGGATTTCCGACGACCTGATCTGGCTCCCTTTCGCGGCGCTCCACTACGTCGAGGTGACCGGCGACGAATCCGTCCTCGACGAGATCACACCGTTCGTGGAGGGGGCGCCGCTCGAACCCGACGAGGTCGAGAGGTATTTCGAGCCGACCGTCTCCAAGGAGAAGAGCACTCTCTTCGAGCACTGCGCCCGCGCGCTCGATCGCAGTCTCGCCGTCGGCAGGCACGGGCTTCCGCTCATGGGCTCGGGAGACTGGAACGACGGCATGAACCGGGTCGGGTTCCGAGGCGAGGGAGAAAGCGTCTGGCTCGCGTGGTTCCTCCATACGAACCTCTGGGAGTTCGCGAAGATCGCCGAAAGGCGCGGGGAGAAGGCGCGTGCAGGCCGATGGCGCGAGCACGTCGATCGGTTGAAGACAGCGATCGAGACGGCGGGATGGGACGGGGACTGGTACCGTCGCGCGTTCTTCGACGACGGGACGCCGCTCGGATCCTCCTCCAACGAGGAGTGCCGGATCGATTCGATCGCGCAGTCGTGGGCCGTTATCTCCGGCGCCGGCGACCGGGTTCGCACGACGCGGGCCATGGCGGCCGTCGAGGAGTATCTCATTCGGCGCGGGGATGGGCTCGTCCTTCTCTTCACTCCGCCGTTCGACCGGACGGCGCTCGATCCGGGCTACATCAAAGGCTACCTTCCGGGGGTCCGGGAGAACGGCGGGCAATATACGCACGCGGCGCTCTGGGCTCTGATCGCGTTCGCCGCTCTCGGCGAAGGCGACAAGGCGGGCGAGCTCTTCTCGATCCTGAACCCGATCAATCACGCGGGGACGCGCGCGGGACTGTACCGTTACAAGGTCGAGCCCTACGTCGCCGCTGCGGACGTCTATGCCGAGCCTCCGCACGTCGGACGCGGAGGCTGGACCTGGTACACCGGTTCGGCTGGATGGATGTACCGCGCGGGCGTCGAGTGGATTCTCGGGTTTCGCTTCCGCGGCGCGGCGCTCCACGTCGACCCGTGCATCCCGCGCTCCTGGCCCGGCTACCGGATCACGTTCCGATACCATTCCGCGCGCTACGAGCTCGTCGTCGAGAACCCGCACGGCGCGACGCGCGGCGTGTCGCGGATCGCGGTGGACGGAAAGGAGCTCGAGAAGGACGTCCGCGCGATCCCGCTCGCCGACGACGGCGCGCAGCATCGTATCGAGGTGCGGCTCGGGTGAGTCGCGGGCCGTCGTAAACTTCTCCGTCCCGATGAAGAAAGCCTCCCTCTCGTTCCTCCTGCTGCTTCTGTGTCTCTCCGCGGCGCGGCCCCAGACGACTCCTGCGCCGGCGCCCGGATATGCGCTCGAACCGGCCTCCTCCGGCGGTCTCGTCGCGCTCGATCGGCTCCTGCAGCGCCTTTCCTCCCACAAGAGGATGCTCGTCATCGGAGCGCACCCCGACGACGAGGACAACCGGCTCCTGACGGTCGTTTCGCGGCGGATGGGCGCCGAGGTCGCGTATCTGTCCCTCTCCCGGGGCGAGGGGGGACAGAACCTTCTCGGCCCGGATCTCGGGGTTCCGCTGGGCCTCGTGCGCACGCAGGAGCTCCTCGGGGCACGGAGGATCGACGGCGCCCGCCAGTTTTTCACCCGCGCGTACGACTTCGGTTTCACGCGATCGCTGGACGAAACGTTCCGCCTCTGGCCGAAGGACATCCTGACCGAGGACGCTCTCTCGATCGTGCGGCGGTTCCGGCCGCAGGTCATGGTCTCCCTCTTCTCGGGCACGCCGAGCGACGGCCATGGACAGCACCAGGCGTCGGGAGTGATCGCGGGATCTCTCTACGAGACCGAAGCCGGAGAGCGATCGCCCTGGCGTCCGATGGCGCTCTACCGCTCCTACGTCGAGCCCGGCCCGACGACCTTCGACGTGCCGACCGGAGACGTCGATCCCCTGACAGGGCGCTCGTATCACCAGATCGCGGCGGCGAGCCGCAGCCTCCATCGGTCGCAGGACATGGGAGCGCTACAGCCGCCCGGCCCCAACAAGACGCGGCTCACCTGGGTCCAGGGGGGCGCCGGACCCCAGGGGAAGGACGTCTTCGCCGGAGTCGACACGCGTCTGACTGCCATCGCGGCAGGAATCGGCGACGCCGCGAGACGCGCGCGGGTCGAGACGAGGTTGGGCAAGGTTGCCGCGCTCGTCGAAAGCACCCGGGCGAAGCTCGTCCCGACCGGGCTCGCAGCAGCCGTGCCACCGACCGCGGCGATTCTCTCGGAGCTCTCCGCGGCGCGGGGAGAGCTCGGTTCCGAGGAGAAGGGCGCCGCGGCCGCGGCGTTTCTCGACGAGAAGATCGCGCTCGCCGAGACCGCGCTCACGACCGCCGCGGAGATCACCGTGGACGCTCTGGCGGATCGCGAGACCGCCGCGCCCGGAGATCCCCTCGAAGTGAAAGTCGGCGTCTGGAACGCGGGCGGGCAGCCGGTCTCCGTCGAGACCGTCGATCTCGTCAGCCCCGACCGCTGGAATGTCACCGCAGCCGCGGCCGAGCCGCACGACGTCGCCCCGAATACCCTTACGGAGTGGACGCGGAAAGCTTCTCCAGCGTCGGCGGAACCGACGGTCCCGTACTTCCTGCGCCGTCCGATGAAGGGAGCGATCTACGACTGGACCGACGTCCCCCCGAACGTTCGCGGCGAGCCCTTCCAGCCGGCCCCGCTGATCGCGATCGTTCGACTGCGCGTCGCTGGCCACCCCGTCGTCCTGCGGCGCGACGTCGCGTGGCGTTTCCGCGACCAGGCGCAGGGCGAAGTGCGCCGCCCGGTCCGGGCCGTTGCCGCGCTCGACGTCTCGGTCGATCCGGATCGCATCGTCTGGCCTACGGCGGACAGGGGCGAGAAACGGCTGGAGATCACGTTGACGTCGAACGTGCCGGGCCCTTTCTCCGGCCGGATCGAAACGACGGCCCCCGCTGGATGGCCCGCGATTGCCCCCGTTCCCTTCTCGGTGAACGGCCGCGCAGACCGGCGGTTTTTCGAAGTGCCGATCCGGCCGCCCTCCCCCTTTCCGGCCGGCCGCGGGACGTTCCGGCTCGCAGCCGTCACCGACGACGGAAGGCGTTTCGCGTCGAGCATTCGCGTGCTCGACTACCCGCACATCCCGCCGACCCCGCTGCCCGAAGAGTCGGCGGTCGAGCTGGTCGCGGCGGACATCCGGCTACCGGCGCTGCACCGCGTCGGCTACGTCCGCGGAGCTTCGGATCGCGTGCCCGAAGCGCTCACAGCGATCGGTGTACTGCTGGAAATCCTCGACGCGAAGGAGCTCCAGTCGGGGGACCTCGGCCGGTACGACGCCATCGTCGTCGGAAGCCGCGCTTACGAGACCGACCCTGCGCTCGCGCGCGCCAACGGCCGGCTCCTCGATTATGCGCGCGCCGGCGGGCTCGTGATCGTCCAGTACCAGCAGTACCAGTTCGTCGAAGGCAACTATGCGCCGTACAAGATCGAGATCGCGCGCCCGCACGACCGGATCACCGACGAGACCGCTCCCGTTCGGATTCTCGATCCGACGAACCCGGTTTTCAACCGGCCACATCGAATCTCGGACGAGGATTGGGTTGGCTGGGTGCAGGAGCGCGGACTGTACTTCGCTCACACGTGGGACCCCGCTTACAAGCCGCTCCTCGCCATGAAGGATCCTGGCGAGCCGGAGCAGCAGGGCGGGCTTCTCGTCGCGAAGCTGGGCAAGGGCACGTACGTCTATACCGGACTCGCTTTCTTCCGCCAGCTCCCTGCCGGCGTGCCGGGCGCTTACCGGCTCTTCGCCAATCTCCTTGGGCTGAAGGCGTCCGGTTAGTCCGCCAAGTATCCGCGTCCCCAGCAGTACAGCGCTGCGGCGACGCAGAAGGCGACGATCACAATCGCGGAAATGGGCGCCGCGTTCTGGATCAGCCACCCAAATCCGAGGATGTCGAAGTCTGCCCGGGGCGCCCACCGAATCCGAAGAAGGAAGATCCCCGCGATCACCGCGACTGCGGCGAAGACCGCGCCTGCAGCCCTCCAGACCTCCGACAGTGTCAGCCGTCACGCTCCCGGAACATCGTGGCTGCCCGCTTCTTGATCTCCTCGGGCGACAGGTCCTCCGTGTGAGACCCGGAGAATGTGCGGGAGACCGGCGCCTTCGAGGCTACGCCCCTCCCATGGCCTTCGCCGCGCGCTTCTCGATCTCCTCGGGCGAAAGGTCTTCCTTGTGGGTCGCGACGTACCACTTGTGGCCGAAGGGGTCCTCGACCTGCCCGCCACGGTCGCCGTAGAACTGGTCTGCGACTTCCCGAGTCACCTTCGCGCCCGCGGCAACGGCCTTGGGAACCGTCGCGTCCACGTCCTCGACGTAGAGGTGCATCATCACCGGCGTGCCGCCGATCGACTTGGGGGAGAGGAAGCCCATCTCCGGGTATTCGTCGGCGAGCATGACGCGGGAGTCGCCGATCTGGATCTCGGCGTGGCCGACCTTCCCGCCGGGAGCCGGCATGCGGAAGAGCTCTTTCGCGCCGAACGCCTTCTGGTAGAACTCGATCGCGTCTGCGGCGCCGTTGACGCACAGGTACGGCGTCGTCGAGTGGTAGCCCTCGGGAATCGGTTTCGCTCTGGTTGCCATGACTAACCTCCGTTCGTAAAAATTGAATTTCTCACAACGAAGGCGGATACGGGTAGCGGCCGGCGAAGTTTCTCTCGTCGAAAAGCTTCAGTCTGCTTGACCGGGCCTGAAGGGCCTGCATCCATGGACCCGCCGAATTGAAAGAAAATCGCCTTCAGCGCGATGCTGGTCGCGGGCAGCCCCGCCCATACTTGCGCTTCGACTCGAGCGCGGCATGCCGCTCGAGCGAAGCGCTACTTCCTCTTCGTCGAGCGGCGAGCGCGCGTCCGGGCTGCCTTTCGAGCCGCCTTCGACCGGGAAGCGGCCGATCGCGTCCGCGCCGCGGAACGCGCCTGGCGCGCGAGTGACTTCCGGGTCGCCGCGCGATGGCCCTCGCGCTTCAACGCCTTGCGGATCGCGCGGGACCGCGTGCGCGACGGCTTTTTCTTTCGCCCGGTCTGGCCGGCCTTGTACGCGCTGGCGGCGGACTTCTTCGTCTTCGCCTTCCCCTTCTTCGGTGGGGGAAGCTTGACCCCTGCCCGTCTTGCTTTCGACAGCCCGATCGCGATCGCCTGCTTCGTCGAGCGCGCGCCGTGCTTGCCCTCGCGCACGTGCTCCATCTCTTCGCGGACAAACTCACCGGCCTGCGTGCTCGGCGCCTTGCCTTCGACCTCGTCGCGGCGGGCCCGTTCGATCGTCTCTCTATCCGGCATCACTGACCTCCTCACTCACACAAACTCTTCGGATCGAAAACGCAGCAATATCGGTGCCGGTCGAAAACGCTGTCGAGCGCGCTCCTGCTAGCATTCCGCGCCGGTACCGAAGTTGAGATTCGCACGCGCCCCGCGCCTCCGCACCATCCCGGCCCTGGCGGTGGGGGCGCTGCTGGCGACGGTCTCGACGTGCCGCCGCGAGACCCGCACGCCGATTGTCCTGTACTCGCCGCACGGGCGCGACCTGCTGACTCTCGTCGAGAAAACCTACGAAGCGAACCACCCGGAAGTCGACGTGCGCTGGCTCGACATGGGATCGCAGGACGTCTACGACCGCGTCCGCGCCGAGAAGGCCAACCCGAGCGCCGACGTCTGGTTCGGCGGTCCCAACCTGGTTTTCGCGAACGGCGCGCGCGACGGTCTTCTCGAAGCCTTCGAGCCTTCCTGGTCCCGCTCGATCCCGCCGGAGAGCCGCAACCCGCAGAAGCTCTATTTCGGCCTGTACCGCACGCCCGTCGTCATCGTCTACAACAGCGCGGCCGTCCCCGCGGCAGAGGCGCCGCACGACTGGGACGATCTGCTCGACCCCCGCTGGAAGAAGAAGATCCTGATCCGCGATCCGCTGGCGTCGGGCACGATGCGGGCGGTCTGGGGCACGATCCTCGAGCGCTCGATCGAGCGGACCGGATCGATCGAGAGCGGCCTCGAGTGGCTGCGCCGCCTCGACGGACAGACGAAGGAGTACGTGTTCAATCCTTCGATCCTCCTGGAAAAGCTCGTGCGCCGAGAGGGGCTCGTGACCATTTGGGACCTGCCCGACACGCTCTTCGAGATGCAGCACGGTCCGCTCGGCTATTTCTTCCCCTCGAGCGGCACGCCCGTCATCGACGACGCGATCGGACTCGTGCGCGGCGCGCCCCACGCAGCCGCGGCGAAAGCGCTGATCGAATGGCTCGGGAGCGCCGAGGCGCAGAAGCTCGCCGCGGAGAAGGCGTATCGGCTGCCCGCGCGCACGGATCTGCCGGCCGCGGAGCTGCCGGCGTGGGCGCGCGAGGTGCAGACCAAGCTCATCGCCGCGAAGGTCGACTGGGATCGGATCGGACGGGAAGGGCCCGGCTGGATGTCGCGGTGGGACCGGGAAGTCAGAGGAAAGGGGAAGTGACGGAACAATCAAACCGGGGGGCAGGGGGTGCTCCTCAACCGTTCCTCGTCCTCGAGCACCTCGACAAGCGCTTCGGCGATCTTCACGTCACCCGCGACGTCTCGCTCTCGGTCGCGCCGAGCGAGATCCTCGCGCTCCTCGGCCCGTCCGGCAGCGGCAAGACGACCGTGCTGCGCACAATCGCGGGATTCGAGACGCTCGACTCCGGCCGCGTGATCGTGGACGGCGGGGACGTGACGCCTTTGCCTCCGGAGCGGCGCCGCTTCGGGATCGTCTTCCAGCACTACGCGCTCTTCCCACACATGACGGTCGGCGAAAACGTCGCCTTCGGACTCGAGGCGCGCGGAAGGGGAGGCCCCGAGGTCCGCGACCGCGTCGCCCGCGTGCTCGCGGCGGTGGACCTCGCCGGCTTCGAGCGGCGCAAGGTCACGGAAATCTCGGGCGGGCAGCAGCAGCGGGTTGCGCTCGCCCGGGCGCTCGCTCCCGAGCCGCGGATCCTGCTCTTAGACGAACCGCTCTCGAACCTCGATCCGTCACTGCGCGAGCGCACGCGACGGGAGCTCGCGCGCATCATCCGTGCGGCGGGCATCACGACCGTCTTCGTCACGCACGAGCAGGAGGAGGCTTTCGAGCTCGGCGACCGCGTCGCGCTCCTTCACGAAGGAAGGCTCGAGCAGCTCGGCACCGCGCGGGAGCTCTACAGCTCCCCCGCGACGCGGTTCGTCGCCGGTTTCATCGGACGATCGAGTGTGATCCCCGGAATCTGGGAGAAAGGGACGGGGCGCGTGCGCTTGCCCGCCGGCGCGGCGTGGCCCGCAGTCGCCGACTGGGATCTTCTCGACGGCTCTCCGGTCGACGTCGTCGTGCGGCCGGAGGCGCTCGCCTTCGCGGGCGCGCGCGACGGCACGGCCGCGCAAGGGCGGGTTCTCGAGGCCCGGTTCGCCGGCCGCGAGACGTACTTCGCGGTCGCGCTCGAAGGGGACGGCGAGCTCGAGGTTCTCGCCGCGCCGGACGCGGCGCGGCCCGGCTGGAAGGTCTTCGTCGCCCCGCTGCCCGAGGGACCGCCGCCCCGAGCCTATCCGCGAGAGTCCGCGTGACCCGTCGGACCGGCCGGCGGAACCTCGCGGCGGCGCTTCTGGCGCTCCTCCTCCTGTGGCTCGTCGGTTATCCGCTCCTCGTCACGCTCGCGCAGGCGCTCGAGGCACCGCGGTGGACGCTCCAGCACTTCGCCGAGTTCGCGCGCCGCCCCGAGGACTGGCGCGCGCTCTGGGCCAGCATCTGGATCTCGCTCGCGACAGTCGGTCTCGCCGCCGCGATCGGCGTCCCGCTCGCGTTTCTCTTCGAGCGCGCCGACTTCCCCGGCCGGCGCGTGCTCGGGTCGCTCGTCGCTCTGCCGGTGGTGCTCCCGCCGCTCGTCGGCGTGATCGCGTTTCTCTTCTTGTACGGAGAGAGCGGGTTCGTCGCCCGCGGAATCCAGGCGCTCCTCCATCTCCAGGAACCGCCCTGGCGGCTCGCGGGGCCAGCCGCAGTCCTCCTGGTGCACGCGTACACGATGTACGTCTACTTCTACCTCTTCACCCGGGCGGGTATCGCGCGGTTGGATGCCGCGCTGCTCGAGGCGGCCGCGGGTCTGGGAGCCCGCCCCGCGGTGATCCTGACGCGCGTCACCCTTCCGCTCCTGCGTCCGGCCCTGACCGGCGCAGCGCTCCTCACGTTCATGACGTCGCTCGCCTCGTTCTCGGCGCCGTACGTCTTCGGCGGCGGATTCCGGGTCATGACGACGCAGATCGTCGCGTCGAAGCTGAACGGGGACATTCCCGCGGCGATGGTCGAGACGGTGACGCTCGCCGCCGTCGCACTCATCGGCCTCGCGCTTCTCCAGAAAAGCGAGGCCGGGCGCGTGGTCGCCGGAGGCGGCCGGGGGATCGCTCCCGCGCGGCGGCGGCTCGGCCGGTCCCGGTGGCTGGTCACGGCGTTCGGCTGGACGCTCGCCGCGATCCTGCTGCTGCCGCACGCGACGCTCCTCCTCGTCTCGCTCGTGCCGCGCAGCACCTGGACGGTCGAGATCCTTCCGCCCGTCCTGAACTTCTCGAACTACGCCGCCGTGTTCTCGGAGCCGGAACGCCTCCGCCCGCTGGTGAACTCGCTCTGGATGGCGGTCGCGGCGACGGCGGGCGCGCTCGTGCTCGGCTTCGCGGCCGCCCGACTCGCGGTGCGCGGCAAGACCCGTCTCGGCCCGGTCCTCGAAACGCTGCTCGCCGTTCCGTGGGCTCTCCCCGGCACGGTTTTCGCCGTCGCGCTCTCGGCGACCTTCAGCGTTCGTGCGCCGTGGGTCGGCCGCTTCGTTCTCGTCGGGACCGCTGCGATCCTGCCACTCGGTTACCTCGTCCGGAACCTGCCCCTGACGGGACGCGCCGCGTTCGGCGGATTCCGGCAGCTTGACCCGGCGATCGACGAAGCCGCTTCCTCGCTCGGCGCGCGATGGTGGACCCGGTTCTCGCGCGTCGATCTGCCGCTGCTCGCCCCGGCGCTCGCGGCGGGAGCGAGCCTGGCGTTCCTGACTGCGCTCGGTGATTTCGTGATCTCGATCGTGCTCTACACCTTCGAGACCCGCCCGATTTCGATCGAGATCCTGTCGTCGCTGCGGCTGCAGGAGACCGGCGCGGCCGCGGCGTACGGAGTTCTCCTGGCGGCTCTATCGGCGGCGGTCTTCTTTCTGTGGGGGCGCCGGACCGACGAAATCCGGCCTCCCGGCTAAGAGGGTCAGGTCTCCACTTGCCACATCGGCGTGAGCGTTCCGTGCCAGTCGCGAGAGGAATCAATTAAACGGTTACTGCCGCCCGATCGTCCGCGTCGCGCGAGGCAGCGGCATGACCCGGACTAATGGATCGAACGAGTACGCTCCCGGGAGAGTCGCGCTCCCTCCGTCGGGATTGGTGACTGTCACGTCCGTCACCCCCGCGCCGTGGCCCGGCGTCACCACTTCGATCCGGGTCGAGTCGACGACCGTCACCGAGCTTGCCGGAACACCGCCGAAGGCGACGGCGGCGCCGGAAAGAAATCCTGTTCCGGTGATGACGACCATCGCGCCGCCGCGCGAACTGCCGGAGTCCGGTGTGACGGACGAAACGGCGGGCGCCGGCGCGGCCGAGCTGACGACGCGCGCGAAAAGTCCGGATTCCGTCGCGAGGTAGAGCTCCCCCGCCGCGTCTTCGCCGAAGGTTGTCAATCCGGTCGCGCGCGGCGCGAAGAGCTGGGTCGTCCACGCTCCGCCGGTCAACCGTGCACCCCAGATCTTCCCCGTGCAGTAGTCTCCGTAAAAATACGTTCCGGCGAGCTGCGGGTAGAGCGCACCGCGGTACACGAATCCGCCGGTCACCGAGCAGTCGCCAGCCGAGTGGGTGTACTCGAAGATCGGCCGCGTCAACTCGGCCGCGTTGCAAGCGGGGACGCCGGACGGACAGCCCGAGGTTCCGCCGGCGCCGCACGCCGTTCCCTCCATAACCTTCCAGCCGTAGTTCCGCCCGCCGGGAGTCCCGGCCGGCTGGAAGTCGATCTCCTCGCGCGAGTCCTGCCCGACGTCGCCGATGAAGAGATCGCCGGTCGAGCGATCGAAGGAGAACCTCCACGGGTTTCGAAGCCCTTTCGCCCAGATCTCTTCGCGCGCGCCTCCGGGGGCCGCGAAGGGGTTGTCCGGCGGGATGCCGTAAAAGGGCGAAGAGCTCGAGTTCGCATCCACGTCCAGCCGGAGAATCTTGCCGAGAAGGGTGTCGTCGCGCTGACCGTTGCACATCGGGTCGTTCGCTGAGCCGCCGTCGCCCATCCCGACGTAAAGATAGCCGTCCGGACCGAACGCGAGTTGCCCGCCGTTGTGGTTGGCGAACGGCTGGGGAATCGTCAGAAGAGTCAGCCCGCTCGCCGGGTCCGCCGCATCCGGGTTGCCAGCCGAGACGTGATAGCGCGCGATGACGGTGTCTCCCGCGCCGTTCGTGTAGTCCACGAAGAAGAATCCGTTCCCGGAATAGCGCGGGTGGAACGCGAGGCCGAGGAGACCCCGTTCGCCGCAGCAGGAGACGAGAGAGCGGATGTCGAGGAAGGGCGTCGAAAGGACGCGGCCGTTCTCGAAAAGGACGATCTGCCCACGTTGGAGGGTCAGAAAGAGCCGCGCGTCGCCGGCATGCGCGATCGCGGTCGGCTGTGCGAGTCCGGTTGCGAAGGTTTCGAGCGCAATCTCGGGCGCGGCCTGCGCGCGAGCGCGCGCCGCGATCGGAGAGACCGCCGCGGTAAGGAGTGCCGCGAGCGCTCGGTTTCGGTGCAGGTCCGCCTCCTCGAGGAGGAGAACGGCGGCCTCCGCGCGTACAATCCCGCTCGAGGTACGGTCCAACGCGGCGGTTTCTGTTCTCGAGCTTTCTCATCCTGGCGACCGCCTGCAGCGGCCGCTCCCCGACTACGCCGGACAATACGGCAAACGGCGCTCGCCCAACCGGCGTGAGCACCGTTGTGCAGCCGGTCCGGCCGGCAACCCGGGTCGTCGCGCCGCGCTCCGCGATGCGAACGATTCCGCTCGGAGATTGGGGCGGCGACCACGTCCGCCTGACGCTGACTGAGACCGGAGGAACGCTGGAGTACGACTGCGCGCACGGGACCATCGACCAGCCGTTCGACGTCGACTCCGCTGGACGGTTTCAGCTGGCGGGGACCCACACGCGGGAGCACGGCGGACCGATTCGCCGCGACGAGAAGCCCGACAAGCATCCCGCCCGGTACGCCGGCGCGGCCGACGGGGAAACGATGACGCTCGCCGTGACGCTGACGGACTCGAACGAGGTCCTCGGCACCTTCACGCTCACGCGCGGCCGGATGGCTCGCATCGTCAAGTGCCTCTAGCGCCTCGCTAGTGGGGTCAAAGCTGAATCCATGCATTCAGCGCCGACCCGATGCATCAATTCAGCGTTGACCCCAGATCGCATAAGCGCGGACCGGAAAGCTCCCGAGCCCGCGGAAGGGCGCCGGTACGCAGTGAAACCGGAAACCGCCCGCCGGAAGCCGGTCGAGGTTCGTCAGGTGCTCGACGATCGGGATCTCCGCCTGGAGCAGAAGCGTGTGGGCGGGCCGTGAACCGTCCCCCGTGTCGTCGATGTTCAACGAGTCGATTCCGACGAGCGCCGGGCGCCCCGCGACGAGGCGTTCCGCGGACGCGCGCGTCAAATACGGATGCTCCTCGAAGTATGCGGGCGTGCGCCAGTGCCGGCTCCAGCCGGTCCGGACGAGGACGGCTACGCCGGCGAGGTCGATTCCGTCGAAGAGCTCGTCCCCGATGGCGCGCCCGGCGGCACTCGCATCGACCACGATTCCCGGGAGATCGGCGAGCTTCTCGAGCGGGAGCGCGGCCACGTCCACACCCTGCTCGAAGCGGTGGAAAGGCGCGTCGATGTAGGTCCCGGTGTTGGCCACCATCTCGACGCGGCCGATCGAGAACGTCGTCCCGGCCGAGTACTTCGAGGCCGAGGCCTCGCGCGACAGGAACTCCGAGACAAGTGGCGCGGGAAGCCCCGCGTACGTGATCATCCCGGCCTCGATGTCGTGGGAGAGATCGACGAGCCGGGAGGTCATCGGATTCGCTCGAGCGACGGGAACTGCGACCGCAGGAAGGCCTTCACGCCCGCCGGGCCGCGCAGGTCGACACGGATCGATCCGGCGGCGTTTTCGAACGTGATGCCGATGGCGAGAAATGGACAGCAGGCGCGCTCGAGCTCCACCCATTCGGCGACCCGGAGGAACAGGTAGGGCTGTGACGGAAAGCGGACCGCGTAACCGTCGCCGAGCTCCTCGACGCCTCTGGCCACCGGCGCGAGCTCTGCGACGAGAGTGGCGTGTCTTTCCCTCTGCCCGGGGTCGAGCGCGTCGATCCGGCAGGTAAGTCGCGTTTCAGCCACGGCCGAGCCTCGTCCCCCGGTCGCGATAGAGCCTCTTCACGAGCTGGATCTGGCCGGCGTGGTAAACGTCGTGTGCCGCGCTTCCATATGCCAGCGTGTCGATGCGGTGGCGGCTGCCGGAGGAGCGCTCGGAAAGTCGCCGCTGCGGAATCCGCTCGATCGCCTCGCGGAGCCGGCGGTGCTGCTCGTCGAGCAGGGCGAGGTCCGCGCGCCAGGCTTTCTCGGCCGGGGAGTCGGGCCGCGCGAACCAGTTGTTCCCCTTGTAAGGGAACGAGCCGCGCTTCTCTCCCGTCAGGCGGCGCCAGTTGGCGTACTTCCAGTACGCGACGTGCACGGCGAGCTCCCAGATGTTGTGGCGATCCGCGCCCGGGCGCCACGCGGCTTCCTCGACGGTGACGCCGCGGAGCGAGCCCCGGAGGTTCGGGCCGTGCCAGGCCTTCTTCTCGTACGCCTCGTCAATGATGCGAAGAAGGAGCGCGAGCTCGGAAGAAGTCTTCGGTTTCATCACCCGGCGACCGGTAGTAGCAGCCGTTTCACGGAGTTCCCGCCCGGGTCCACACGAGGTCGCGTCCGTCGCGGCGATCGATGATGCGTGCCACTTTCCCGGTCGCGTCCCGCACGAAGATCTTCCGCGTCCGGGGCGCACCGACGGTGAAGAAGACGGTGTCGGTCTCCGGCAGGAGCTCCTGCTCCGCTCGCCCGTTGCGCTGGCCGAAGAGCCGGTCCCCCTCGCGCCTCACGGTGAAACTCACGGAAGGCGAGAGGTCGTAGCGCCCGACGTAGTCGGCATAGGCGCGCTTGTCGACGATCGACGCCGGCGCCGGATCCTGCAGCCGGACGAGGACCTGCGAGGCGACCAGACGCCATCGACCCGCCTTGCGGATCCAGGTATCGGTCGAGTGGTAGTGGCTGACGAGCTTCTGATCGAAGACGTTCTCGCGTTCCAGGTCCTCGTGGCTGACGACCGCGGCGTCGCCGTAGAGATGAACCTCGGCGCTCTCCACTTCGATCGTGCCCGAGAAGCCGGGAGGCAGCGGCTTGATCTCGTCTTTCAACTGGGCCTTCGTCAGCGTCCGTCCGTCTTCGCTCGTGTACAGCATCGAATCGTCGAGGTATTTGTCCCAGACTGCCCAGTCGCCCGACGCGACGGCGGCGAGGAGCTCGCCGGTCATCCGCGTCAGCTCCGCTTCCGTTCCGGAGGCCTTTTGCGCGGGCGCTGCCGAAGTGAGCACCAGAACCAGGGCCAGTCCGCCGATCGCGATCATTGCGCCTCCGCTCGCTGTGCCGAGATCACCGGCGGCTTTTTCACCACTGTCCGGGCGGACTCGGCTTCCTTTCGCGCACCATAACGGATGATGAGCGCGACGGCGCCCACGATCACGGCGGCCGCGACGAAGGTCCGGAGCGTCATCGTCTCCCCCGCAAACGCCCATCCGAGCAGCACCGCGACGACCGGGTTGACATACGCGTACGTCGAGACCCGGGCTGGCGTCGTCGCTTTCAGGAGCCAGATGTAGGCCGTGAAGCCGATGAGCGAGCCGAAGACGATCAGATAGGCGAGCGAGACGAGCGAACGTGCGGACACCGCCGCGAGCGTGAGCTTGCCCGCCTGTCCGGTCGCGAGGCCGAAAACGAGAAGCCATGCGCCGCCCGCGAGCATCTCCATCGCCGTCGCGAGGAAGCCGGACTTCGGAAGATCGACGATGCGCGAGTGGAGCGAGCCGAAAGCCCAGGAAAAAGACCCGAGCAGCAGAACCCCCGCCCCGACCGGATCGACGCGGCCGGCGATCTTCCCCGGGGCAATGAGCAGACCGAGTCCCGCGAGACCGAGCACGAGTCCCGCGATGACCGGCGCCCGCGGGGCTTTCCCACCGTATCGCGGCAGACCTTCGAGCACTGCCATCCAGATTGGGACCATCGCGACGAGGAGCGCGGTCAGCCCCGAGGGGACGCGCGTCTCCGCCCACACGACCGCCCCGTTCCCGCCCAGCAGGAGAAGTCCACCCACGACGGTCGCCGCGCCCCAGTTGCGCCGGGTCGGCCGCGGCGCACCGCGCCAGCGCGACCAGACGTAAAGGATCGCGCCCGCAACCAGGAACCGGGCCGCGGCCATCAGGTGCGGCGGCATGGTCTCGATCGCGAAGCGGATCGCGAGATACGTCGAGCCCCAGATCAGATATACCGCGGCGAACGCGGCGATCACTCGGCCCTGCCGCGGCTCGAGCCCGGTCGAGACGTCAAGCACTGGCCGCCTCCTCCGCCTCCTCTTCGCGAGGGATCGGCAGCTCGGAGGTTTCCTTGACGCTCTCGAGCACGATCGTCGTGCGCGTCGAGGTGATCGTCGAGATCTTGCCCAGACGCTCCCGGAGGAGTCTCCCCAACGCCTCCGTGTCGGCGGCGCGGACTTTCACGAGGAAGCAGTCCTCCCCGGCGACGTGGTGCACCTCGAGAACTTCGGGAATCTCGGCCAGGAGCTCGGCGGTCCGGATGCCGCCCGGCCGGTCGTTCGACCGGACGAACGTAAAGGCCACGAGGCCCAGACCGACGGCATGGGGATCAATTCGCGCCGAGTAGCCCTGCACGATTCCCTTCTCCTCGAGCTTGCGGATTCGCTCGAAAACGGCGGAAGGCGCGAGTCCGACCTGCCGCGCGATCTCGGCGTTCGAGATCCGCGAGTTCCTCTGCAGGATCGTCAGGATATTGGCGTCAAGTTCGTTGATCATTCTGGAATGATATATGATTTGAGAAGAAACACCGGTTTAGGCAGCCAATCTGTGACGTTTCGTCACGGCCGGAGGACTCCACAACCTCACGTCCGTACAACCCCCGATCTCCTGTTTCGGTTGCAAACGTCGCGCGCCTTGGAGGCGCCGGAGGATCGCCGTATTTCTCCGGTTCCTCGACCTTTGGATGACTGATCTTTGCGATCGGCGGGCGATATGCTCGCCCCCAATTCCAGCGAGGGTCCCGGATCGGAGAGGAATGTTGTCGAGTACCCGTACATCGGGCGAGAACGGGCCGCGCGGACGCGGCCGGCGGCTCGTCGTCATCGGAGCAGGGCCTGCCGGGCTGACCGCGGGATACGAAGCGACGCGTCTCGGCATGGAAGCGGTCGTGCTCGAGAAGAGCGGCGACGTGGGAGGACTCGCTCGCACCGTCGACTACAAGGGTTTTCACTTCGACATGGGCGGCCACCGGTTCTTCACCAAGGCGGCGCCCGTCGAAAAAATGTGGCGCGACGTTCTCGGGCCGAAGCTGCTTCGCCGTCCGCGCCTCTCGCGCATCTACTATCGCGGCCGATTCTTCCAATACCCGCTGCGGCCGTGGAACGCGCTCCGCGGACTCGGCCTCTGGCAAGCGGTCGCGATCGTGGCGAGCTACCTCAAGTGGCAGCTGTTCCCCCATCGGACCGAGGACACGTTCGAGGAGTGGGTCACGAACCGCTTCGGACGGCGGCTCTTCCGAACCTTCTTCCAGAGCTACACGGAAAAAGTCTGGGGCATGCCGTGCTCGAAGCTGAAAGCGGAGTGGGCAGCCCAACGGATCAAGGACCTGTCGCTCAAGACGGCGGTGTGGAACATGTTTCTCCGCCGGGGAACGACCATCAAGACCTTGATCGAAGAGTTCGACTATCCGGTGCTCGGCCCCGGGATGATGTGGAAGGCCGTGCGCGACGCGATCATCCAGTCCGGCGGAGCAGTTGAGCTCAACCGGGACGTGGTCCGCATCGAGCACGACGGCCAGCGCGTCTCCTGCGTGGTCGTAGCGTCGAACGGACGGCCGGAGAGTGTCCACGGAACGGACTTCGTCTCGAGCATGCCGATCACCGAGCTCATCGCGAAGCTCGATCCCCCGCCGCCCTCCGCGGCCCTCGACGCGGCGCGGGCGCTGACCTATCGGGACTTCCTGACGGTGTGTCTGATCGTGAACCGCGCCAATCTCTTCCCCGACAACTGGATCTACGTTCACGATCCGCTCGTAAAGGTCGGGCGCATCCAGAACTACCGCAACTGGAGCCCGGCGATGGTCCCCGATCCATCGAAGACGGGCCTGGGTCTCGAATACTTCTGCACCGAAGGGGACGCGCTCTGGCGGGCGCCGGACGAACAGCTCGTCGCGCTCGGAACGCGGGAGATCGCGGCGATCGGGCTCGTCCGGGCCGACGAGGTCGAGGAGGGCCACGTCGTGCGGGTGCCGAAGGCCTACCCGATCTACGACAGCGCCTACCGCGAGCACCTCGACGTCCTCAAGCGTTTCCTCGCCCGCTTCACGAATCTGCAGACGATCGGCCGCAACGGGCTCCACCGCTACGACAATCAGGACCACGCGATGCTGACGGCCATGCTCGCAGTCCGCAACGCCGCGCTGGGGGAACGAAACGACGTCTGGGGAGTCAACGCCGACCCGGACTACCAGGAGGAGATCCGTCTCGAGACGGCGCTCGAGCGCGTGTTTGCGAAGCTCGACCGTTTCGCTTTCGGCGTGGCGGTCGGCGCCGTCGCCGCCGCGATCCTCTCGCTCGCGAGCGTGTTCCTGATGGTCAAGGGCGGCCCGGTCGTCGGCCCCAACCTGAGGCTGCTCGCCCAGTACTTCCCCGGCTACGACGCGAGCCCGAGGGGCGCCATCCTCGGTCTCCTCTACGGGCTCCTCGGCGGGTTCGCGGTCGGCTGGACATTCGCCGTGACGCGGAACGCCGCGGCGCTCTTTTCTCTCGCCGTCATCCGCCGGCGGGTCGAGTCGCGCCTGCTGCGGCGCGTCTTCGACTACGTGTAGCGTTCGCGGAAGCGATGCCGGAAACGGACCACGACCTCGACCCGGCGCTCGCGGTGCGGATCCTCCGCCTCGAAGCGGTCGTGCAGGGCGTCGCGTGGGGACTCGTGTCAGGGCTCGCCCTCTTCCTGGCGACGAACTTCCTCGTGCTGAAGGGGGGCCGCGTCGTGGGCCCCCATCTCTCTCTGCTGCGGCAGTTCTTCGTCGGCTACGAGGTCACGTTTGCCGGAAGCTTGATCGGCTTCGCCTACGCCTTCGTTTGCGGCTTCGTCGCAGGATACCTGGTGAGCATCGTCTACAACCGCGTCGTCCGGAGGCGCCGTGGCGCGTGAGGCGGCCCGGCCCAGCAGGCAGGTCCGGCGCGCGCAGGAGCGGCGGAAGCCGCCGACTCGGAAGACGTTGCAGAAGCAGCCGACTCGGAAGACGTTGCGGGTCGAGCATTTCGTTTTCGCTCTGCTCATCGCTGCAGGGTCCATTGCGTACCACAACGCGTTGCGTGGGCCGTTCGTCTTGGATGACATTCCGGCCATCACCTGGAATCCAACCATTCGCACGCTCTGGCCGCCGTCGACCGTGCTCTCGCCGCCGCCACACTCGGCCGCGACCGGGCGCCCGATCGTCAATCTCTCCCTCGCGCTCAACTACGCCGTGAGTGGCCGCAACGCGGTGTCCTACCATGTCTTCAACCTGGCCATACATATCCTGTCAGCGCTGGTACTCTTCGCGATCATCCTGCGAACTCTCGGCTCTCCCGGTTTGCGCTCCCGACACGGCGACCGGGCAATCGTGATTGCAACCGCGGCCGCGCTCCTCTGGGTCGTGCACCCGCTGACCAGCGAGAGCGTCAATTACACGATCCAGCGGACCGAGCTCCTGATGGGCCTCTTCTTCCTGCTGACGCTCTACTGCGCGATCCGCGCCTTCGAGCCGCCGGAGCGGCGTGGCTGGTATGTGCCGGGCCTCGCCGCGTTCGCCCTCGGACTCGGCAGCAAGGAAGTCATCGTCGTTGCGCCCGCCGTCGTCTTCGTCTACGGCTGGATGTTCTTTTCGACGTCGTTGCGGAACGCCTTCCGGCGGCACTGGCCTCTGTATGCCGGCTTCGCCGCGGTGCTCCTGCTCTATACCTTGCTCATCGGAACGCGTCTCCGGCGGGCGTTCGCGGGATTCAGCGGTCGCGCGATAACGCCCTGGAACTACGCGATGACACAGGCTGGCGTGATCGTCCACTACCTCCGGCTGGCTCTGTGGCCGCATCCGCTCGTGGCGGACTACGACGGCTGGCCAATCGCGACGTCCGTCACGAGCGTTCTTCCCCCTTTAGTCGTCGTGGTGACGCTCCTCGCGCTGACGTTCTGGGGCCTGGCCCGGCGACAAAAGCTCGCCCTCCTCGGCGTCTGGTTCTTCGTCATTCTCGCGCCGACGTCGAGCTTCCGGCCGATGCCCACCGAAGTCGCAGCCGAGCGCCGCATGTATCTCCCGCTCGCTGCAGTCGTGCTCCTGGTCGTCCTGGCGGGGCAGGCGGTTCTCCAGCGCCTGGGGGCGCCACGGGCGGCCGGGGCGGTCATCGTGGTGGCGCTTGCTGCGATCCTTGCCCTAGTCACGGTGCGGCGGAACGAGGACTACCGGACGATCCTGGGCTTCTGGAGCGACGTGATCGCGAAACGCCCGGACAATCCGAGGGCGCATGGAGCGCTCGGGAACTACCTCTTCAAGCAGGGTCGAAAGGCGGAGGCGCTCGAGCAGCTGGCCGAGGCCGTGCGAATCCAGCCAGACAACGCGTATGCGCAATATCGCCTCGGTATCGTCCTCGCGAGCCAGGGAAGGACGGAGGAGGCCACTGCCCGCTATCGCGAGGCGATTCGGATCGATCCGGACAACGTCTACGCGCACTACAACCTCGCGCGCGTACTCATCGCTCAGGGCCTGACGATCGAGGCGACCGAGCACCTGGAGACTGCGGTCCGTCTGCAGCCGGCCTTTCCGCAGGCCCGTCGCACTCTCGACGATCTCCGGAGCCGCTTGAGCCAGTGATGACCGGGTCACCCGCTCCGGCATGAGAACCGCGTCGTGGCTCGGGCTCTGCATCGGGGTCGCCATCGCGGTTGCGCTCGTCGCCTGGCAGGGAGTGAACACGGTCGCAGGTCTTCTCGCTTCGACCAATTGGAAGCTCCTCCTCGTCGCCGTCTTTGCCCTCCCACAGCTCGTTCTCTCCACGGCGTCCTGGCGGCTTCTCTTTCCTTCCGGAGGGCAGCCCCGTTTTGCGCTCGCTTTTCTCGCGCTCTGGATCGGCTACTCGATCAACCTGATGCTGCCGGTCGCAAGCCTCGGCGGCGACGTCGTCCGGGCACGACTGCTCGCGATCTGGTCCGGCAAGCCGCGCGACGCCGTCGCGTCGGTCGTCGTAGACAAAACGGTGCTGGTCGCGACCCTTCCGATCCTCGGCGTGATCGGCACCGCGGCGCTCTTCCGGGTCGTGCCCGACGCAGGCTCTCTGGGGGCGGCGATCGGCAGTGTGATCCTGCTCGCGATCGGACTCGTGCTTCTCGTGCTCGTGCAGAAGGCGGGAGTCTTCGCGTTTCTCGCCGCTCGGGCCGTGCGACTCGCGCGTCGCACCGGCTGGGACGGCCTCGTTGCGAAGGCGAGCGATCTCGACGGCGCGATCCGCGCCCTCTACCGCCGCCCGGCGACGGTCGCGGCGTCCTGCGGTCTCCGGGTCCTCGCCCGCCTCTCGCTCTGCGGCGAGGTCTGGCTCGCCGCGCGGCTTCTGGGGCATCCGATTACGATCGCCGACGCGATTCTTCTCAAGAGTTTTACGATCGTGGCGCGCGCGGCCGCGTTTCCGGTTCCCGCCGGCCTGGGGGTCCAGGAAGGCAGCTTCGTAGCGCTCGGCGCCTTGATCGGCCTGCCCCCCGACGTCGCGCTCGCGACCTCGCTCGCGACCCGCGTACGAGAGATCGTCTCCAGCGTGCCGGGACTTCTCGCGTGGCAAACCGTCGAGGGACGTGGCCTGTGGCGGCGGCGCGCCGCGTGAAGAGAGGAGGCGACGGAATGGCCACCAGCAACGGCTCCCGGGTTCTCGCAATCGGGCTCGACTCCGCCGACCTCGACTACCTCGAGCCCCGCCTGCACTCCCTTCCGAACCTCCGGCGGCTCTTCACCGAGGGCGTGGTCCGCCGACTCGACACGCCTGCCAGCGTCATGAGCGCTTGCGTGTGGCCGAGCTTCTACACCGGCACTCTGCCGGGTGACCACGGGCAGTATTTCCCCATCCAATGGGATCCGGCGAGAATGGAATTGCGGCACGTGGACAGCGAGTGGCTGGACTGCGAGCCGTTCTGGAGGCCGCTTGCGCGCCAGGGGCTGGCGGTCACGACTCTCGACGTCCAGATGGCGTTCCCGAGCCGGACGCCCGACGGGGTGGAGGTCGTCAACTGGGGCTCCAGCTCTCTGGGCGGATTCCACTGCAATCAGCCGGAGGTAGGGCGGGAGATCGCTCGCCTCTTCGGCACGCACGTCCTCCAGCCCGACATCCCGGTCGAGAAGAGCCCGCAGAGATTCGCCAGCATCCGGAAGACCCTCCTCGAGGGTGCGAGGCGCCGCGGGGAGCTCTCCCGATGGCTCCTGAAGCACACGGCGTGGGATCTCTTCGTCACCGTGTTCCAGGAGTGTCATCGGGCGGGGCACTACTTCTGGACGGACGGCGCCGCCCCGGCCCCCGGCGATTTGGACGACGCCGACGCCATGCTCGAGGTTCATCGCGCTCTCGACGACGAGGTCGGCGCGCTCGTCCACGAGGTCGACCGGCGCAAGACCTCGGTCATCGTCTTTTCGCTTCTCGGCATGGGGCCGAATCGCGCTCAGATGCACCTCGTTCCTGCGGTGATCGAGCGAATCAACGCGCGGTTCGCCTCGCCCGAGGGCGCCGCTCCAGTCGTTCCGCCCCGCCCGAAGCGCAGCCTCATGGGGCTCGCGCGCGAACACCTGCCCGCCCCGCTCCAGGAACGTCTGGCGCTCGCAGTGTCGGCGCGAGTTCGCGACTGGGTAGTGGGCCGGGCCTACGCGGGCGCCCTCGACTGGCGCCGGACCCCGGGTTTCGCGCTCCCGACGGGCGGCGAAGGCTATATCCGCCTGAACCTCGCCGGACGGGAGGCGGAGGGGTACCTGGAGGCGGGCAGCGCTCGGCACCGGCGCTACCTCGATTCGGTGCGCGAGGGCTTTCTCTCGCTCCGTCACGCGGGAACCGGTGAGCCGCTCGTGGACGCAATCATCGTCCCGGCGGAGCGCTTTCCGGGTCCTCGTGGCGATTACCTGCCGGACCTCTCGATCACCTGGAAACCCGGAGGACCTGCGACCGCCGTCCACTCCGAGCGCCTCGGGACCTTCACGGGACGCCTCAAGACGGGGCGGGACGGCAACCATCGGGCCGTCGCGTTCGCCGCTGTCGCCGGCCCGGCCGGGCAGTCCCGACGCGCGTCGTCCCTCGGGACGATCGTCGACCTCGCCGACCTGGTTCGGGACCTTGCCCTCGGTCGAGCGTAGCGCGCCGGCGAGATGCGCGTCTCGGTCATCGTTCCGGTGTACGACAATGCCGCCGACCTCGCCGAGTGCCTGGGCGCCCTCGTTCCATCCGCCGGTCGAGAGACCGAGATCATCGTCGTCGACGATGGATCGACCGACGACACGCCGAACGTCGCATCGCAGTTCGGAGTGCAGGTCCTGCGCCTCGAGCGGAACTCCGGGGCCGGCGCCGCGCGCAACCATGGTGCTCGGCACGCGACGGGCGACGTGCTGCTGTTCGTCGACTCCGACGTCGTC
>DASXSX010000188.1:0-5014 GCA_036505815.1 Thermoanaerobaculia bacterium
CCATCGCGGGATGGCGTGTCTCGAGCTCGGCCGCTTGAAGGAAGCGGAAGCCGACTTCCAATCGGCGGAGAGCTCGTCTTCCCCGGAGGACCGGCTGGACGCGGCGATCAACCGCGGCCGATTGAAGCAGCGCCAGAAGGATTTCGTCGCAGCCGAGGAGGCGTTCTCGGCCGCGCTCTCCCGCGATCCGAAGTCCTCGGCCGCTCTGATCGGACGAGGGATGGCGCGCGAGTCGCGCGGCTCGCTCGAGTCGGCGGCGGAAGACTACCTGGAGGCCATTCGCCTGGAACCGCGCAACGCGGAGGCCCACCTGCGGCTCGGACTGGTGCTCGTAACTCTGAAGAAGACCGCCCTCGGCCGCCGTTACCTCGAGCGGACGATCGAGCTCGATCCGACCGGCGAACTGGGCGCGAAGGCGCGCCTCCTGCTCGAAGGATCTCGGTCGGGCGACACTCCCCGCTCCTGACGACCCAGTCGCGCCGCGGCGCGAGAAGTACTGACGCGCGCCGCGCGAGGGCCACGGCGGCGAATGAGCAAGACTGGCCCGCGGCACACTGTCGCGCCGGGGCGCCAGAACCCTTCAAGCGGATCGCCGTCCGAGCCGCGCCGCGTCGAGGAGAGATCTCGCAGATAGTTCGGCGACAGGTCTTTTCTCGACCGGGCAATAATCCCAACCTCATGGCTGATCGCCGCAGCTTCTTCTCCAAAGTCCGTCGCGGGCTCTTCATGACCCACACGGAGATCCTGGAGAAGCTCGGTCAAGCGGTCAAGAAGGGGTTCGGGTTCGACGAAACGGTCCTCGAGTCGCTCGAAGAGGTCCTTCTAGAAGCGGACGTGGGCGCCGAAACGGCGAGCGTGCTCACGGAGTCCGTACGCCGCCGGGGAGGCTCGTCGGCGGAGGCCGATCTCGCCGAATTGAAGCGGGTTCTGGTCGAGGAGATCGAAGCCGTCATCGCCCGCGCGCCGAAGCCCGCCGCCGTCCCCGACGTCCCCCTCGAGGTTATCTTCCTGGTCGGAGTCAACGGATCGGGCAAGACCACGACGACCGCGAAGCTCGCGGCCCGGGAGATTGCGTCTGGCCGGACCGTGTTGCTCGCGGCGGCCGATACGTTTCGCGCCGGAGCCATCGAGCAGCTCGAGATCTGGGCAGACCGGCTGGGTGCTCCGATCGTCCGGCACCAGGAGGGAGCAGACCCTTCCGCGGTGCTCTTCGACGCGCTGGCCGCCGCGAAGGCCCGCGGGGCGCGCAAGCTCTTCGTCGACACCGCCGGCCGCCTCCACACCAAGAAGAACCTGATGGAAGAGCTCGCGAAGATGCGGCGAATCGCGGCGCGGGAAGTGACGGGAGCGCCTCATCAGGTCCTGCTCGTTCTCGACGCGACCACCGGGATGAACGGGCTCGCGCAGGCCCGGCGCTTCGTCGAAGCAGTCGGCGCGACCGGAGTCGTGCTCACGAAGCTCGACGGCAGCGCACGCGGCGGGATCGTTCTCGCGATCTATCGGGAGCTCGGCCTGCCGGTCCTCTTCGTCGGCGTCGGCGAGGGAATCGACGACCTGGTGCCGTTCGATCCGGCTGAGTACGCGCGGGCCCTGCTCGAGGACGCTCCGGAGGACGAGGCCCGGCGCGGCGCGGCGGTTTGAGCAATCGCGAAGAGGACTTTCTTTCTCGCGCGATCGGTCTCGCGGAACGCGGCCGCTACACCGTTTCTCCGAACCCGATGGTGGGAGCGGTCGTCGCGCGCGGCCGGCGCGTTCTCGCCGAGACGTGGCACCGGCGCGCCGGTGGCCCGCACGCGGAAGCGGCGGCCCTCGAGGGCGTGCGGTCGCGCGCGCGCGGCGCCGATCTCCACGTGTCGCTCGAGCCTTGCGTGCACCAGGGGCGCACGCCTCCCTGCGTTCCCTCGATCGTCGCGGCGGGCATCGGGCGAGTCTTCGTCGCCGCGAGGGATCCCAACCCGGCCGTCTCCGGCCGCGGAATCCGGGCGCTTCGCCGCGCCGGAATCGAGGTCGTCGAAGCCGGTCCGGCTCTGCGGCGCCGGGCGGAGCGGCAAAACGAGAAGTTCCGGCTGTGGATCACGCAACGGCGCCCCTTCGTCCTTGCAAAGTGGGCGGCGACGCTCGACGGAAAGACGGCGGCCGCCTCCGGCCAGAGCCGCTGGATCACGGGGGACGCGGCGCGGCGGCGCGCGCTCCTTTTGCGCGAAGAGTACGACGCCGTGCTCGTCGGGTCCGGCACCGTGCTCGCCGACGATCCGCTCTTGACGCGACGCCTGGGAAAGGCGGGCCGCCGTCCGCACCGGCGCATCGTGCTCGATGGAAGGTTGCGCGCGCCCGCCTCCGCCCGGTTTTTTGCAGACCCAGAAGGCGCGCTCGTCGTGACCGCCGTGGCCGAAGAGGAAGCGCGGGCAGGACGACTCGCCGCGCGGGGAGTGGAGATCTGGAGCCTGCCGGGGCGCGACGGCCGGATCGACCTCGATCGTTTGCTCGCGCGGCTCGCCCGGGAAGAAGTGACGAGCCTCCTCGTCGAGGGAGGCGCCGAGACGCTCTGGGGGTTCTTCCGCGCGGACCTCGTGGACCGCGTCGCGGTTTTCTTCGCGCCACGGGTTCTCGGGGGCCGGGACGCGCCGAGCGGAGTGGGCGGGGACGGGTTCGCGCTCGAGCAGTCCGACCACGTCGTCGACCTGGAGCACGAGCGGCTCGGGGACGACTGGTTGGTGACCGGACGGGTCGATCAGGGTCCAAAGTAGCCCGGACGCGCCCCGATACACTCTGCCGCGATGTTCACCGGGATCATCACCGGAGTCGGCCGCGTCCTCTTCGTCGAGCGGCGCCGCGGGAGTGCGACGCGCCTTGTCGTCCTTGCGCCTCCGAAGTTCGGCCCGTTCCGGCGCGGAGAGAGCGTGGCGGTCTCGGGGGTCTGCGTAACCGCGGTCGCAGGCGGACGTCGGCTCGCCGCCGACCTCTCGGCCGAAACGCTTCGGGTGACGACGCTCGGAGAGCTCGAAGCCGGCGATTCGGTGAACCTCGAGCGGGCGCTCGAGTGGCGGGGGCGGGTGTCCGGACATTTTGTGCTCGGCCACGTCGACGCGGTCGCGCGGATCCTCGCGGTCGAGGACGCGCGCGGATCCTGGATCTACCGTTTCTCGATTCCGCGCGGGCTCGCGCGACACGTCGTCTCGAAAGGGTCGGTCGCGCTCGACGGCGTGAGCCTGACAGTGGCCCGACGCCGAACGCGCGACTTCGACGTCGCAGTCATTCCCGAGACCCGGCGTCGCACGACCTTCGCTTCCAGAAAGCCGGGCGATCGAGTCAACTTCGAGATCGATCTGCTCTCGAGGTACCGAAATGCGGTCCGGGGGCGGCGACCATGATCGAGTACGAGGAAGCGGACACCGCGGTGGTGCGGCCTCGAGAGTCCGAAGTCGGCGGGCGGCGCATCGCGGCGCACGCCGTGCCGTATTCGGGCGAGGCGGGAGGGCCGCCGTACCGGTTCGACCCGCTGGAACGCCGGGTTGTCGAGCGCCGCACCTCGGGCCGCGTCGCCGTCGGTCCGGCCGATACTGCCGAGTGGGCGCGCGCCGTCGCCCGGTGCCCGGCCGGCCCGATCCTCGTCGGGCCCGCGTCGCCGGTCGAGGAGATCCGCGGGGCATACCTCGCCGCGGCAGAGGGCGCCGCGTCGGCGGGCCGGCCGGTCTATCTGCTGGACCCGATCGCGTTCCCCTCTGCGCCCTCCCGTGCGTTCGTCGCGCTCTTCGCGTGGGCGCCCGGCGCGGGCGCGCGCGATGACACCGCGCTCCGGTCCGCGCTCGAGGCTGCAATACCCGCGGGAGGGTTGCTCCCGATCGTGCCGGGGTGGACCGACGAGCCCGGGCTCCTCGGCGAGTACCTGGAGCTTCTCTCGGCCGCCGGTGCTCGCTTCGCTGCGCCGATTTCCGTCTCGGGAGACGGAGACTCGCGGCGGGTCTTGGTCGAGGCGCGCGCCCGCTTCGACCCGGGATCCGCGGACCGGTTCTTCGAGACGATCCACCACTGCGACTGGCCTGCCGCTTTGCGAGAAGGTCTCCGTCGCTTTCGCGCGGAAGCCGCGCGCCGGGGTCTCGCGACGCTTCCGCCGCGACCGCTCGGCGCCGGCGAGCCGCCCGGCAACTCGGCCGCGGCCGCGCGACTCGAGGAGCGGGCGCAGGAGCTCGAAGAGGACGAGCATCGCGCCGCGCTTCTCCACGCCGCCGCGCGGTGGATCGACGAGTCGGGACGCGACCTCGCCCCCGTCGTGCGCGAAGGCAACTTCGCGAAGGTCTTTCCCTTCGGCGCGCTCGCGGCGGAGGCGGAGGCGGCATTCCGCGCCCCTCGAACGACATGACCGCTGCCGCCGGGCTCTACGTGCACCTTCCCTATTGCCGGTCCCGCTGCGGCTACTGCGCATTCGTCGTCTCCACGGACGATTCGAGCCGCGGCGAGTATCTCGACGCGCTCGGCCGCGAGGCGACGCTGGTCGAACCGGAGGCCCTCGGATCCCGATTCGACTCTCTCTACCTAGGAGGAGGAACTCCGTCGCTCATTCCCGGCGACGAGCTCGCCCGCCTCGTCGACGGACTGCGCGGCCGGTTCGAATTTGAAGAGGATAGTGAGATCACGCTGGAGGCCAACCCCGAAGACGTGACGATCGAGCTCCGCGACGCGTGGATCCAGGCCGGCATCAACCGCATCTCCGTGGGCGTGCAGTCGCTCGAGGACGCGGAGCTCGCCGCCGTCGGGCGCCGCCACGACGCGGCTGGTGCGCTTCGGTCGCTCGACCGGCTGGCCGGAACGGGCCTTTCCCTTTCGGCGGACCTGATCCTGGGCCTGCCGGGACAGACCGCGGAAACGTTTCGCCGCAACGTCGAGGGGATCAGCGCCGCCGGGGTGGACCACGTATCGATCTATCTGCTCGAGACGGAGAAGTCCCGCGTGATCGAAGAAGATCGGCGCGCGCACCCGGAGCGGTACCTCTGCGACGACGAGCAGGCGGACGCGT
>DASXSX010000189.1:0-7083 GCA_036505815.1 Thermoanaerobaculia bacterium
GTCCTCGTAGACGGGATCCTCTTTCGCCAGCTCGAGGGCCATGGACAGCATCGTGGCGCAGTAGAAGGCCATCCACGCCGTCCCGTCCGCTTGCGCGAGGCTGCCGCCGGTCGGAAGAGGCCTCGAACGGTCGAACACGCCGATGTTGTCGAGCCCGAGGAACCCCCCGGAGAATAGATTGTTCCCCTCGACGTCCTTGCGGTTCACCCACCAGGTGAAGTTGATCAGGAGCTTCTGGAAGACGCGGGCGAGGAAGAGGCGATCGCGCTTGCCTCGAGAGCCCGTCATCTTGTAGACACGCCAGCAGGCCCACGCGTGGACCGGCGGGTTCGCGTCCGAGAGCGCGAACTCGTATGCGGGGATCTGTCCGCTCGGGTGCATGTACCACTCGCGGAGGAACAGGATGAGCTGCTCCTTCGCGAAGTCCGGGTCGAGGCGCGCGAACGGGATCATGTGGAACGCGAGGTCCCACGCCGCGTACCAGGGATACTCCCACTTGTCGGGCATCGAGATCACGTCGCGGTTGTAGAGATGGGTCCAGCCGCTGTTTCGCCCGTTCTTCCGGCTCTCGGGCGGAGGCGGCTGCGCCGGATCTCCTTCGAGCCAGTCCTTCACCGCGAAGTGGTAGAACTGTTTCGTCCAGAGAAGGCCCGCGTAGGCCTGTCGCGCGACGCGGCGCTCCTCCTCCGTCAATCCTTTCGGCAGCTTCGAAACGTAAAAAGCGTCCGCCTCGCGCCGGCGCCGGTCGAAAACCTCGTCGAATTCCGAGCCGAACGGGTCGGCGGATGCCGCATCCTCCGCACTGAGGCGCAGCCGGAGCGTCGCAGATCCTCCCATGGGAACCTCGAGGAAATAGTGCGCGGCGGCTTTCGTCCCGACCTCTGTGGGATTCACGGCATCCTTCCGTCCCCCGACGAGGCGTTCATGAAAGGCGTCCTTGACGTACGGCTGCGCGTTCCCGGCCCCAAAGAGCCGCGCGGCGTTGGTCTCGTTCTCCGTGAGCCAGAGATCCGGCTCGACCGGAGCGCGTTCCATGTCGAGACGAAACCGGCCGAGGCTCTCGTGCTCCGCAAGGAGCGCCCCGGCCGCCTCGCGCAATAGGACGGACTTCCGCCAGTAACCTTCTCCCGTGCGGCCCCACGACCAGGTGTTGCGGAACCAGAGCGTCGGCAGCAGGTGGAGCGGGGCGGCGTCCGGCCCGCGGTTCTCGGCGGTGATCCGGATCAGCAGATCGTCCGGCGAAGCCTTCGCATACTCGACGAACACGTCGAAGTAGCGGTCCTCGTCGAAGACGCCGGTGTCGGCGAGCTCGAATTCTCCATCGAGCTTTCCGCGTCGGCGGTTCTCCTCCACGAGCCGGGCGTACGGATACTCGGCCTGCGGGTATTTGTACAGCGCGCGCATGTACGAGTGCGTCGGCGTGGAGTCGAGGTAGTAGTAGCACTCCTTCACGTCCTCGCCGTGGTTGCCTTCCGGTCCCGAGAGGCCGAAGAGGCGCTCTTTCAGGATGGGATCGCGCCCATTCCAGAGCGTGAGCGCGAAGCAGAGCCGGCCTTCGCGGTCCGTGATTCCCAGGAGGCCGTCCTCACCCCACCGATACGCGCGGCTCCTCGCATGGTCGTGCGGGAAGTACTCCCAGCAGGTGCCGAACGCGGAGTAGTCCTCGCGCACCGTGCCCCACTGCCGCTCGGAGAGATAGGGGCCCCAGCGCTTCCAGTTCTTCTCGCGCCGCGCGTCTTCGGCGAGGCGCGTCTTCTCCGCCTCCGCCGGTTTCTTCGCGCGTGACCCGTCCCTCATCCCGGGAAGACCGCGATCGCTTTCATGACGAAGTCGCCTCCTCGAAGACTACGCCAGACGCGATCGCGCAACGAAGCTCAGTCGGACGCCGGTCGCTCGACCGTCAACTTGCAGCGCGGGCACGTGTGGAACTCTTCGAGTGCGCCTCCGAACTCCGGATCCATGGATTGCGGGTCCGCCAGCGCCTGCGAGTAGTCGACTTTCTCGGCGTGAAAGTTCATCTCTCCGCCGCAGCCGGGGCACTTCAACTTCTCTCTCTGCGCCATGACCCGTCTCCTATTCGATCGCGACGTTCTCCCGGCCGTATCGCAGCACCTTGGCCATCCAGACGAGCTCGTTGGTGAACTTCTCGAGCCGCCGCACGTATGCGGGCTCCAGCAGCGCGCCGGTGTCTTTGTCGAAGGTTTTCTGAACGTTCGGGAAATTGCCGTCCCAAAAGATCGTCACGAGCCCGAGCTCCCGCATCACCGGAAGGAGGTTGTCGATGACCCTCGTTCCACCCCAGGGTCCCGCCGAGACCCCGACGATGCCGACGGCCTTGTGGATGTATTCCTTCAGGTTCGAGTCGAGGACGTGCTTCAGGATTCCCGGATAGCCGTGGTTGTACTCGGGCGCAACGACGACGAGCGCGTCGGCGCGCATCATCGCGGCGGAAAACGTCGGATCCTTGATCTGTTCGCCGGCGTCGTCAGTCGGAAAAGCCATCCGGCGCACGTCGAGCAGCTCGGTCTCCACGCCGGAAAGCGCTGCGACCCGGGAGAGCACGAAGTTGGCGACGTGCTCGCTCATTCTTCCCTTCCTCGGGGTGCCGAGGATCACCGGAATGAAGAGCGGCTTTTCCGGCGGAGTCGTCGGAGAATCCATCGTCGACCGGATTCTCTCGCAGGCCACGCTCGGTCGGGAGAGTGGTACCCTGATCGGGTTCGCACCCCAAAAATCGAGGAGGCTTCCCATGCGCAGGCGTTGTAGCCCGCGGTTCGTTCTCACCCTCCTGCTCGCTCCGGTCCTGCTCCGGAGCGCCGTTTCCGGCCAGGACCTGAGAGTGAGCGCCGGCACGATCGAGGACCGGCGGACGACCGGAAAGTTCTTCGGCGGCCTCGAGATCGAGCTGAAGCTGACCGGCGACGACCTGGCGGATGCCCGGGCGGCGCGGGTGACGCTCACGAAGGCCCTCGACGAGAGCGGCCGCGACCTGCTGCCGGAAAAGAAGGGAGAAGAAGAGTTCCGGAAGTCCTCGGGCAGCGGCGCGCCTGACCTCAAGATCAGCCTGAAGAATCCGGCCCGCGGCGCGTCGGCGATCAAGGAGATTTCCGGCGAGGTGCAGCTCTTTGCGCCGGCGCGCGATCCGGCCGCGACCATCGTGGTCGACCGGATCCTTTCGCGAATGGACAAACCGATCGAGTCCTCCGCGTTGAAGTCGCAGCAGATCGCCGCGCGTCTCGTGTCGCCGAAGGTGTACCGGGCTCAGGCGAAGAAGCGCGAGGCGGATCTCGACGCGGAAATGCAGAAGCACAAAGAGGAAATGAAGAAGGAAGCGGGAGACGACAAGACCGCGGAAGCGTTGATGGCGCTCGTAAAGGGCTTCGCGGGAATGATGAACGACGTCGGGGACAACGACGTGATCCTCCAGATCGAGGACCCGCAGGGCAAGCTCCTCGACGTCGAGGTGGTCGGAAAGAGCGGGATGATCGACACGCGCGGGTCGATGTCCTCGGGCGGACTCAAAATCCTGCAGTTTTCGGAAAAGCTCCCCCCCGACGCGAAACTCCGGTTTCTCGTGAAGACGAAGAACGCGCTCCTGCACGCGCCGTTCAGCCTGACGAACGTCCCTCTTCCGTGACGAAAGGAGGTCCGGCGTGAACCTCGCCGTTCTCGGTCTCGCTGCGGCGCAGCTCTTCGCGGCAGCCCCGTCGAAGACGTCCGTGATCGGGGTGACCTCCGGCGACGTGACCGACCGCCGCCGGAACGACAACACCTTCGCCGGGCTCGAGGTCGAGCTGAAGCTGACCGGCGAGGCCGCCGCCGGAGCTCGCGGTGCGCGGGCTCTCGTGCAGAAGGCGGTCGACGACACCGGGCGGAACCTCGTGAAGGAAGGGGGAAGGCCGGCGGAGTTCGAGAAATCGTCAGGCGAGAAATCTCCCGTCCTGAAGCTCGATCTCCGGAACCCCGCCCGGCGAGCGAAGAGCGTCCGCGAGATCTCCGGATCCGTCGAGGTCTTCCTGCCGGACCGCGATCCCGCCGCGGTCGCTTCCGCGGACCGCTTCCTGTCGCGCATGGACCGGCCGATTGCCGCGCCCGCTCTGAAGGCCGCTCAGACCGAAGTCACCGTCGTTTCCCGCAAGACGTACGACGAGGAGAAGAAGAAGGACGAGGAGCGCAAGAAGAAGGAGGCCGAATCCGCCGGCATCGCGGGCGCCATGGTGAGCGCGTTCAGCGGCCTCTTCGAGGGGCTCTTCGGCGACATCGGCGAGAACGACGTCCTCATCCGCGTGAACGATCCGGGCAAGAAGGTGTTCGGCGCCGAGGTCTTCGATGCCGGCGGGAAGCGGATCGACGACGCGGGATCCATGAAGATCGGCGACTTCTGGATCCTGAAGTTCACCGAGAAGCTGCCCGCCGACGCGAGCCTGCGGATCTACCTCATGACCCCGAAGGCGCTCGTCACCGCGCCTTTCAGCCTGAAGGACGTGGCGCTGCCTTGATCCGGATAGGGCCGCGAGCCACACCTTCCGGCATTCGTTCGCGACCCACCGGATCCAGGATGGCTATGATATTCGGGCGGTCCGGGAGCTTCTAGGCCATAAGGACGTGAAAACCGGCATGATCTACACGCACGTCCTCGGCGCGCCAGCGGGCATTCGCAGTCCCGCCGACGTGCTCTGGCGCCCCGCTCTTACGGGTTCATCGGATACTCGGCTGCTCCATTCACAGCCGAACACCCTCCGGCTATCCCTTCCCGTCATCCCGTCAGCTCAAGGCTGGTGAGATAGATGCGCCACCGCTCAACCCCTCCGAGATGATCTCTAGACTGCGCCGAAAAGCGGCGAGAGGCGCGTCCAATTCGGAAGCCGAATCACATGTTCGGCGGCCAAGCAGGAGGTAAGAACGGGGGTGATAGGGCAGCCGGGCGCAATCGAGGATTCGGATGACTCGTGAACTCGCCGCTCGATCTCACACGTGCATGCCTCGATCGAATCGACCGTCTGAATCCACTGATCAACGCCTTTATCATCGTGACCGCCAAAGAGGCGCTCGCGCAGGCGCGCGAGGCGGAAGTCGAGATTCGGCAAGGCAAATGGCGTGGCCCTCTCCACGGCATCCCGATGGGCCTGAAGGACAACATCGATACAGCCGGAACCCGGACCACTGCTGCCAGCGCGGTATTCGCTGATCGCGTACCGACTGAGGATGCGGAGGTTGTGCGGCGGCTGAAGGCGGCAGGTGCCGTCCTGATCGGGAAGCAGAATCTGGATGAGTTTGCGTTCGGCCACACCTCGACCCTGAGCAACTTCGGCCCCGTCCGCAATCCCTGGAAGCCCGATCGCATCTCAGGTGGCTCTTCTGGCGGGTCGGCGGCGGCCGTCGCCGCGCGTCTTTGCTTCGGAGCGCTGGGTACGGATACGGGCGGGTCGGTCAGAACTCCTGCAGCGCACTGCGGGGTCGTGGGACTGCGGCCGACGTCCGGTCTGGTGAGCAGGCGGGGAGTGGTGCCGCTGTCGTGGACGCTCGATCAAGTGGGACCGATCTGCCGGCGGGTCGAGGATGCAGCGCTCTTGCTCTCGGCAGTCGCTGGCTACGATCCTGAGGACACCGGCAGTGTAAGCACGCCCACGATCGATTATGTGCAGGCGTTCGCCGCGAAGACATCGGGCCTGCGAATCGGCACAGCGTCAGCGATGCTCTCTGAGATCGTCGATGCCGACATCCAGGCTTCTATCAGGGAGGCTATCGGCGTTATTCGCTCCATCACGGCAAGCGTTCGTGACGTTGAGCTGCCATCGATCCCCGAGACGACCTTCGGCACGATCTTGTTGGCGGAGGCATACGTCTTCCACGCGGCGCTGTTGGAAAGGGCCGCCGAGCGCTACACTCCTGCCATTCGCCTGCGCGCCAGACTTGGGCGTACGATCACGGCAACGAGTTACATCGAGGCTATCCGCGAGCTCGATAAGCTACGCCGAGCCGTTCGAGCGGTATTCTCCGACGTGGATCTCGTGGTTGCACCGACAGCGTACGTCTCGGCCACAACGATCGAGCAAAGCAACAAAGAGCAGGAGGGGCCGCCGCCGCTCCTTCCGCCGCGCCTCCCGACAGTCGCCTTCAGCGTCTACGGCCTGCCGACCCTTTCCGTCCCCTGCGGATTCACGAAGTCTGGTGCCCCGGTTGGCATTCAGATCGCTGGTCCTCCACTTGGCGAGGCGAGGGTATTCGCACTCGCTCAGGCGTACGAGCGGGCGACAGAGTGGCACCGGCGTTCCCCGGTCCTCTAAGAGCGTGCCGCCGAACATGGCGTTGCAGCGGATTCGCCGTCCTCGCGTTCGCTCGGGCCGCTCGCTTCGCTCGCTCGGCTCGCCGCTGAACGCCCGACCGTTCGACGGACCATCGCGATGTTCCTGAAACTTATAGGATGCTAGCGTGATCGCATGAGGTTATCCCAACCTGTGCCGGAGCTTCCGGTCAATGATGTCCAGGTCGCAGGCAAGTCCTATGCTCGCCTGATGGGCTTTAGCGTCGATTGGGCGTACGAGGACTCCTTTGCGGGTCTTTCGAGAGACGACGCGCGGGTGTTCCTTCGACGAAGGACTCCGGAAGAGGCCAAGGAGCGCTATAGCGTCCTTATTTGGCTGAACATGGGCTCCTCAGCGGAGGTTGATCAGCTCTATGCAGAGTGGAAGGAACGCGGCGTGCTAATCGTCGAGGAGCTCCGGACCGCTCCCTACAACCTTCGGGAGTTCACTGCGCAAGACCCCGACGGAAATAGGTTTCGGGTGTTCTACGACATGGGAAGCGATGGCACCTGAGCGTTGGGGCCGTCGAACAACGAGTTGAAGCTGACGAGCGGAGCATGGCTGTGGCCAAAACCGGCGCCGCGGGCTCCGCTTGCAGCTTAACCCGGTGTTAGCCCGTCCAAACAGCAATCGTTCCGAGGAACAACACAATTAGGAGGATGCCAATGAAGTACGTGATCAGCTGGTTCGAACGCCCGCAGGGTTCGCCCATGGAGTACGAGAATGCCCAGAAGCGAATCCTTGAGGTATTCGGTCAATGGAAGGCGCCCGCCAATTT
>DASXSX010000190.1:0-21179 GCA_036505815.1 Thermoanaerobaculia bacterium
GCCTATCTGCGCAGACGAAGACATCCGGTACAGCCACGTGCAAATCGGATCCTGCTTCCCCGCCCCCGGTCGCCCTCTCCGACACGCCCAACCACTCCTTCGCGGTCGGCAAGGCCCAGTGCACCTGGACCAATTTTGTGGTGGCGGGCCTGCAGTCGAAGGATGGTACGTCGACCGATCTGGATGAGATCAGCGGCGACACGATTTCGGTCCGCGGCTATCACGTGGCCACGATGACCAACGGCGACACGTGGGTCGCCAAGTATGAGGGCTCGGCCAAGTTGAAGGACGGAAAGCCTGTAAGCGGCGAGGGCACCTGGAGCTTGACGAGCGGCACCGGGAAGCTCAAGGGCATAAAAGGAAAAGGCACGTACAAGGGGACTGCCAACGCTGACGGGAGCGTTACCTACCAGGTCGACGGCGAGTATCAACTGCCGTAGCGGCAAGGCCCCTACATCCCCGGGCTCGCGCGACCCTCGCCCTGACTGTCTCGTGCTCGTTGCCACGCTACGGAGTTTTGGGTAGCTGGACAGCAACGCGAGACTCTTCGGTATGGTCGCGGAGCGGAAGCGAGTCTTGGTGGAGCTGAACGGGATCGAACCGTCGACCTCCTGAATGCCATTCAGGCGCTCTCCCAGCTGAGCTACAGCCCCACGCGAAGGCCGCGCAGAATAGCACGCGGGTCGTGAAGTCTTCAACGCACTCCGACATAATCGGCACGGAAGCGCCCGGGGCCTGGTGGCTCTCGCGGACTTCAAATCCGTTGGCGTCCCGGTTCCGCCGGGATGGGTGGGTTCGATTCCCATGCGCTTCCGCCACACCCATTTCGTGCACATGGCTTGCAACCGCCGACGGCCAGGAGGAATCCATGAGCGTCAACCTTCAGGCATGGTCCAACTTTCTAGGACGGTCGCTGATCGTCTTCCTCATGATCGAGGGGGCCAAGACCTTCCCCTGGGTCGCGCGGGTGTCGGGCGGCTCGGTCTCCTTCAAGCTGCTGGAAAACGTGGCGGCGAATTTGGTTTTCGCGATTCTCGTTCAGAAGACCGGCAGCGACATCTTCTTGGGCGAGGGCCCATGGCCGCTCGTGCTTTCCGTCGTCTTCGGATCGCTCGCCACGGCGGGACTTCATCGATTGAAGATGGCGTTCGAGAGGCGATCGCCGTCGGATCCCGCGTGGGAGGCGAAGCACGCGAGAAAGGTGGCCTGACCACTCTCCATGTTCACCTCGGAGTCTTCTCCGGTCGCGTCGCGGTGGTAGCATCGCGGCCGCAAAAAGAAGTGGAGGAAAAATGAGAATGCGTTCGACCGCCCTGATCGGAGGAGCCCTGCTCGCCGCCGCATCGCTCTGTTTCGGCCAGACCGCCGGAAAAATGGGGAAGCCGAAGGGAAAGGCCGCCGCATCGAAACCCGCGCCCGCTCCCCGCATGGCCGGCTCGCCGGAAACGGCGAAACTCACGGCGCTCGAAGGAACCTGGCACTGCACCGGGAAAGCGATGGCCTCCCCGATGGGTCCCGAGCACCCTACCGAAGCGACCGTTTCGGTCAAGATGGACCTGGGCGGCCGCTGGCTGGTTTCGCGCTATCGCGAGACGAAGACCGCCGCCAACCCGATACCGCTCGATGGAGACGAATACTGGATGTACGACGCCGCCGAGAAGAAATGGGATCGGATCGCTGTCGACAGCTGGGGCGGTTGGAACGCCGGCGACGCCAAAGGTTGGGAGGGGGACTCGATCACCTGGAATGCGGAAGGCATGATGGAGGGCAAGAAGGCGAAATACCACGACACCTTCACCAAGAAGAGCGACCACGAGATCGTCTACAAGGGTCAGATGCAATCGAACGGGAAATGGGTCGACATCTGGGAGACGGCCTGCACGAAATAAGCGGCGCCTCGACGGCGCCGGGAGAGAGTAAACGGGCTTTTTAAGCGGCGGCTCGACGCCGCCGGAAGAGAGTTAGCGGCCGCTACTCAACATCCCATGGCATCGGCGCGGCGCTGACGGCTCGGGCTACACTGTTTTCGTCTTGCAGCCGCCCAACCGGCCGATCCTCCTCTCCGCCCGCTCGGTCTCGAAGTCCTATCGCCTGGGAGCGGCGATCGTCCCCGCCATCTCCGACGTCACGCTCGAAATCGGCCCGGAGGAGTTCGTCGCCATCCAGGGCCCGAGCGGCTCTGGCAAGACGACGCTCCTGAACCTCCTCGGCCTCCTGGACACGCCCGACGCCGGAGAGGTTCGCATCGAAGGCCGCGAGGCCGCCCGCCTCACGGAGAACGCGAAGTCCGACCTGCGCCGCGACCGCTTCGGCTTCGTCTTCCAGACGTTCAATCTCATCCCCGTGCTTTCCGCCGAGGAGAACGTCGCCTCTCCGGTCGGTCTCGCCGGGAAGAGCCGGGCGGAGAGTCGCGCGCGGGCACTCGAGCTCCTCTCGGCGGTCGGGCTTCGTGAGAAGGCGGGCGTGCGTCCCGACCTCCTTTCCGGCGGACAGCGTCAGAGGGTCGCGATCGCGCGGGCGCTCGCGAACCGGCCGGCTGTCGTCTTCGCGGACGAGCCGACCGCCAACCTCGACTCGAAGACGGCCGACGAGATCCTCGACCTCATGCGGGCGATGGGGGAGGAGCGGGCAGCCGCCTTCGTGTTCGCGACCCACGACCCGAGGGTCGTCGCCCGGGCCCGGCGGGTCGTGTCCCTCCAGGACGGCCGGATCGCGTCGGACACGGGGCCGCGATGAGCTCCCTGCTGAAGGCCGCCATTATTCGCGCAAGCGCCATGGGATGCTGCCCGACGGCCGTTTGCTCTCTTCCGGCGGCGTCGAGCCGCCGCTGCAGATGAGTTCCTGGAGCCTGGCCTGGCGCAATCTCGTGCGGCAAAAGCGCCGGACGCTCCTCATGGGCTCCGTCGTCGCGTTCGGTTTCGCGGCGTTCGCGCTCGCCGGAGGGTTCATTGCACAGTCATTCGAGGGTTTGAAGGAAGGCACGATCCGCTCGATCGGCGATCTCCAGATCGTGGACCGGCGCGCCGTCGCTCGAAACGAGGAGTCGACGCTGGAGTTCGGTCTTCCCAACGCGGGCCGGGCGCGTGCGATCGCCGCGCGCGATCCGTCCGTTGCGGCGGTGCTGCCGCGGATCGAGTTCGTCGGCCTAGCGACCAACGGCGCGAAGTCGGTGCCCTATCTCGGTGTAGGTGTCGACCCGCAGCCGGAGGCGGCCGCGACTCTCGCACGCGAGCTCGTCGTCGCCGGCCGGTATCTTTCGAGCGCCGACAGCGAAGACGTCGTTCTCGGGACGGGACTCGCCTCCGCGCTGGGCGTGAAGACCGGCGACCGCATTACGCTCATGGCAACGACCCCAGACGGCTCGTTGAACGCGGTGGACGGCGTGGTGGCGGGGCTCGTCGACGTCCGGATCAAGGAGCTGAATGACCGATACCTGGCCGCCGGCATCGGGCTGGTGTCGCGCCTCCTCGAGACCTCGGAGACCGTCTCGAAGCTCGTCGTCTTCCTCCGGAAAGGGGCGGATGAACAGCGAGCCGCGAAGAGGCTGGAGCAATCGCTCACGGCGGCCGGATTTCCGATCGCGATCCACCACTGGGCGGATCTCGCCGTCTTCTACGGCCAGGTCAAGCTCCTCTACATCGGGATCTTCGGGTTCGTCGGCGCCGTTCTGGTCGTGATCGTGATCCTTTCCGCGGCGATCGTAATGACGATGTCGGTCACCGAGCGGACGCGCGAGATCGGAACGCTGCGCGCGATCGGGACCCGGCCGGCCGGCATCCAGAGGATGTTCCTCGCGGAAGGAACGGCGCTGGCGCTCGCGGGCTGCGTCGCGGGGGCGCTCGTCGCACTCGTCGTCCGGGCGATACTGAACGCGTCCGGAATCATCCTGCCCCCGCCTCCCGGGGCGACCCACGGGATGCCGATCAACGTGAAGTTCTACCCGCTCGCGTACGTGGCCGGTATCGTCGCGATGGTCGGCACGATGCTCGTCGCCTCTTGGTTTCCGGCGCGCCGGGCTTCGCGAATTTCGATCGTCGAGGCGCTCACGCACGTATAGACCCGAGATCCAAGGGGAACACGTCGAGTCGCGAGGCTGTTCGAGAGATCGATGAAACGGCTCTTCGCTCTCGTCGGTCTCGTGGCGTCCGTGGCGTTCGGGGAGAGCTCCGGCGACTTGAAAAGTCTGCTCGCGGCCGTCGACGCGACCCGCAATGCGTTCGACGAGGCGGTCATCTCCGCTCGCGCGACGCAGATCGTGGACGGGAAGGAGACGTCGAGCGCGAACTTCGACGTCTACGTGAAGGGGCGCGACAAGGGTCTGATCGTTTTCCGCGGGGGGAAGAACAGCGGGCGAAAGGTCCTGACGAACGGGGACCGGATGTGGCTCCTCGTGCCGGGCTCGACGAACCCGGTTCCGATCACGCCCAACCAGCGTTTACTTGGAGGCGCGTCGTTCGGCGACGTCGCGAGGCTGCGCTTCTCGGAAGACTACGGGGCGAAGGCGACCGGGGGAAGCGAGACGGTCGGCGACCGAAGCTGCCGCATCCTGGAGCTGACGGGAAAGTCGTCGAAGCTGTCCTATCCACGGGTCATTCTTTCGGTCGACGAACGTGCGAAGCTTCCCTGCCGGGTCCGGTTCTTCCTCGCCTCGGGGAGGGAGGCGCGTGCCGTGACGTTCACGAAGTTCCGCGAACAGGCGGGTAAGAAGGTCGTTTCCGAGATGGAGATCCGTGAGCTCGTGGGCGCGGCATCGCGCGCGGTCACGCGTCTGGAATACCGTGAATACCGCGTGGCGCGGCTCGACCCGAAAATCTTCACGCCGGAAGGGGCGAGAGGGCTGTAGCTCTAGCGCCGCGTCGCGGTGATCGCGAACCGGACGAGCCTCTTTCCGGCAATGCGTCCCGCGACCGAACCGATCGCACGATTCAGCATCAGTCGCCGGAACGCCGCGCTCCAGGCGAAACGCCTTGCAAAACGCCGGCGCCACGCCTTGGAATAGGCGCGCGCGCACTCTTCCCGCGAGAGCTCTCCCGAGAGCAGTCTTTCCGCCGTTTGCGCCGCCAGGATGCCGCTCGCGAGCGCCGCGGCCTGGCCGTCCCCCGAAAATGGATCGAGAACGCCCGCGGCGTCGCCGGCCATGAGGATCCCGTTCTCCGTCGGGGGCTTCGCGGTGAAGAACACGGGCCCCGTCCCGAGGAAGCCGACCGGGCCCGGGGCCAGCTTCGCGAGGTCGGCGTCGAGAGCCGGGTTTCCGCGCCGCGCCCGGTCCACCATCGCTTCCCAGCCGCGGCCGGCGCGGGCGCGGACCCGTTCCGAGACGATTCCGGCGAGATTGATCGCTCCGCCCTCGATCCGCGAGAGTCCGCAGTAGCCGCCGGCAAAGAGATACAGACGCACCTCTCCCTCGAGGAACGCCCTCTCCGCGCCGTAGTCACGGCTCCAGCCGAAGAAGCGTGAGCGGCGTCCGAGGAAGCTCCGTTCCAGCGCCCGGTCGAGCGCGTCCCACCGACCCCAGGCGCCGATCACGGCGCGAGCGTCGACGTCTCGCTCCTCCCGGTCAACGAAGCGGACTCGAAATCCGGAGCCATCCGGTCGGGCACCGAGCACTCGCGCGTTGAAACGCACGTCGGCGCCGGAGGCGCGCGCCCGTCTCGCGAGCAGCTCGTCGAGTCGAAACCGGGAGATGCCAAAGGCGGGGTGGGGAAGGAGAAACGGGACCGCCCGTCCGCCCGCCAGATGGAGCGCGCCGCGGGTCATGCGTTCCGGGGTGGCGCCTTCGACGTCCTCCCGCACGTCAAGGCGGTCCAGGCTCGGGAGAGCGTCTGCCGAAAGGAACTCTCCGCAGACCTTGTGTCGCGGGAAGACGTCCTTCTCGAGGAGCAGAACGCTCCGCCGGAGGCTGGCGAGGATCGTCGCCGCCGCCGACCCTGCCGGGCCGGCTCCCACGACGACGGCATCGAAGCTCTCCGTCAAGTGCTCGGCGCGAACACGAGGAACCGGAATGGGAAGATGCGCTCGACCTCCGCGCCAGGGACGGCTTCGCAGGCGATCCGGCGCGCTTCCTCGAGGGTGTACGCCTGCTCCACCGAGGAGATCCCGTCGAGGAGCGAAACGCGCGTCTTGAAGAGGAGTCTCCCCGCGACGGAAATGAACCCGAGAGGTATCCGGTGCCGCGTCACGTCGAGAATCGCGAACCCGTGCCGCGCGATTCGCGCGAACGACGCGAGGAGCCGTGCGTTCTCCGCCGGAGAGAAATGGTGGAAGAAGAGCGTCGAGACGATCCAGTCCACGGAGCTCTCGCCGAACGGGAGCGCGAACGCGTTCGCACAAACGCCGGGGAAGGCGTCGCGCGCCATGCGGCGCCCGGCGACCAGGTGGCGCCACTGGACGTCCGAGGCGAAGACGGTCGCGGGATGTCCCGCGCGCGCGAGAGAACGGGCGAGCCGGCGCGAGACGTCGGCCGAGCCGGCTCCCACGTCGAGCAGCACCGGCCGCCGGACGCCCTTCCGCCGCATCTCTCCGACGAGAAAACCTTCGAGCGCCCGCGCGCTTCCCCACCACCGGTGGACGAGGGAGAGATCCTCCAGTGATCGGCACATCTCTTCGGAGGAGATGCTCGGGTCGTCTAAGATCTCGTGGGACGGCCGCCGGGGCGGGACGAGAAAGCTCACGTTTTCGAGCCGGACTACGCCTGACTCATCACCAGCGCGCTGTTCTTCGACCCGAACCCGATGCAGTTGCAGAGGGCGTGCTCGAAAGAACTCTCCCGGGACTCGTTCGCGACGTAGTCGAGGTCGCACTCCGAATCGGGTGTCTCGAGGTTGATCGTCGGTGGCAGGAACGAATCGCGCATCGCGAGCAGCGTGGCCGCGACCCCCGCCGCGCCGCAGGCGCCCTGCGGGTGCCCGATCATGGACTTGATCGAAGAGCCGGGCAGCTGCGGCGCCGATCGGCCGAAGGCGTGCCGCACCGCCCGCGTCTCGACGCGGTCGTTCAACGCTGTCGACGTGCCGTGGTAGGCGAGGTAGTCGATGGCGTCGGGGGGAAGCCCCGCCTCCTGGAGCGCGAGCGACATGGCCCGCGCCGGCTCCTCGCCGGTCTCGTCCAGCCGGACGCGGTGGTGCGCGTCGCAGGTCGAGCCGTAACCTCGGATTTCCGCGTAGACGTTGGCGCCCCGCGCGAGCGCCCGCTCGCGCTCCTCCAGCACGAACATCCACGCGCCCTCCCCCAGGACGAAGCCGTCCCGGTCGGCGGAGAACGGCCTCGAAGCGCGTGGCGGCTGGCACTCCCAAGACGTCGAGACGATTCGCATCATCACGAAGCCTTCCATGATCCCCCGAACGACGGTCGCATCAACGCCGCCGACGAGCAGCCTGTCGCCGCCCACGCCGAACTTGATCGCGCGGAACGCGTAGCCGAGGGCATCCGTCGAAGAGGCGCAGCCCGTCGAGATGACGTGCGAGAGCCCGCGCAACCCGAACTGCATCGAGATCTCGGACGACAGGGTGCCGATGGTTCCGGAGGGGATCGAATAGATGGACGCCTTCTTCGTCTGGTTCGTGTAGTAGAGGTGGTACATCCGCTCGGTGAACTCGATCGCTCCGCCTCCGGTGCCGAGCACCACCCCCATCCCGCGCCGGTCTTCCAGGGACAGTCGCGCCGGATCGATCCCGGCGTCTTCGAGCGCCTCCGCAGACGCGGCGATCGCCATCGGCACCGCGCGCGAGACGTGCCGGATGTCCTTCGCGCCGATCCACGCGGTCGGATCGAAGCCCTTCAGCTCCCCGGCGATCGTGACCGGTAGTCCTTCCGGATCGAAGAGCGAGATCCGGTCGATCCCACTCGCGCCGCGCTTCAATGCCGAGGCGAAAGCCTCTTTCCCGTTCCCGTTCGGGGAAAGGCAGCCGACTCCGGTGATGACGACACGGCGTTCCGACACGGCGCGAATTTTACTTGCACGGTCCGTGCGCGAATTTTCACCTTAGGAAAACCTAAATGTGTCCTTACGGCGGCGCCCACCGCGCGAACCAGCGATCGAGCACGCGCAGGAGAGTCAGCGGCACGAACTTGACGAGCGCGTCGGCGTGGAGGGAGCCGGGAAGATCGAGGTTCACGTAGTCGACGGGCGGTGCCGCCGACTCGGCGAGAAGGCGTCCCTGCGACGGGTCCACGAGCCAGTCGCCTTTCGCGGTCACGATCAGCTTCGGCATCGAGAGCTTCGCGACCGCTTTCGCCGCCTGCGGCTTGGGGCCGCGCAGGTGGCGCAGCGCGATTCGCGGCATCCTGAGCGCGTGGCGCAGCCGGAGCTGCCGCATCGCGTCGCGCGACAGCGGCCGCGGCGTGAGCGTCGACACGTCCGCGGGCGACGAGATCATCACGAGCGCGCGACAGGGGAGGTCCGGGCGTTGCGCGAGGGTCTCTGCGGCGATCGAGCCGCCCATCGAGAGCCCGATCACGGAAAAGCGGGCGTAAGGGCGGCCTTCGCCTGCAAGCTGTTCCGCGACCGCCGCAAGGTCCATGGTCTCCTCGGCTCCGAACCCGTACGAGCCACCGCTTCCGCCGTGGCCCCGGAAGTCGAGCGCGGCGACGTCGTAGCCCCGCCGGAAGAAATGCATCGCGAGGTACAGGTTCTCTCTCGCGAGGCGCCGCCTCCAGAATCCGGGCGCCAGGATCACGATCTCGCGCGACGGACGCCTCCAGAGCGTGTAGGCAATCGGCACACCGTCGGCCGCCGGTGCGCGCCGTTGAAGGACCTCGGGCGTCCGATGCGGCCGCGCCGGCTCGAGGGCGGCCTTCCGGTTCTTCACCGCTCGAGGAGCACGCATGTGACGAGCGAGCCCGCGGCGAGCGGGCCGCCGTCGACGGGAATCCGGATCAGCACGTTCGCTTTCGCGTGCGCCGCGATGTCGTGGCTGCCCGCGGTCGGCAACGGCTCAACGCGCCGTTCGCCCTCGTCCTCGACGAGCCGCGCGTCCCGGTAGGTCTCGCGCGGACCCGCGGGGGAGAGCTCCCGCGTCAGCCGCGCCTGGACGCGCGTGGGCCCCGGCTCTGCCAGGCCCTCCAGCCGGTCGAGCGCGCGGCGGACGAAGAGATGGAAGCAGACCGACGCCGAAACGGGGTTGCCCGGGAGCCCGAACCACAACGTCTTCTCTTTCCGCGCGAAGGCGACCGGTTTTCCGGGGCGCACGGCGACGCGGTGGAAGAGGATCTCCCATCCCGCGCGCTCGGCGGCCGGCGGCAGGAGATCCAGGTCGCCCGCCGAGACTCCTCCCGTCGTGACGAGAGCGTCCGCGTCTCCGATCGCCTCGGAGAACAGCCGCTCAACCGCTCCCGGCTCGTCGACGACCCGCTCGCGAGGCGTCACGATCCAGCCGCGGGCGCGGCAGAGGGCCTCGAGCATGGGACCGTTCGAGTCCCTCAACTGTCCTTCGCGCGGCGTCTCGCGAGCGCCAACGAGCTCGTTTCCGGTCGTCGCGATCGTGATCCGCGGCCGCCGCCGCACGCGCACCGGGTCGGCGCCGGCGAGCGCGGCGAGCGCGACTCCGGCCGGGTCGAGCCGGCGGGCCTCGGAGAGCAGCACCGTGCCCCGCACTACGCTCTCTCCGCGCCGCCGGACGTGAGCGCCCTCGCGCGGGACGCGATCGAAATGGACCCATCCCGCCTCGCGGCGGACGTCTTCGATCGGAACCACGGCGTCCGAGCCGGCCGGGAGAGGAGCCCCCGTCATGACGCGCACCGCTTCGCCCGGCGCGAGCGGCGGCGGGGGAGGATCGCCGGCGGCGACGAGGCCGGGCCGCTCGGAGAGCCCGTCGCTCCCGCTCGCTTGACCGGCACGCAACGCGTAGCCGTCCATTGCCGAGGTATCGAACGGGGGCCAGTCCACGTCGGAGACGACGTCGGCTCCGAGAACCCGACCGAGAGCCTCGGCGATCGGGACCGTCTCCACCTCGCCCGGCGTCACGACTCGATCGAGGATCGCGCATGCCTCCGACACCGTGATCACGCGGCGATTGTAGACGCCGGCGGCGGGCGAACCCGCAACAGTTCGGTTACCATGTTCGGAAATCCATCTCATGGGAAAGAAGTTCGAGTATCGCGGCGACCTCGCGGTCACTCCGCTGCCGGAGATCCTCGCGACGATCGAACGCTATCGGGTGCCGGGGGCGCTGTCGGTCGTGAGCGGCCCGAGACATCGGCGGATCTACCTGGACAGCGGGCTCGTCGTGTTCGCCAGCTCCGACGAGCCGGAGGTGCGTCTCGGGACGTATCTGATCCGCCAGGGGACGCTACCGGAAGACGCTGTCGCGAGCGCCGAGGCGCGTCTCGCGGGAGACGGCATCCGCCTCGGCCAGATCCTCCTGCGATTGGAGCTGCTCGACCAGCCCACGCTCGAACGCGCGATCACCGAGCAGGTCCGCGCCATCCTCTGGGGCGCCTTCGACTGGGAGAGCGGCGAAGTGGTCTTCGAGGTCGGGTCGCGGCAGGACGACGAGACGATCCGCATCGACCTGCCGATCGCGGAAGTCATCGTCGAAGGCATCCGGCGGTCCCGCGCGGTCAAGCGGTTCATCGAGCGCCTCGGCTCGGGACAGTCGGTGCTCGACAGGTCGAGCGGCGAGATTCCGGCCGGGCTGTTCACGTCCGAGGAGGTCGCCTTCTCGGAGCTGGTCGACGGACGGACACCGGTGCAACTCCTGTGTCAAAGGGGGCCGGCAACCGTGGCGGAGAACGCGCGGACTCTATACGCATTCTTCTGTCTCGACCTCGTGCGCATCAAAGAGCCGACCGGAGTCCGGAAGCTACAATGGAAGACGGGCGGGGGAACGCTCTCGGACAGCTGATCGCTGACAGTCCCGACCACATGCCGATCTACGAGTACGTCTGCCTGACTTGCCCCCGCAAGACCGAAGCCATCCAGCGAATGGGCGAGAAGCCCCTCAAGATCTGTCCGCACTGCGGAGGAAAATTGAAGAAAGCGTTCTCGGCCCCCGCGATCCAGTTCAAGGGAAGCGGGTGGTACGTGACGGACTACGCGGGCGCGAAAGGCGAGCAGAAGGCCAAGGAAGCGGCCGCCGACACGAAGGAAGGATCGGAAAAAGCCGAGAAGGCCGAGAAGTCCGAGAAGGCCGAGAAGGCCGAGAAGTCAGAGAAGTCTGAGAAGAAAGAGAAGGCGGCGGAGATAAAAGGTTCAAAGTCCAAAGTCCAAGGCCAAAAGTAGCCTCGGGCTGAGGACTTCAGGCCTGGGACTTCGGACCTCCTCCGTCGAGTTCCAGACTCCTCAGATACTCCCGAAATTCGGCTCCCAGATCGTCCCGCTTCAATGCGAACTCGACCGTCGCCTTCAGGAACCCGAGCTTGTTCCCCGCGTCGTAGCGTTTGCCTTCGAAGAGATAGCCGTCGATCGCCCGCCGCTCGAGAAGCGTCGCGAGGCCGGAGGTGAGCTGGATCTCGCCGCCCGTGTCGGACCGGGTCTCTTCGAGGATGTCGAAGATCTCGGGTGGGAGGATGTAACGGCCGATGATCGCGAGGTTCGACGGCGCCTTCTCCGGCGCCGGCTTCTCGACCATTCCGGTGATCCGGACGATCCGATCGCCTTCGCGCTCCCCGGCGACGATCCCGTACTGCTGCGTCTGCTCGGGGGCGACTTCCTGGATGGCGATGACCGGATTTCCGCGCTTTTCATAGATCCGCATCATCTGGCCGATGCAGGGCTCGCGCGAGTCCACGATGTCGTCTCCCAGGAGCACTGCGAAAGGCTCGCGTCCGACGAGATCTTTCGCCTGAAGGATCGCGTGTCCCAGCCCGAGCGCCGTCTTCTGCCGGACGTAGGAGACCGGAATCATGTCCGAGATCTCCCGCACGATCTCCAGCAGGTCGCCCTTGCCCCGCTCTTCGAGCATCTTCTCGAGCTCGAAGGACGTGTCGAAGTGGTCTTCGATCGCGTTCTTGCCGCGACCCGTCACGATGACGATTCGCTCGATCCCGGCCGCCTTCGCTTCCTCGACGACGTACTGGACGAGCGGACGGTCCACGAGGGGAAGCATTTCCTTCGGTTGGGCTTTGGTCGCCGGCAGGAAACGCGTGCCGAGGCCGGCCGCTGGAAACACCGCCACCCGGACAGAATGCATCGGGAACAATCGTAACCGACGGACCGCTACAATGATCGGCCATGAGCGGCGATGACGCCTTCTTCCGAGATCTCACGCACGAGCTCGAAGTGCGGGGACGTCTCGCGCTCGCGACCGTGGTCGAGACGAAAGGCTCCGGCCCTTCGCGGATCGGCCGGCGATTCGTCATCTTCGAGGACGGGTCGTTCCGCGGCACGATCGGCGGCGGCCCGTTCGAGGCGCTCGTCGTCGCCGATGCCGGAGCCCTCTTCCGCGAAGGCGGTCCGCAGCGCTTCCTGAAGTGGTACGACTTCTTCGAGCGCGAGATCGAGTCGGGTGAAACCCGGGAGCCGACCAACATGATCTGCGGCGGCTCCGCGCGCGTCTCCGTCGAGCTCCTGAAAGCGGCGCCGACGCTCGTCGTTCTGGGCGGCGGCCACGTTGGCCTGGCGCTTGCTCGGTTGGGGCGCGACCTTGGATACGACGTTCTGGTCGGCGACGACCGCGATCAATATGCCCGACCCGATCGGTTCGCCCCCGGCGTGAGACCGGTGCACACGAGCCGCGACTACGAGCTCCCCCCCGGGTCGCTGCCGCCCGGGAGAGACCGCTATGTCGCCGTCGTGTCCCGGTGTTGGGAGACGGACCTCGCGGCTCTGCGTCCATGGCTCGCCGACGGGGCGCCGTCTGTGAAGTATCTCGGGCTGATCGGCTCGGCCCGAAAAGTCCGAGGCGTACTTGCCCGTCTCGCACAGGAAGGCGTCCCGTCGGACAAGCTCGAGTCGATCCGGGCGCCGATCGGGCTCTCGATCGGGGCAGTCACCCCCGAAGAGATCGCCGTGTCGATCCTGGCTGAAGTGACGGCGGTCCGCCGCGGTGAAGCGAATCCCGGTTATCCTTGGCCCCGGAGGACCGGGACCCGACTGTCGACGACTCAATCGTCCTGATCGTCTTTCTGCGGAACACAAAGTGAAGAACCGGCGACCGAATCTCTGCGCCGATCTGATGATCGCGGCGGCGCTCTTCCTCTCCCCGGCTCCGCGGTCGCAGGCCGCGAGCTGGTGGCGTCTGCCGGTGTGGGGCGCGGAGGTCCGCGTTTTCGCCGTCGATCCCTTTGCGCCCGGCACGCTCTACTGCGGCACGTCGCGCGGAAACTTTTACGGCTCGACCGACGGCGGCTCCACGTGGACGCCTCTGCGCCAGGGCTCGGCGTTCCCCGGGTACATCGCGACCGGTCTCGTCGCGGATCCCGAGGTGCCGGGGAGGCTCTGGGCGACGCTCGCGGGTCAGTACCAGGGAGGACTCATCGCCCGAAGCGACGACCGCGGGGCGAACTGGACGGTGCTTTCCCTATGGAAGGTGTCGGTGGCCACGCGCGCGCTCGCGTTCGCGCCGGGCGGCGACCCGCCGCTCCTCGCCGTCGGCGGCGACGACGGGGTCCGCCTTTCCAAGGACGGCGGCGTAACCTGGAATCTGACGGGCGACACGATTCCCGGTCTCTACCAGGTCGAGTCGCTCGCCTTCGCGCCGGGCGATCGCAAGACGCTCTACGCCGGCACGTGGCGCCAGGCGTTCCGGACGCGCGACGGCGGGAAGACCTGGTCACGGATTGCCGAGGGAATGGTCCTCGACGCGTCCGTCTACGCGTGGGACTTCGCCTTACAGGATCCAAACGACATCTGGGTCTCGACCTGCGGCTGGGTCTATCGGACCCAGAACGGCGGCGATCGCTGGACCCGCTTCAAGATCGGCTTCACGAACCGGCGCTCGCACAACGTCCGCCGCGACCCGAACCGCGCAAACGTCGTGTATGCCGGCACCGTCGGAGGTCTCCACCGTTCCACCGACGGGGGAGAGACGTGGTCCCGAATTTCGCGGGAGACCCTCGTCGTGACCGCCCTCGAGGTCGACCGCCGCACGGGCCGGATGTACGTCGGCACCGAAGGCGAAGGCGTGTTCTATTCCGACGACGGGGGATTGACTCTCGTTCCCGGTTCCGTCGGGCTCGCCGAGGGGCGCGTCTCCGATCTACTGCCGGACCCGAACGACCCGAGCCGCGTTTTCTTCTTCCGCGCATACGCGGGGCAGGAGAGCGGCGTCTGGGAGGCGCACGGAATGCGCGTCCGCCGGCTGTCGCTCGATCCGCTGCCGCCCGCCGCGTCTCTCGCGGTTTTCCGCGGACCGGACCGCTCGACGGTCCTTCTGCTCTCGAGCTTCAGCGGTCTCAAGGTCTCCTTCGACGGAGGGGAGCGGTGGTGGGCGCCGGAGAAGGCACCCGCCGGAACGCCGCTCGCCTTCTTCGGGTCAGGGTTCCGCTCGCCCGTGCTCGTGACGACCGCGGGGGTCTTCCGGACCACCGACGGAAAGAGCTTCAACCTCGTCGCCGGCAGCCCCGAGGCTCCCGTCAACGCCGACCTTCTGGCAGACGGTTCGGGCACCTCCATCCTCGAGGTCAAGACGGGAGACGGCGCGTTCCGGTGGGATGGAACGTCGTGGGACAACCGGCGGCGCACGATTCTCTCCGGCGGAAAGTTCCTGGATCACTACCGCGGCGAAGTGGCTCCCGCGCCCGTTCGCGCTCCTGTGCGAGAAGTCGATGGAAACCTGGTCTGGGAGGAGGCCGGCCAGCGGCGGACCGTGAGAAGCCCGCGACCGGGACTGTCCGTCGCGTCCGCGCTCGCGATGCCCGAAGGCCAGCTCTACGTAGGCACGGCGGGCGACGGGCTTTTTCTCTTCGAGCCGTAGGGAGCCCTGTCATTCCGAGGAGCGAAGCGACGAGGAATCTCTCTCTTTCGTAAGGAGAGATCCCTCGCTCCGCTCGGGATGACCGTCTACTCCTGGACTCCTTCGATTTTTATCCGGGATCCGACGGTCACCTTCTCCTTCGCCGCCATTCCGCCCGCGATCTCCAGAACGTTCGTCGCGGGAACTGCGGGCCCGTAGCTCGGACACGGATCGGCCCGGCACGGCGGCGTGTTCGCGGAAACGAACACGACCCGACCGGATCCGTCGATCCAGACGATGTCGAGCGGAACCATGGTGTTTTTCATCCAGAACTGGTGCGGCGCGGCGTCGGTGAAGAGGAAGATCATTCCGCTCCTCTCCGGAAGGCTCTCGCGAAACATCAGTCCCTGCGTCTTCTCCTCGGGCGTGCGGGCGACCTCGACCCGGTAGACGGCGCCTGACGGCAGGACGACGGCGGGCCCGCGCGCGGAGGCCGCGGTCGGCGGCGGCGCCGCGGGAGCTTGCGGGGCGCCTCCGCAGGCCGTGGCGAGAACAAGAAGGCCCGGACCGAACAGCCGGTTACGCACCTTCTTCGATTTCGGCAGCGGCAGCGGGAGCCTCCTCTCCGGCGGCCTCGTAGATCTCGTCTCGACGGACGAGACTGTACTTTTTCGCGTAGTAACGGAAGGAGCGGAACGACATGTGGAGGAGCTCCGCCGCCTTCGTCTGGACCCCTTCACACCGGTCGAGCGCCTCGCGCATCAGGCGCTTGCCGACGGTTTCGAGGTAGCTCTCGAGGTTGATGCCTTCCTGAGGCAGGCTCTCGAAATCGGGAACCCGCGTTTTGACGCCGAGCGCGATCGACTCGGGCAGGCTCGACACGGTGATGACCGGACCGGCCTCGAGCGCGACGGTGCGTTCGAGGGTGTTCTCGAGCTCGCGCACGTTTCCGGGCCACGGATACGCCTCCAGGAGGCGCATCGCCTCGGTCGAGATCTTCTTCTCCGGGATCTTCTGGTCGGCGCAGACCTTGGCGATGAAGTACTGGGTGAGCGGGGCGATGTCCTCGAGACGCGCGCGCAGCGGAGGCAGGCCGATCGGGATGACGTTGATCCGGTAGAAGAGGTCCTCCCGGAACTTTCCGTCCGCGACGAGCTCTTGCAGGTCCTTGTTGGTCGCCGCGATGATCCGCACGTCGATCGTGACTTCCTCGTTGCCGCCGACCTTCCGGATGACCCTTTCCTGGATCGCGCGCAGCAGCTTGACCTGCATCGTCAAGGTCGTTTCCGAGATCTCGTCCAGGAAGAGTGTGCCGTGATCCGCTTCGGTGAAGAGGCCTCGTTTGTCCTTGATCGCCCCCGTGAAGGCCCCGCGCTCGTGGCCGAAGAGCTCGGATTCGAGAAGCGGCTCCGGCAGCGCGCCGCAGTTGATCGAGACGAACTTGCGGTCCTTGCGGATCGACGTGTAGTGGATGGCGCGCGCGATGAGCTCCTTGCCGGTCCCGCTCTCGCCCGTCAGGAGCACCGTCGAGGAGACTTTCGCGATCCGTTCGATCGTTCGAAAGATCTCCTGCATCCGGGAGCCCTTCCCGATGATGTTCGCAAACGTGTATTTCGCGGCGAGCTCCTGCTTCAGGTAGACGTTCTCGTCGCGAAGCTCCTTCTCGCCGAGCGCGCGGTCGACGATCAGGCCGAGCTCCTCCACGTTGAATGGCTTCGCGATGTAGTCCACCGCGCCCGCTTTCATGGCGTCGATCGCATCGGCCGTCGAGGTGTGGGCCGTGATCATGATGACGGGCGTCTTGGGCGACTCCGCCTTGATCTTCTTCAGGAGGTCGAGACCGTTGCCGTCCGGCATCTTGATGTCGCAGAGAACCAGGTCCGGAGTCGAACGAAGCACCGATGCCTGGCCTTCGGTGAAGTTCGAGGCGGTCATGACCTCGAATCCCCTCTTGTGGAAAAAGAACGCGAGCATGTCGCGGATCGACGCCTCGTCGTCCACGATCAGAAGACGCTGTCCGCTCATCCTGCAACCCCCATGGGAACGGCCGCGATCTCCGCGGCTTCGCGCGCACGGGCGTCACGCGGAAGATGGATCACCACGACAGTGCCTTCGCCCGGCCGCGATTCGATGTCGATCGTGCCGCCGTGGTCTTCGACGATTCTCCGCACGATCGCCATGCCGAGCCCCGTGCCGTCGTCGAACGCGGTCGAGAACGGCGTGAAGAGGCGAGAGAGCTCGTCCGGGCTCATCCCGCGGCCCGTGTCGGCGAACCGGATCGTGTATTCGCTGTCCTCCTCGCGCCCGGTGACGGTCAAGGTCCCGCCCGCGGTCATCGCGCGGACCGCGTTCTTGGCGACGTTGTAGACGATCTGACGGATCTGATCGCGATCGCCCGACAGGGTCGAGGAAACAGGGAGAACGTCCACCTCGATTGCGTGCGCGTCGGAGACCTCGTCGGAGAGCCGGAAGATGTCCATGACCTCGGCGACCGTCGTGGCGACGTCGAAGAGAGCAACGCGGCGCTCCTGCGGCCGGACGAACCGAAGGAACTCTTCCAGGATCCCGGAAAGACGGTTCGACTCCGAAACGATGATCTCCATCAGCCTTCTCTCTGTCGAGCCTACGGTCAGCTCGTTCGAGAGGACCTGCACCGAGCCGGAAATCGAAGCGAGCGGGTTCCGGATCTCGTGTGCGATGCCGGCGGCGAGCTCGCCCACCGCGGCGAGCTGTTCGTTGAACCGGGCGCGGCTCTCGAGCTTTTTCACCTCCGTCAGATCCTGGAAGAGGATGAGCGTTCCTTCGTCTCCCTCCGCCCCCTCGAGCACCCGCAGCGAGTATCCGAGCACGCGCCGGATTCCGGCCCGATCGAGCTCCGTCTCCGCCCGGTATGGCTCGCGGCCGCGGGCGCGTTTCCGGATGCTGTCCCAGTCGCAGGGAAAGGGGAGATGAAGATCCGCGAGATACCGGCCGGTCACCGCGGAGGGCTCCAGTCCCAGCATCTCGCCCCCCGGCACGTTCAGGAACGTGACGCGCTGGTAGGAGTCGGTGGTCAGCAGTCCAGAGGACATCGACGCGATGACGCTCGCGTACAGGTGCTGGAGCCGCGAAAGCGCCCTCTGCCGGCGGACGAGCTCCTCGCGCGCGGTGACGAGCTTCTCGGAGAGATACGCCACCATGAAGGCGATGCCGAGGAATCCGGCGACGGTGATCGCCAGGTTGTAGCGGACGCGGGGGCCCGTCCACTCCGACAGCACGGCGAGCGGGGGAACCGGGAGCAGGCCGTAGGCGACGAGCTCGACCATCGAGCCGTAGAGAATCGTCGCGATCGACGCGGTGACCACGGCTCCGATGCGGTACAGGAGGAAGCCTGCGGCGCCGATCACGACGAGGTAGAGGAACGTGAACACCGAGTCCGGTCCACCCGACGAGTAGACGAGAAGCGTCACGATCGTCAGGTCGCCCAGGATCTGGATCCACGCCGAAGCGCGCGCCGGAAGTCGCCGGCCGGCGGTCCAGTGGAAGGCGGAGAGGAGGATCGCCGCGCCCACGAGGCGGTAGAGGAACGAGATCTCCACGCCGGCTCCGGAGCCCGCCTGCACGAGAATCGCCGAGACCAGGATCAGGCCGAGGACGACGACCCGGGCGATCGACAGCCAGACGAGTGAACGCCTCAGGGAGTCGGCGGGGCTCGCGAGAGAAAAAGCGGAGATTCGCGATTCGTTCGCGGAGTCCGTGACGGGTGCCCTCGGCTATCCGATCTTGTTGATCAGCGTGAACATCGGCAGGTACATCGCGATGACGATTCCTCCAATGATCACGCCCAGGATGAAGATCATGACGGGCTCCATCAGCTTGACGAGTCCCTGGACGGCGACGTCCACTTCATCCTCGTAGAAGTCGGCGATCTTGTTGAGCATGGCGTCGAGAGCGCCGGTCTGCTCGCCGACTCCGATCATCTGAACGACCATGTTCGGAAAGACGTTCGAGTCCTTCAGCGGCTCGACGATCGTCTTGCCTCCCTCGACGCTCTTTCGCGTCTCGATAATCGCGTCCTCCACGATCGCGTTGCCGGCAGTGCGGGCGGTGATCTCGAGGCTCTCCAAGATCGGGACGCCGGAAGAGGTGAGCGTCGCGAGAGTCCGGCAGAACCGGGCGACGGCGATCTTTCGGAGGATCATCCCGATGATCGGGGTCTTCAGCAGCATGCCGTCGATGACCCGGCGCCCCCGGTGGGTCTTGTAGTAACGGCGAACGCCGTACGCGACTGCCGCGATTCCGATGATGAAGAAGATGAAATACCGCGCGAGGAAGTTCGAGGCCGCAATGACGACCCGGGTCGGAAGCGGCAGCTCCGCCCCGAGGCTCGTGAAGAGGGCTGCGAAAGTGGGAATGACCTTCAGGAGAATGACCGCGACGACGATCGCAGCGATGATGATGACGGCGGTCGGATAGATGAGAGCAGAGCGGACCTGCGACCGCAGCTTCACCGCCTTCTCGATGTACACCGAGAGCCGCTGGAGGATCGTGTCGAGGATACCGCCCGCCTCGCCGGCCGCGATCATGTTGACGTAGAGGTCGTCGAAGGCTTTCGGGTGCCGCCGCATCGCGTCGGCGAGCGTCGATCCCGCTTCGACGTCCTGCCGGACCTGCAGCAGGATCTTCTGGAAGTTCTTGTGCTCCTGCTGCAGCGCCAGGATTTCGAGGCACTGCACGAGAGGCAAACCGGCATCGATCATGACGGAGAACTGCCGCGTGAAGACGGCGAGAATCTTCGGGGGAACCTTGCGCCCCGCCTTGGTGAGGGAAATTTCCTTCCCTCGTTCCCGGATGCCGGTGACGACGATGTTCTGACGCCGGAGCTGGGCGAGGGCGAGTTCCTTCGACTCGGCGACGAGCGCTCCTTCCTGAACCATTCCGGCGCGGTTGCGCCCCTTCCAGGCGTAGCTCGGCACGTCAGCTCCTCTTTCCGGCGACCGCGGCCGCGGTCGGGACGTTCACGCCCGCGCCGCGGTTGATGAGCTCCTGCAGCTCGTCGGGGCTCGAGGAGCGCAGGAGCGCCATTTCGAGCGTGATCAGTTTGCGGTGATAGAGCGTCGCGAGCGACTGGTTGAAAGTCTGCATTCCGAACTTCGACTGGCCGGTCTGCATCATCGAGTAGATCTGGTGGATCTTGTCTTCGCGGATGAGGTTCCGGATGGCCGCGTTCGGGACCATGATCTCCATCGCCATCACGCGGCCCTTGCCGCTCGAACGCTCCAGAAGCGCCTGGCAGAGGATTCCTTCCAGGACGAAGGAGAGCTGGGTCCGAATCTGCGTCTGCTGGTGCCCGGGAAAGACGTCGATGATGCGGTTTAGCGAAGACGTCGCAGAATTCGTATGAAGTGTTGCCAGCGTCAGATGACCGGTCTCGGCGATCCGCAGGGCGGACTCGATTGTCTCCAGGTCGCGCATCTCGCCGACGAGCACGACGTCCGGATCCTCGCGGAGAACGGACCGGAGCGCGTTCGGGAAGGAGTGCGTGTCCGCGTGGAGCTCGCGCTGGTTGACGATGCATTTCTTGTGCGTGTGGAGAAACTCGATCGGGTCCTCGATCGTCACGATATGGAGCTGCTTCTCCCGGTTGATTTTGTCGATCATTGCCGCCTGGGTCGTGGTCTTGCCCGAGCCCGTCGGACCCGTGACGAGAATCAGGCCCCGGGGTTTGTCGCAGAGGAGCTCGACGACCGGCGGCAGACCGAGCTCGCGGAATCCCTGGATCTGGTAGGGGATTTGACGGTAGACGCCGCCGACCGCGCCCCGCTGCACGAAATTGTTCGCGCGGAAGCGCGCGAGACCCTTGACCCCGAAGGAAAAGTCGAGCTCCAGATTTTCCTCGAAGCGATGCTTCTGGGTATCGGTCAGGACCGAGTAGGCGACCTGCTTCGTTTCGGCCACCGTCAGGGGCGGATACGGAAGCGGGAGCAACCGCCCGTCGAGCCGCACCATCGGCGGAGAGTTGGTGGTCAGATGGAGATCGGATGCGCCCATTTCGACCATCTGTTTCAGGAGTTGATGAAGAGTGGCTTCCCCTGCCATTTTTTGACGGCCCTCTTTGAGTGAGTTGTGTCCGAACTAGTGCCTTAGTTTATCAGGGAAGAGGGCGCCGGCCTCCGGTCCCTTGGAAAATTGCCGGTTTCGGGGGTCGGGTTTCGAGAGCTGGCCCAGACCCGACAACTGACACCCGATACCCGACTCCTGTCTTGCTTCTGAAACCTCTCCCCTGGCCCCTATATTACCGTCTCTCTCAAGACTTCCTCGAGCGTCGTGACTCCTTCGCGGACCTTGTTCAGCCCGGCCATCCTCAGG
>DASXSX010000191.1:0-8903 GCA_036505815.1 Thermoanaerobaculia bacterium
CACGGACGAGTGGCAGGTCGGGCGTCACCTGACTTTGCACCTCGGTCTCCGCTACGACTTCCAGAACATCGCGCAGGGTGACGTCCGGAACCCGGACCCGCAGCTCGTCGCCGCGGGGCTCGACACGCGACGGATCCCGGAGGACAAGAACAACTGGGGGCCGCGCCTCGGCTTCGCCTGGAGCCCCGGAACCGACGCCCGGACGGTCGTCCGCGGAGGCTACGGCATCTTCTACGGCCGCACGACCGGGATCATGATCGGCACGGCGCACTCCAACAACGGGATCAACGTCCAGACGATCACGTTCACGGGCAGCCAGGTCCCGACTTATCCGAACACGTTCTCCTCGATCCCGACCGGCGCCTCGATTCCGAAGCCGACGATCTTCCTGTTCGATACGAATTTCGAGAACCCGAGAGTCCAGCAGGCGAGCCTCGGCGTGGATCGCGCGCTGACGAACGACCTCGGGATCTCGATCTCGTACATCTACGTCAAGGGCGACGACCTGCCGCGTTCGGCCGACATCAACGTCGGATCGCCGTCCATCGTGGAGGTGCCGATCGTCGGAAACGGGACGTCGATGGTCAAGCAGTACTCGAGCGCGCGACCCTTCACGAACTTCGCCCGGGTCATCGAGTTCCAGAGCTCGGCCGAATCGGAGTACAACGGCGTGACCCTCGAAATCGTCAAGCGGTTCTCGCACAACTGGACTGCCCGGGTGGCCTACACGTACGGAAAGGTCACCGACACCAAGCCGGACGCCACAGCGGTCGTGCCGCAAGGCTCCGACGACAACAAGTTCGCCTCGGACCCGCTGGACTTCGGTGCGGATGACGCGCCGGGAGACCTCGATGCGCGGCACCGGGTCGTCGTCTCCGGAGTCTGGGAGCTCGGCGATCATGGCTCCGGCTTCTCTGGTTTCCTCGCCTCCGGCTGGGCCCTCTCCGGCGTTTTCATCGTTCAAACCGGACAGCCCTACTCTGCTCTGGTTAACGGCGACCTCAACAATGACGGCAACACCCGCAACGACCGGGCGCCAGGCTTTGCCCGGAACAGCTTCCGCCTCCCGACGCAGGTCTCGTTCAACCCCCGGATCGCCAAGCGGATCCCGATCGGGCCGGTCAATCTCGAGCTCATCGGGGAGGCATTCAACCTCTTCAACCGAACCAATCTGATTGGAGTCCAGGAGAACTACTACAGCTTCGCGAACGGCCAGCTGACGCGCGTTGCGACTTTTGGAACACCTTGCGGCGGAGGTCTCCCTTGCACGGCGGTCGCCGCTTCATCGGGTCCGCGCACGTTCCAGCTCGCCGCGAAGGTGACGTTCTAGCTCTCGCGGCGCCGCTTCTCCGGAGACAACGCTCACCCTCCTCGACGAGGCGAGCGGCGGAGCCCGCGGTAGATCCGAGACACTTCCGCGACGCCGACCAGTCGATCGTTCCGGTTGGTCTTCCCCTCCTGAGTCTGGTCCGCCTCCACGACTCCGATCAGCCGCACGGGAACGAGACAGCTAGTGAAGGAGGGCTCCTCCATGAAGGGAACGGATCGGAAGGCTCCGCACCGCCAAACCATCGAACACCATCGCGGGGTGTAGCGTGAAGGCGTGACCCCACCGGGTCGCGTGCGCGTGGGCTGTTCCGGCTGGCAATACCGCCACTGGAGAGGGAGCTTCTATCCGGCAGACCTCCCGCACGGCCGCTGGTTCGAGCACTATGCGTCGGTCTTCGACACGGTCGAAATCAACAACAGTTTCTACCGTCTGCCGGAAGCCTCGACGTTCGAAGCGTGGAAGGAACGGGCGCCGGCCGGCTTCCTGTTCGCGGTCAAGGCCAGCCGCTACCTGACGCACATGAAGAAGTTGAAGGATCCGGAGGAGCCGCTCTCCCGTTTTTTCGAGCGCGCGCGCAGCCTCGGGCGAAAGCTCGGGCCGGTCCTCTACCAGCTTCCTCCGCGCTGGCCGAAGAACCTCGAGCGATTCGAGGAGTTCTTGGCCGCGCTGCCGCCGCGGCGAAGCCACGCCGTCGAGTTCCGCGAGTCGAGCTGGTACGCGGAGGACACGTATCGCGCCCTGGAGCGGGCAGGGGTGGCCCTGTGCCTGCACGACATGCACGGGTCCGAGACGCCGCTGCGCTTCGTGGGACCCTTCGTCTACGTGCGGTTGCACGGTTCAGGGAAGAAATACGGCGGCCGCTATCCCGACTCCGCCCTCGCCGGCTGGGCCGAGAGGCTCGCCGGGGAGGCCCAGGGAGGGCGCGACGTCTACGCCTACTTCAACAACGACTGGGGAGGACACGCGCCGCGCGACGCCGTGCGGTTGCGGGGGGCGATCGGCGATGGGCTCACGCGAACTCGGACGGTGTAAAGGATTTGTAAATCCATTGCCGCGATCCAAAGCCTGTTATCGAATTGGCAGCACAAAGCAGGAGGAAAGCCCATGCGCAAGATCGTTCTCGTCGCTTTCGTGCTCCTTTCCTGTCTCGCTTCCGCGGCCGCGGCGCAGACCGCGATCGTCCGGCTGACCGGCGCCAACGAATCTCCCGGTCCGGGCGATTCCGACGGGTTCGGGCTCGCCGGTCTGCGGATCGAAGGGACGACGATCTCGTTCACCATCATGGTGCAGGGGATCGCCGCGCCGACGGCGTCTCACATTCATCGCGGAGCGGCCGGCGTCGCGGGACCGGTCGTCGTCACGCTCTCCCCGAGCTTCCCGAACAACGTGGCGACGGGCACCGCCTCGGCGAGCGCCGACCTGATCGACGAAATCCGCCGCAACCCGGAAGGCTTCTACGTCAACGTCCACAACGCCGAGTTCCCGAACGGCGCGATCCGTGGCCAGCTCACCCCGGGCGTCTTCTCGGTGATGACGGGCGCGAACGAATTTCCGGGCCCGGGAGACCCCGACGGCTTCGGAATGGCGGTGTTCTACAACCAGGGAGGGGCGACCAACTACGCGATCCTGGTGCAGGGAATCGGGGCTCCGAACGCCTCGCACATCCACCGCGGCGCGCCTGGCGTTGCCGGCCCGGTCGTCATCACGCTTGCCACCTCGTTTCCGAACAACGTGGCGACGGGCAGCTTCACCGCCAGCGACGCACTGAGCGGCGAGATCCTCGCGAATCCTCTCAACTTCTACGTCAACGTCCACAACGCCGAGTTTCCCGACGGCGCGATCCGCGGTCCGCTGACCATCGGCCTCTACGCGTTCGCGGTGTACTTCCCGGTCGTCGGGAAAGCAGCCGGGTTGAACAACACGCAGTTCGTCGCGGACCTGCGCATCGTCAACACCACCAGCAGTCCCGCCCTGGTCCAGCTGGAGTTCTTCCCGAGCACGCTCGGCGGTCTCTCCGCCGCGTCGGCCATCCGCGGGATGACGATCGCACCCGGAGCGGAAGCGGTCATCAACGACGTCGTGGGATCGCAGTTCTCGACGTCCGGCCTCGGTGCCCTCAAAGTCGGTCACTCTGGCGGCCAAGCGACCGGAGTCCGAGTTTTCAACGATCAGCGCCCCATCAACCAGGGCACGACCGGCTTCTTCATCCCCCCGAGAGGGCTCTTCGGGGCGGCTACCGGCGGGGTCCTGCCTTTCCTGTCGCAGGCGGGCGTCGCGGACATCCAGGCCGGGCTGGGGTTCCGAACCAATATCGGATGCTTCAATCCGAACCTCATCGCCACTCCCGCAACCTTTACGGCACACCGGGCAAGCGATGGAGCCGTGATCGGAACGGTGAACGTCGTGATCCCCGGGCTCCTGCAGGTGCAGGACCCGGCGTTTTCGCTCATCTCGACCGTTGCGCCGGCGGATCAGGTCCAGACCGACTTTTACGTGACTTGGACGTCGACTCTGCCGATCTACATCTACGGCGCCGTCGTGGACAACAAGACCGGAGACGTCGTGTACGTCGACTGAAGATTCGGGTCGGTGTGATTCGGAGCCCGGCGCTTGGACGCCGGGCTTTCTTTCTCTGTTGAGCCGTCACCGGTCGGGATTTTTCGGCTGAGGTAGCATGGCAACGTCGAACGGACGGGAGGCGACGATGCTGAACCTCTTGCCGCGGGACGAAAAGTATTTCGAGCGGTTCACGGAGATGGCACAGCGCATCCACGAGAGCGCTCGAATCCTCGACAAGTTCTTCAACAACGCCTCGCCGGTCTCGATCGTGGCCGATCAGATCAAACGGCTCGAGCACGAGTGCGACGAGATCTCCCACGAGATTCTGCGGGGTATCGACCGGACGTTCATCACGCCGATCGACCGGGAAGACATCCATCGACTGGCGGTCCGGTTGGACGACGTCATCGACCTGATCGACGGGACCGTGCGCCGACTCTCGGTCTTCAACATCTCGGAGCCGACTGCCCCGGGCCGCAAGCTCTCGGCCATCATCGTGCAGATCACCCGGGAGATGGTCGAGGCCGTCAGCGACCTTCGGAAACAAAAGGGCGTCATCGAGCACTGCATCCGCATGAAGAAGTTCGAGAACGAGGGGGACGTCGCCTACCAGGAGGCGGTGGCATCGCTGTTTCGCGAGGCGATCCCGCCGATCGAAGTCATCAAGTGGAAAGACATTTACGAGCACATGGAGGAGTGCATCGACCAATGCGAAGTCGTTGCCCACGTGCTCGAGAGCGTCATCCTGAAGCACTCGTAGAACGACGAGCCGTCGGCGCTCCGCCAGAAAGCGCGTCTCGCTGATACCTGATAGCTGAGAGCTTCCTCATGCACTACGTCCTCTTCATAATCGCGATCGCGCTCGTCTTCGACTTCATCAACGGGATGCACGACTCGGCGAACTCGATCGCCACGGTCGTCTCCACCCGCGTTCTCTCCCCGTTCCAGGCGGTGTTCTGGGCAGCCTTCTTCAATTTCGTCGCGGCTTTCACGTTCGGAACCGCAGTCGCGAAGACGATCGGAAAGGGACTGATCGACATCAACATCGTCAACTCGGATGTCGTACTGGGAGGGCTCCTCGGAGCGATCACGTGGAACCTGATCACGTGGTATTTCGGTATTCCAACGTCGTCCTCTCACGCCATCATCGGCGGGTACACCGGCTCCGCGGTTGCCCGTGTCGGGATGCGCGCGATCGTTCCCGGCGCCGCCTGGACGAAAACGCTTGCCTTCATCGTGCTCTCGCCGCTCCTGGGAATGCTGGTTGCGTGGTCTCTGATGGTCGCGGTCTCCTGGATGTTCCGGCGGGCGCACTACGGCACGGTCGACCGATGGTTCCGCCGAGCGCAGCTCGTCTCGGCTGCGGCGTATTCGTGGTCGCACGGCACCAACGACGCGCAGAAGACGATGGGAATTATTGCCGGTCTCCTCGTGGCCAATCAGTCGGTGTTCGCCAATCCATCGAACCCTCTCCACTGGATGTATCTGCCCGACATGCAGAGGATTCCGGTCTGGATCATCCTGGCGGCTCACGCGGCAATTGCTCTCGGTACCGCAACCGGCGGTTGGCGGATCGTCCGCACTATGGGGAGCCGGATCACGAAACTGAAGCCGTTCTCCGGATTTTGCGCGGAGACCGGCGCCGCGATCACCCTCTTCGGGGCATCCCACTGGGGCATTCCCGTCTCGACGACGCACACGATTACGGGAGCGGTCGTGGGCGTGGGCGCCGCGCAGCGTTTCTCGGCGGTGCGCTGGGGCGTGGCGGGCAGGATTCTCTACGCCTGGGTTCTGACGATCCCGATGGCGGCGGTCATCGGAGCGCTGTCCTTCGGCATTCTGTCGATCTTCGCCCCTTGACCGCTGGACCCTCGCGCACGTGAAAAAGCTCGCAGTTCTCGTTCTCCGTTTCGCGCTCGCTCCGGCGCTCTCCGGGTCCGGTCTGCCCGATCCGGCCCCCTTCGATGCGGTGCTCTCGGCGGGCGCCCGGAACGGGGGATTCGACTATCGCGGCGCGACGGGGCAGGACAAGAAACGCCTCGCGGCATATCTCGCGAACCTGGGAGATGCGAAGCCCGCGGAAATGAGCGCCGACGAGAAGAAGTCGTTCTACATCAACGCCTACAACGCGATGGCGATCTCGATCGTCCTCGACCGGTATCCGATACGGAGCATTCGGGACGTGGAAGGCGCCTTCCAGAAGATCGCGCGGAAGATCGGCGGCGAAATGCTCTCGCTGGACACGATCGAGAACAAACTTCGCGCGCTCGGCGACCCCCGGATCCACTTCGCGATCGTCTGCGCCTCGAGGTCGTGTCCGCCCCTCGCCGGTCGCGCTTACGCCGCGGAATCCGTCTCGGCGGCGCTCGACCGGCAGGCCCGCCTCTTCGTGAACGATCCGAAGCGAAACGCGATCGACCGCACGAAGGGGACGATTGCCCTGTCGAAGATCTTCGACTGGAACCGGAAGGAGTTCGAGCGCGACTCGGGGACCCTGACGAAGTTCGTCGCCCGATACGTCGAGGACCGGGAAACTGCCGCCTGGCTCGCATCGACCTCGCAGGCTCCGAAGTTCCTGGAGTACGACTGGGCGCTCAACCAAACGGAGTCGCCCCGGACTCCGTAAAACCAGACGATCTCCTTTTTCCAGGCCCCGCTCGCGGGGCCTTTTCTTTGCGGATTCGACGTTTCGCGGCCGCCGGCCAGCCGGTTCCGTATATTTTTCGGCTCGGGCATGGTCGAACGACGCCGGTTCGCTTGATTCGCCTGTCGTTGAAGCCGGGCCGCGAAGAGTCCGTCCTGCGCCGGCATCCCTGGGTCTTTTCGGGCGCGATCGCGTCGGGGAGCGGCGACGGATCCGACGGGCTCGCGGAGGTCGTCGACGCGGCCGGGAGAACGATTGCGCATGGCACGTACTCCCCGCACTCTCAGATCGTCGCGCGGCTCTGGTCCTTCGACGGCCGCACTCCCGATCTCGTCCTGTTCCGAGAGCGCTTCGAGGCCGCGCGGCGGTTCCGGAAAGATGTTGCCGCCGAGACCACGGGCTTCCGCGCCGTCAACTCCGAGGGGGACCTCTGCCCCGGCGTACTCGTCGACGTCTACGGAGAGGTCGCGGCGATGGAACTCCTGACGGAGGGGACCGAGCGCTGGCGGGAGGATCTGGAGCGCGCCGCGCGCGAAGTGTTCCTCCCGGCGAAGCTCGCCGTACGTCAGAGCGGGGCGGATCGCGACCGCGGTGTGCGGCGGTCCCTACTCGCTCTCTCTCCGCGAGAAGGCGGGGGTGACGGGGCCGATTACGCCGCTTTCACCGAGAACGGGCTGCGATTTCTCGCCGACGTCTCGTCCGGCCAGAAGACCGGTTTCTATCTCGATCAGCGCGAGAACCGCTCCCGCCTCCGGTCGCTCGCGAGCGGGAAGAGCGTTCTCGATCTCTTTTCGTACTCCGGTGCGTTCTCCGTCGCGGCGCTCGCCGGAGGAGCGCATCGCGCGGTCGACGTCGACTCCTCCGAGACCGCGCTCGCTCTGGCCCGCGAGCACCGGCGCGCCAACGGCTTCCCCGTCGACGAGTCGGACTTCGTCCGCGCCGACGTCTTCGAGGATCTTCGCCGGCGGGCCGCCGCCCGCGAGTCCTGGGACGTCGTCGTCTGCGATCCGCCCGCCTTTGCCAGGAAGCGCGGAGACCTGCGCCGGGCGGCCCGCGGCTATCAGGACGTCAACCGCCTCGCCATGTCGCTCGTTCGACCGGGCGGCTGGCTTCTGACGTGCTCCTGCTCCGGGTTACTCTCGGCCGATCTCTTCCAGAAGATCGTTTTCTCGGCGAGCCTCGAAGCCGGCTCTTCCTTCGCGCTCGTCGCGCGCCAGGGCGCCGGCGCGGATCACCCGGTCTCCCTCGACTGTCCGGAAGGGGAGTATCTGAAGGGCCTCTGGCTGCGTCGGGCGGGCTGATGGAAGTCGAGCGGATCGCACTGCTCGGCCCCGCGCCCCCCGACCGCGGCGGGATCGCGCGCGAGACGGCGCTGCTCGCAAACGAGCTCGCGAAGCGTGCGACAGTGTCCTATTTCACGTTCTCGCGGCCGTATCCGCGGTGGCTCGACCCTCGGCGTTTCGACTCGGCGCCGGGCGCCGCCGGCTCCGCCGCGCCGCCCCGCTCGATTCTCGATTACCGCTCGCCGCGGTCGTGGCGAAATGCCGCGGACGAGATCGCATCCTCCGCCCCGGACGTACTCCTTGCGCCGTGGTGGACGTCCTTCTGGGGACTTCCCCTGCGCACGGTCTTCCGCCGCTTGCGCAGCCGGTCCCCGAATACGCTCCGGACTCTTCTCTGCCACAACGTGGACGATCACGAGTCCGGTTTCCTCCAGCGATTCCTGGCACTGGGCGCCTTCTTTTCGTCCGACGCGTTCGTCGTCCACGCCGAGGCGGACCGCCGCCGCCTGTCGCGCCGGGTGCCGAAGCGACCCGTCGCGGTCCTGCCGCATCCCGTCGTCTCCCTCCCCCGGCCCGATCGGGAAACGGCGCGGCGCGAGCTCGCAATCACCACGCCGCTCGTCCTCTTTCTCGGCCTGGTGCGCCGGTACAAGGGCGTCGACGTTCTGCTCGATGCGGCGCCCTCGATCGTCCGTGAGACCGGAGCGCGGATTGCCGTCGTCGGCGAGGTCTTTCCGGACGCCCGCACGCTGGAAGATCGCTGGAGGGGGAGCCGCGTTCGAGAGGCGATTCTCTGGCGCGACGAATACGTTTCCGAGGAGGAGATGGCACGCTGGCTCGCGGCGTGCGACGTCGTCGTGCTGCCATACCGGTACGTGTCCGGCAGCGGCATCGCCGCGCGCGCAATCGCAGCGCGACGGCCGATCTGCGCGGCGCAGGTGGGCGGCCTCGCCGAGACGATCGTGCCCGGCGTGACCGGCGAGCTCTTCGAGCCGGGTGACGCCGGCGCGCTCGCGGCGGCGACGCGCCGCGCGCTCGAGCGCGGTCTTTCCGCTTACGCGCCGGGACTCGAGCGCGCCGCGGACGA
>DASXSX010000192.1:0-14453 GCA_036505815.1 Thermoanaerobaculia bacterium
CGGTTGTTCGCGACCAGCCCGGCCGCGGAGTCGAGGATCCCGGAGGTCGATCGATAGTTGCGCTCGAGCGGGACGATTCGTGCCCCCGGAAAATCCTCGTCGAAGCGCAGGATGTGCTCCACTTCCGCGCCGCGCCAGCGGTAGATCGCCTGGTCCTCGTCTCCGACCGCGCACAGAGAGTCGGAGCCCTGGCCGAGCAGCTTGACGAGAGCATCCTGCGATGTGTTCGTGTCCTGATATTCGTCGATCAGCAGGTGCCGCACGCGCGCCCGCTCGGCCGCGGCGACGTCGGGCCGGTCGCGCAGGAGCCGGGCCGCCCGGACGATCAAGTCGTCGAAGTCGAGCGCGCCAGCCACGGCGAGCTTCTTCTCGTAGAGCAGGAAAACCCGCCCGACCCGCTCGCCCGTGTAGTCCGTCTGCGAATCGGCGAATGCCGGCGCGGTCACGAGCGCGTTCTTCGCGTGAGAGATGCGCGAGCGGACCGCGCCGGGGGGCAGGACCTGCTCCGAGACGCCGAGCTCCTCCATCGCCTCCTTCACGAGCGCGAGCTGGTCGGCCGAGTCGGCGATCGAAAAGCGCGGCGGCAGTCCCGCCAGAGCGGCGTGACGGCGCAGGAAACGCAGAGCCCAGGAGTGGAAGGTCCCAACGAACGAGACGAGCGGCTGTCCGCCGAGCAGCCGCCCCGCGCGCGCGCGCATTTCGTCCGCCGCTTTGTTCGTGAAGGTCACGGCGACGATCGTGCGCGGATCGGCTCCGGTCTCCACGAGACGGGCCAGCCGATGGGTGATGACGCGAGTCTTGCCGGAGCCGGCGCCCGCGAGGACGAGCAGCGGACCGCGCTCGTGGAGGACCGCGGCCATTTGCTCGGGATTGAGGCCGGTGAGGGCGGGCGACTCGGTCAGAGGAGCACCGGCCGAGCTACTCCACCGTCACCGACTTCGCCAGGTTCCTCGGCTGGTCCACGTCGCAGCCGCGGCGGATCGCCACGTGGTAGGCGAGGAGCTGCAGCGGCACGACGGACACGATGGGCTGGAGCGCGGGGATCGTCTCGGGGATGACGAGCGAGTAGTCGGCCAGCGACGCGATCTCCTCGTCCTCTCGAGTCGTGACGACGAGCGAGATGCCGTCGCGCGACTTGACCTCGCGAAGATTCGACAGCGTCTTCTCGCGCCACGCGTCGTTCGGGGCCAGCACCATGACCGGCAGGTTCTCGTCCACGAGCGCGATCGGACCGTGCTTCATCTCCCCCGCCGGATAGCCTTCGGCGTGGATGTACGAGATTTCCTTGAGCTTCAACGCTCCCTCGAGGGCGATCGGGTAGTGAAGTCCGCGACCCAGAAACAGGAAGTTCGTCGCATCATGGAAGTCGCGCGCCTGCTTCTCGATCTGGGGTTCCAGCGAAAGGGCCTCCTGGATCGCGACCGGCAGATGGACCAGACCCGCGCGCTCATTCGCCGTCAACCCGTGGGCGAGCCCCCGCGACTCGCGCAGCTTCGCCGCCAGGAGAAAGAGCACGGCAAGCTGTGTCGTGAACGCCTTCGTCGAGGCGACGCCGATCTCCGGGCCCGCGTGCGTTTCGAGCACGGAGTCCGCCATCCTCGCGATCTGCGATCCCGGCACGTTGACGATCGCGGCGAGCGGCGAGCCCGCACGGCGGGCCTCCGAGAGCGCTGCGACCGTGTCGGCGGTCTCGCCCGATTGCGAGATACCGACCGTCAGAGTGCGGTCGTCTACGATCGGGCTGCGATAGCGGAATTCGCTGCCGTAGTCCACTTCGACGGACATCCGCGCCATTCCTTCGATCAGAAACTTGCCGACGAGCGCCGCGTGCCACGACGTACCACATGCGAGGAGGAGAACCCGATCAAATTCGGCGACGCGCTCCGGCGAGAACAGGGGGGAATCGAGCAGGAGCTCGCCCATCTCGAGTGAGACCTTTCCTCCGAAGGTCTCGGCGACGGCGGTCGGCTGTTCGTGGATCTCCTTCGCCATGAAGTGGCGGTATCCCCCCTTCTCCGCTGCCACGGCGTCCCAGAGGATCCGGTGCGTGACGCGCTCGAGCGGCCGGCCATCGGAGTCCGAGATCCGCACGCTCTTTGCGTCGACGCGGGCGACGTCGCCGTCCTCCAGGAAGACGACGTCCCGGGTCCAGGGAACGAGCGCGACCGGATCGGACGCCACCCAGTTCTCGTTTTCCCCGAGTCCAAGCGCGATGGGAGGTCCCGAGCGGGCGGCGATGAGCACGCCCGGCTCCGCGCTCGACGAGACGAGGACCGCGTATGCGCCTGTCACCTTCTTCGTCGCGTTCCGCACCGCTTCGAAGATGTCGCCCCGGAAGTCTTCTTCGACCTGGTGCGCGAAGACCTCCGTGTCGGTCTCGCTCGTGAAGCGGTGCCCGCGCGCCTTGAGCTCCGCCTTTCGTTCGGCAAAGTTCTCGAAGATGCCGTTGTGGACCGCGACGACCTGTCCCCTGCAGTCGGTGTGCGGGTGCGCGTTCTCCTCCGTGGGGCGGCCGTGCGTTGCCCAGCGCGTGTGGGCGATCCCGACCGATCCGGGGGAACTCGAACCGGCGAGCTTTTCGCGGAGCGTCGAGAGCTTTCCGGCGCTGCGATGAATCGTGAAGTGGCCGTTACACAGAGTCGCGATGCCCGCCGAGTCGTAGCCCCGATATTCGAGGCGCTTCAGCCCGTCTAAGAGCAGCGGGGCCGCTTCCCGGGAGCCGACGTATCCTACGATGCCGCACATGGATCAGCGCGTCTCCCTGCGCGCGCGCCGCTTCGCCACCCAGCCTTCGACGTTCGTCTGCGGCGTCCGGGTCACCGCGAGCGCGCCTTCCGGAACGTCTCGCGTGATCGTGGAACCGGCGCCGACGTACGCGCCCTTTCCGACCGTCACGGGCGCGACGAGCTGGGAGTCACTTCCGATGAAGGCGCCCTCGCCGATCGAGGTGCGGTGCTTGCGCTCGCCGTCGTAGTTGCAGGTGATGACTCCGGCGCCGATGTTCGCGCCCGCGCCGATCTCGGTGTCGCCCAGGTATGACAGATGCGACGCCTTCACGCCTTCGCGCAAAATTGCTTTCTTGGTCTCGACGAAGTTCCCAACGCGAACGTCTTTTTCGAGAACGGTGCCGGGCCGCAGCCGTGCGAAGGGGCCCACGCGCGCGCGCGCGCCGATCTCGGCCCCCTCGACTTCGCAGTGGGGGCCGACGACCGCGGCCGGACCGAGGGTCGAGTCGATCACCCGGGTGAAGGGGAGGACTTCGGAGCCCTGCTCGAGGACCGTCGTCCCTTCGAGGCAGACGAACGGATGGACCACAGCGTCCGGCTCGAAGCGGACCCGCGCGCCGATTCGGGTCGTCGCTGGATCGACGATCGTGGCGCCCGCGTCGAGCGCCCGCTCGAGACACCGCCGCCGTTCGATCTCCTCGGCCGCCGCGAGATCGCGACGGGTATTGACTCCCCAGCCCTCGCGCCAGTCCTCGGCCTCGACCGCCTCCACGGCGGCCCCGGCCGACGCGAGAATTTCGACGGCGTCGGTCAGGTAGAACTCCTTCGTCAGCCTGTTCGCGACGAGCTTCGCGAGCGCGCCCGAGAGGGCGGCCCCGGAGAAACAGTAGGCGCCTGCGTTCGCCTCCGCGAGCCGCCTTTCTCGCGCGGTCGCGTTGCGCGCTTCGACGATTCGGCGGATGCGACCATGGGGGTCACGCACGACGCGTCCGAGCTCGCCGGCCTCCGGCGGGCGAAACGTGAGGAGGACGAGATCGAGGTCTTTCTCGCGCCGCCGCTCGATCAGTTTCGCGACCGTGGCCGGGGTCAGGAGAGGTGTGTCCCCGGAGAGGATGACGACCGGGCCGCGTCCGTTCGACAGCGCAGAAAGCGCCCGGCGCGCGGCGTCGCCGGTGCCGAGCGGCGGATCCTGGACCACGATCGTCACGTCGCGCCCGGCGAGCACACTCTCGATCTCGCCCCGGCCCGCGCCGATGACCGCGACGACCTGTGACGGCGAGACGCCCTGAGCGGTGTCCAGGACGGCGTCTAAGAGCGTGCGGCCGCCGACGCGGTGGAGGACTTTGGGCAGGGCCGAGCGCATTCGGGAGCCGACTCCAGCCGCGAGCACGACGACCTGCGGCGGCGGCTCCCGTTCGCCGGGACGGTTCCGCGGCCGGACGTTGCGCTTTTTCTTCGCGGAGGCCTTCATGGATCAGTCGTCGCCCGTTGTCGGGCGAGAGCCTGCAAGTATACGGGCCCGTCCTCTCATGAGGTGGGCTGCACCGCCGAGGACTTTCTATGAGGCGAGCAGCTCCTGGAACTCGGGGGAATCGCGGACCGGATCGAAGTCGCGGTCGTGGCGGGCGAGGATCCGGTTGCGCTGGTCTTCGTCGATCGCTCGCCGCAGGTGCTCCAGTGCGGAGTCCGACTCGCCGCGCTGCGCGTAGCAGCACGCCAGGAGAAAGTCGACCTTGCCGCCGCCGTTTTTGCGGGCAGCGCGCTTCAGGTGCTCGATCGCCTCGTTGACGTTGCCCCGGTTCTTCTCGAGGACGGCGGCATAGTAGAAGTCCTCCGGCTCGAAGAGCGACGGCCGAGTCTCCGGCTTCTGCCGTTCGCAGACCGCGAGGTAGACGCGCGCGCGATCGACGAGCTCCTTCTCTTCCGGATACTTCTGGATGAGGTCGAGAAAATGTCGTTGCGCCTCTTCGAGCTTGCGCCGCTGGAGCGCCGCGACCCCGCGGTCGTAATCCTTGCGCGCGTTCTCGGTCGAGCGGGAGAGCTCCTTCAGCGTCTGGGCCTTCTTCGGTAACTCGACCGGGGACGGGACCCCGCCGAGCTTCTCGAGCCTCTTTTCGAGGTCGTCGACCCGCACCGAGAGCGCGTCGGCCAGAGCCTGGACGCTCATCTTCGAAGAGTTGTCCCTGAGGAATCGAAGCTCGGCTTCCGTCCAGCGTTTTGCCATTTCTGACTTGCCTCCGGAGACGTGAGAAAAACGGCGTATTGTAGGGATGCGCCCGCCCCCTGTCAATCGGAAGCCGTCGCGTGAGAGCGACGGAATGACCCGGCGGGAAACCGTGTTCTCTCCCCGGAGGCTCCGATGTCAAAAAGCAGGAACGCTTCGCTCCTTTTCGCTGCCGCCGCGGCTCTGACGTTCGTCCTCGCGGCGGGCAACACGGTGGCCGCGGAGAAGACGCTGACCGCGAGCGGCACGGTCTCCAAGCTCGACGCGGCGGAGCGGACCCTCGTCGTCGCCGTGGCGGACGGTTCGGACACGAAATTCGTCTGGTCTGCGGACACGAAGATCAACGGCACCCTGGCGCCCGGAGCGAAGGTGACGGTGCGCTATACCACCCTCCCCGACGGCCAGAACCTCGCCCACCAGATCAGCGTGGCCCGGAGCTAGTCCAGAGTCCAGGAGCCAAAGTCGCCCGGCGGACCTCGCTCGATTCGATAGAATTATCGCGCGGCGCGACCGCCGCGGAGGAACGACTCGATGGGGATGTACATCATCGCGGAGCCCTGCATCGGCACGAAGGACACGGCCTGCGTGGACGTGTGTCCGGTCGACTGCATCCACCCGCGTAAGGACGAGAAGGAGTTCGAGACGGCCGAGATGCTCTACATCGATCCGGACGTCTGCATCCAGTGCGGCAACTGCGAGCCCGCCTGCCCGGTGACCGCGATCTTCACGGAGGAGACGATCCCGGAGAAGTGGAAGCACTACCTCCAGGTCAACGCGGACTGGTACAAGAACCGGCAGGCCTGAGCCGGTAGCGCTCGCCGGCTGCCGAGCGGACTACTTCTTCTTCAGGACTTTTTCGAGGAACGCGTCCGTCCGCGCGTCGGCGTCCTTCGCGTCATCGGCCCGGAAGACCGTCGGATCCTTCGACGACGCAAACCCGTGTCCCGCGTCCGGATAGATCTTGAAGTCCACACTCTTGCCCGCCGCCTTCGCCTTCCTCTCGAATTCCCGAACGGTGTCCGGAGGGATCCCTTTGTCCTGGCCGCCGAAGTTGCCGAGCAGCGGGACAAGCAGACCGATGATTTTTTGGTCGTCCGTGACGAGCCGCCCGTAGTCGATGACCGCTCCGGCGAGCTTCGGCTGGGCGAGAGCGAGCTGGAGCGAGTAGCCCCCGCCCATGCACCAACCGATCGAGCCGATCCGGGTCGCGTCCACGTCGTCGCGCGAACGAAGGTAATCGAAGGCCGCGTTCAGGTCGCGCATGGCCCGATCCTCGGGAAGCCCGCGCATGAGCTGGTGCGCGGTATCCGGATCGGTCGCCACCTTGCCGCGATAGAGGTCCACGGCGAGCGCGACGTAGCCCTTCTTCGCGAAGTCGTCCGCCTTTCCCTTGACGAAGTCGTTCAGACCCCAATATTCCTGGATCACCACGAGAGCAGGCTTCCTCCCGCTCCCCTCGGCGAGCGCGAGATATCCCGAGGCCATTTCGGTGCCGCTCGGGTAGGTGATCATTTTCGGCGCCGCCGCCGGCGCCGCGGCGCACCCCGCCGCGACGAGAAGTGCCGCCAGCCCCCACGTAATTTTTCTGGTCATCGTTCGTTTGCCTCCGCTCCGGTTAATCTTATTGCGTGGGCTCTCTCTTCCCCGACGAGCCGGCGGACGAGAGGGAGCTGCTTCAACTTCTCTATGACCGCCTCGCGGCGAGGTTCCATTTCGGGACGGCCGAGGTACGTCTCTCCGATCGCAAGCTGACCGGCGGCGAGATCGTTTACGGCCGCCCGCATCGGATCACGATCTCGTCGCATCTGTCGCCGTCCGAACGCGAGGACACGCTGCGCCACGAAGCGGCGCACGCCTGGGCGTTCACGCTGGAAGGCGTTCGGGCGGGGCACGGGCCGCTCTTCCGGCGAATCGCGCGCCACATCGGCGCGACGCCCCGGAAAGCGCCGCTGACGAAGGCGCTCGCGGAGCACCGCCGAAAGAACGAGGTTCTCTACCGATGCGAAGGGTGCCGGCGCCTGTTCCGCCGCTACCGGACGATTCGGGTCGCGCGTTACTGCATCCGCTGCGACCGCGCGGGCCGGCCGAGCCGGTTGCGCCGCATCGGTATACGGGAAGCGGGACGCGGGACCCGGGACACGTGAGAGAGGCGGAAGGCGTCCGCTTCCCCGCCGGCTATCGCATCGGGCACGCGACCGACCGGCGGAGCCGGACCGGGTGCACGGTGATCCTCCCTCCAGCCGGCACGATCGCCGCCGCCGAGATCCGGGGAGGCGCGCCGGGCACGCGGGAAACGGGCGTCTTCACGCCGGGCAACCTCGTCAACGAGATTCACGCGCTCGTCTTCGCCGGAGGAAGCGCGTTCGGGCTCGCAACGGCCGACGGAGTCGCGCAATGGCTCCGGGAGCGAGGAGTCGGGTTCGCGGTGGGCGCCGAGCGCGTGCCGATCGTCGCCGCGGCGGTGCTCTTCGACCTGGCCGTCGGAAAGCCGCGCCATCCGGATCCAGAGATGGGGCGGCAGGCATGCCGCGCTGCGCGAGAAGGTCCGATCGAAACCGGGGCGGTGGGCGCCGGGGCGGGCGCGACCGTCGGAAAGCTCTTCGGCGTGGCCCGCGCCGCCCGGGGAGGGGTCGGATCTTCCGTCGTCCGGCTGCCGTCGGATGACGTCGTCGCAGCCATCGTGGTGGCGAATCCGTTCGGGGACGTCGTCGACCCACAATCCAGACGGATCCTCGCGGGTCCTTCCTCCCGCGGAGGAAGACGACTCCGCACGGCGCGCTCTCTCGAGCGAGACGACCTCGCGGAGAGCCCGCTTGGCGGCGCGGCGACGACGCTCGTGTGCGTCGTTACGACGGTGCCCTTCGAGTCCGGGTCGCTCAAGAGGGTTGCGATCGAGGCGCACGACGGCATCGCGCGCGCGATCCGCCCGGCGCACACCGTCGTGGACGGCGACACCGTGTTCGCTCTCGCTCCGCCGGGGCCCGCGCCTCCGGTACTCCTCCGGCTGCGCGTCGGCGCGGCCGCGGCCGAGGCGGTGGCGCGCGCGATCGTGGACTCCGTGCGCAAGCGCCGTGGCCTCGCGCGGAAGCGGCGTTGAGCGCCGGAAAGCCCGAGGAGCGGCGCGGCGTTCTGCTCGTGGCGGGCGCGGCGCTCCTGTGGTCGACCGCCGGCGTCGGTATCAAGGCGATCGACGACCCACCGCTCGAGGTCGTGTTCTTCCGATCCGCGATTGCCGCCGTCGCGCTCCTCGCCTACTTCCGACCGTGGCTACGCCGGATAACTCCGGGATTTCTCGCGGGGATCGGCTGCTACGCCGCGTGCCTCGTCTCGTTCGTCACCGCGACCAAGTGGACGACCGCGGCAAACGCGATCTTCCTCCAGTACACCGGCATCATCTGGGTGCTCCTCCTTTCGCCGCTCGTCGTGAAGGAGCCTCTGCGCGGGCGCGACGCAGTCGCAATCGCCGTCGCGTTCGCGGGGATGGCGCTCTTTTTCGTGGGAAAGTTCGATCCGCGCGGCCGCGCGGGCGACGCGGTTGCCCTCCTCTCGGGACTCTTCTTTGCGGGGCTCGTTCTCTCGCTCCGGCGGGAGCGCGGCGCCGGCGCGGAAGCCGTCGTCGCGTGGGGCAACGTCGTGACCGCCGCGGCCGTGCTCCCCTTCGTTGCGTCGGACCTGACGCTGACCGCCCGCTCCGCGGCTGTCTATCTCTTCCTCGGGGTCTTCCAGCTCGCCGGCGCGTACGCGCTCTTCGTGCGCGGCATCCGGCACGTCACCGCGACGCAGGCCTCGCTCGTCGGGATGCTCGAGCCGATCGCGAATCCGATCTGGGTTTTTCTCTTTCTCGGAGAGAGGCCGGGCGTGACTTCGATCCTCGGGGGCCTCGTGGTGCTCGGGGCCATCGCGTGGCGGACGCTCACTGGAGCCCCGCCGGACCCCGTACCGCCGCCCGACTAAAAATGGGGTCAGGAAGCGAAAATCGGGGGTCAGGTCTTCACTGATCGCCACGGTTGCTCGTTCTGGTACGGTGGCCTTGCCACTTTGCGTCGCAAAGTGGCAAGTGGAGACCTGACCCCATGAAGCCGGAAGTGAAGGCCATGGCCGAGCGGATCCGCGAAGCCGGACGCTACCGATGGGTCGGCATCTATGCGGTCGGGCGTCACGAGATCTCGGTCATCGGATGGAGCGGACCCGCGGCTCCCGCGCACCCTCGCTTTCCAAAAGACCGCGGTCTCTGTGGCGCGGCCGCAGCGAGCGAGAGGACGGTCGTCGTCAACGACGTCGCGAAGGATCCGCGCTACCTGGCCACGCTTGCGAGCACGCGGTCAGAAATCGTCGTCCCCGTAAAGCGCCCCTCAGGAGAGGTCGTCGGGCTGATCGACGTCGAGAGCGAGAAACCGGACGCATTCGGAAGCGCGGACGAGCGGATGCTGGAAGAGTTTGCTCTCCAGGCCGCCGACTTCTGGAAATAGACTGCCGCCATCGAGGAGGAAATCGAGATGCCACTGTTCATGGATACCCACGAGAAGGTCGAGGGGTTGACTGCGGAAGCGGTCGCCGGCGCACACGCGAGGGACGTCGCGGTCCAGGGCAAGCACGGAGTTCGCTACTTGAAGTACTGGTTCAACGAAAAAACAGGTCGGGTCTATTGCCTCTGCGAGGCTCCGAGCAAGGAAGCGGCCGAGGCGGTCCACCGCGAGGCGCACGGCCTCGCCGCGGACGAGATCGTGGAGGTCAGCGAAGGGTCGTAGGGATAGTTGTTTCCGAGCTCTTCACGGCGTCAGAGTCGAAGAGCGGCTCCTGGACCGGTCCGAGAAGCGGCAGGATCGCTTCGAGCGAGTCGGTCGCCCAGAATGGACGGCGGTCCCTCTCGAGCCGCACCGCCGGAATTCCCCACTCCGACAGGATCGATTCGATCTTTTCGTCGATCGCGCGCTGGAATGCCGTGTCGGTGTCGCGCAGGCCGTCGAAGCCCGGCGGGCTGACGATCGGGACCTTGATCAGGAGCTGGTAGGTCGCGGTCCACCATTTGACGAGCGGCTCGAGCACTGGCGCCCGGCCCGCGGCGAGCAGGTAGCAGAAGTTATCGAGCACGCTGCGGTCGCAGATGACGATCTCCGCCTTGTGTGCGGCTGCCAGCTCCGACGCGATCTCCGTGTGAAGAATCCAGGATTGCGCGTCGATTGTGGTGTCCCGGTTGATCGGCAGGGGACAGAACCGCGCCACCTCGTGGACCATCTCGACGACCCGGTCGCGTTTCTTGAGCAACGCAGCGAGCTCGAAGCAGAGCGTCGTCTTGCCGACGCCGTGCGTTCCGATGAAAGCGAACTTCATTCCCTCATCCTGTCATCCCGAGCGAAGCGAGGGATCCCTTCCTTTTCAAGCGAGAGATTCCTCGGCCTACGGGCCTCGGAATGACGGCGGGAATGGCAGCTCGAACTCCTCGCGGAGCGATTCACCGTTCTCGTCGAGCTTCGGCGGAAATCGGACCGGCGCCGCGCGCCCGTCCAGGCGGATCGGAGACGCGACGAACCGCACGCCGGCTGCCTCGACGACTGCTCCGAGCGCCCGGGCAGTGGTCGATTCGAGCGCCTCCAGCGGGCCGCGTACGGGCCCGGCCGGGATGCCGGCGGCGCGGCAGGCCGCGATCCATGCGTCTCGCCGCCGGGTCGGGAAGATTTTCTCGAGCGAGGACTCGAGCGCGGACCGGTTCTCGACGCGCGCCGGGTTGGCGCGAAATGAGGGGTCGCCGGCCCAGTCGCTGCGGTCGACCACCTCGCAGAGGCGCGCGAATTGGCGGTCCGTGCCGGCGGCGACGATGAAGTCACCGTCGGAGGCCGCAAACGGCCGGTAGGGAACGATCTGGGGATGCGCGTTGCCCCACCGGGTCGCTTCCCGTCCGGTGACGAGCGCGCTTTCCGCCACGTTGATCAGCGACGCGAGCGTCGAGGTGAACAGGTCAGTTTCGACGTGGCCGCCCTGTCCCGTCTTCTCTCGCTCGGCGAGCAGGGCCAGAATCCCGGCGAGCGCGAAACAGCCGGCGAAGAGGTCCGACATCGCAACGCCGACTTTCGTCGGGCCGCTCTCCTCGCTCCCGGTGATCGCCATCAGGCCCGCGCCCGCCTGTGCGAGCAGGTCGAAACCGGGCAGCGCCGCCTCCTCGCCCTTCCGGCCGAATCCCGTGATCGACGCCGTGACGAGCCTCGGGTTTTCGCGGCGCAGCTCTCCCAGCGGCAGCCCGAGCTTCTCGAGACCCCCCGGCAGGAAATTTTCGACAACGACGTCCGCGCGGCGCGCGAGGATCCGCACCGACTCCGCGCCGGCCTCGGTCGAGAGGTCGAGGGCGATCGACTCCTTGTTCCGGTTGACCGCAAGGTAGTAGGCGGAAAGATCCGTCGTTGCCTCCCAGGGAGGTCCCCACCTGCGCGTCACGTCGCCGCCGTCGGGATGCTCGACCTTGACGACGCGCGCTCCGAGATCGCCCAGCAGCATCGTGCAGAAAGGTCCCGCGAGGACCCGGGAGAGGTCCAGAACCAGGAGGCCCCCGAGCGGACCCGCTGCGCCCTCCGCCACCGAAGGTCCGCCGCCTTCGCTCAATCCGTCGCCGGTTTCCAACCGAGCGGACCCGGCAGGAAGTGGAAGAGTCCGAGCGACGAGACCGAGACGCCGGTGATCTTTCGGGAGATGCCCCAGTACTGATCCGCCCCCCAGAGGAAATCCGCGGGAGGATCGGCGGCCAGCAGGCGATGAACCTCGCGGTAGAGCGCGAGCCGCCGGCCCGCGTCGGTCTCGCGCCGGGCGGCTTCCATCACGCGATCCGCCTCGGCATTTCGGTAGAAGCCCGCGTTCTGTCCGCGCGGAGGCGCCTGGCTCGAGTGGAAGAACGGAAAGGGGTCCGGATTCGGCGGCAGGAAAACCCGGGCATAGATTTGCGCCTCGAACTCCCCCGCATCGGTTCGTTCGGAGTAGGCCGCCCATTCGAGCGGCCTCAACGCCAGAAGGACGCCGACCTTCGCATAGGACGAGCGGAGTATTTCGGCGAGCGCGTTGTAGACCGGCCGGCCCGAGGGATAGAGCAGCTCGAGCGACGCCTTCCGCCCGCCCTTCGTCCGCATCCCGCCCGCGCCCGCGCGCCAGCCGGCGTCGTCGAGGAGCCGGGCCGCGAGGGCGGGGTCGGAGGAGGGCGGACGCGCGGTCGGATCGTTCTCGGCAGCGCCGGGAAGGTACGGCCCGGAGACGAGCGCCGCCCCGTCGGGAGGATAGAGCCGGCGCGCGGCATCCTCCCGCGGCCAGCAGTGCGCGAGAGCCCTCCGGACACGCGGGTCCGCGAGAAAGGGATGGCGCAGGTTCCAGAGCACGTACGCCTCGATCGGCTGCGGCACCTTCAGGATTCGGCTGCGCGCCGGAAAATCGCGCGAGGACTGCGCCGCGGCGAGCTGATCCCGGCTGATCCGGAACTCGTCCAGATCTCCGCGCATGCCCGCGCGAAAACGAACGGTCGGATCGGGCAGCACGCGGAAAACCATCCGCCGGAACGGGAGCTTCGCCGCCGGGGCGTCCTCGCGCCGGACGAGGGCGATCGTCTGGTTCGTGTCCCAGCGCTCGAGCCGATATGGACCGCTTCCGGCAGGACGCCGATCCAGGTCCGCGGGCGATTTGGCACGCGAATAAGCGGTGCGCGAGACGATCGGGAGGTTGAAGGCGACCAGCCGCTCGGCATAGGGTGCGCGGAATCGGACGCGGACCGTCGAGACGTCGGGGGTCTCGATCGCCGCGACGTCGGCGAACGAGTCGCGGTAGTTGAACGCCGGCACTTTCGGGTCGCGGATTCTCTCGAGCGTGAACAGGACGTCGTCGGAGGTGACAGGCGATCGGTCCTCCCACTGCGCGTCGGGGTCGAGCCGGAATTCGTACTCCAGGCCGTCCGGCGACACGGTCCACGATGTGGCGAGAGCGGCCACCGGTCGGAGATTGACGTCGAGCCCGAGGAGCGGGCGGAAGATCATCTCTTCGACGAAGATGCCGTTCTCCTCGGTCGTCGTGGTCGGATCGAGCGTCGCCGGGTCACCTTCGAGGTGGCGGTAGAGAACGTCTTTCGGAGCGCGGCGCGGAGCCCGTGGGGCGCAGCCCGCGAGCGCGCAGACCGCGAGCAGAGCGGCGGCGCGAGCGAGCGTTCGCTTCATTCGATGAGCCGGGACAGAATAGCATCACCGCTATAGCATCCGCTTCGTGGCGAGCGTCGTCTTCGACATCGAAACCGTCGGCGTTTCCTGGGATTCGCTCGATGATGGGCAGCGCACTTACCTGACGAAGTACGTGCGCAACGAAGACGAGCGCAACAAGGTTCCGGATCTCCTGTCGCTCTGGCCGCTGACCGGAAGAATCGTCGTGCTCGGGATGGTGAACCCGGACTCGGGGCGCGGCCGTGTCTGGTACGAAAAGACCGACGGCCGCCTCGAGGAGACCTCCGCCGACGGGCTGTTCACCTTCGTGGGCGACACGGAGCCGTCGTTCCTCGCGGAGTTCTGGAGCGCGATCGTCCGGTTCGATCGCTTCGTATCGTTCAATGGACGCTGCTTCGACGGGCCGTTCCTGATGCTGAGGAGCGCCGCGCTCGGAATCCGCGTCACGAAGAACCTGTGCGGCTACCGGTACGCGATCAAGCCCCACACCGACCTGCTCGATGTCCTCTCGTTCTTCGGCGCGTCGCGCAAGTGGAACCTCGACTTCGCCTGCAAGGTCTTCGGCGTCGAAAGCCCGAAGGAGCACGGCTTAGACGGCTATGCCGTCGGCCACTACTATCGGGAGAACCGCCTCCGGGAGATTGCGCTGTATTGCCGCCGGGACGTCGAGGCGACCGCGCGGCTCTTCCAGAAGCTCGACAAGACATTGCTTCCGGCGCTCGAAGACACGCGTCTCTGAGTCCGCGGCCGCCGGTTTCTGCTATTCTTCCCGGACCGATCTTTCCCAGGAACTCCCCGGAGAGAAAAATGCTCATGGGGCGAAAACCTGCCGAACAGAGGGCGTCCGATCGAGTCCCGGTAGGCGCTCCCGCAACGATCCGCTGGGGAGAGGAAGAGCTTTCCGGTTTCATGGAGCTCGTCAACCTCGCCGGCGGCTATGTGGCGGCGCCGCGCACCCCAGAGCTCGGCGATTACGTCGACCTGATCTTTTCTCTGCCCGGCGATCGGCGGAGCTTCCGCGTCCGGGGAAGCGTCGTGTACATCGAGGAGCCTGCGGTGCGCGCGACCGGCTTCGGGACGCGTTTCGAGCGCCCGCCGGCGGCGCTCTTGGACGCGATCAAGAACCTGAACCGGGGGCACTGAGCTCCGAGGCCGCGTTCCGAACACGAGGCGGACGCGAAGAGTCATCCCGGGATTGGTGCTCACTTTCCGCACCGCGAGATCACCCGGGCAGTGATCGCCTGGCTCGAAGGAGGATTCTCCGTGAGGCCGAGGGAATGGAGCTCTTCGTGGATGATGAGTGCTGCCGCCAGACCCGGCTCA
>DASXSX010000193.1:0-21371 GCA_036505815.1 Thermoanaerobaculia bacterium
CGACGAGCGCGCGGTGTTCCGAGGTGGAAAAGGACCCAGCGTGATCGGCGCGAACCGTGGATCGTCCGCGAAGGAGTCGAGCATGCGGATAAGCGGATGGCGCTTGTCGGTCTCGGTGTGGCGGTAGCTCCCGACGAAGAACGTGGGCGTCGGGCCGAGACGTCGCACGATGTACTGGAGCGCCTCGATCGAGACTTCGGCGGCATGGAGGTTCTCCAGGATCAGGACGAGCGGCTTTCCGGCGGCGATCCGCGCGAGAGTCCGCGCGAGCAGCTCGAAGATCTGGACGCGATCCTCGGCCTTCCGCTCCCCGGCCGAGGTGACCTTCGAATCGCTGCTCACGGCCGAGCGCAGCTCGCCGATCTCCGTCAGGAGAGGAAAGAGGGAGAGCAGCTCGGGCGCGAGGTCGGAGAAGTCCGGGCGTTCGGCGGCGGAGCTTCCGGAATCTTTCGACTGAAAGTAGTCCTGGATGAGCTCGCAGAAGCCTTGATAAGAGAACGCCCGGTCCTGCTCGACGAATCGGCCATACAGGACACGGATCCGGCGGATCGTGGCAAGCTTTTTCAGCTCTTCGAGAAGCCTCGTCTTGCCGATGCCCGGCTCACCGGCCAGAACGGCGAACTGACAGGAGCCGGCGACGGCGGCGTTCAGCCGGTGCTGCAGCTCGGTGAATTCCTTTTCGCGCCCGATGAAGGCCGAAGGCGATGGCCGTTGAAAGGTCCGGCTCGCCGTCACGACGACCGACATCCCGAACTCGTCGCTCGCGAGGCTCGAGCGGTGGCGCCGGAGGGCGTCTGCGAGCTGCCCGGCCCTCTGGGGACGCCGGGCAGGGTCCTTCTCCAGACACTGGAGCACGATGTTCTGAAGCTCCTCGCGGATCTCCGCCCCGAGTGAACGCGGCGGCTGCGGGACCTCGTGGACGATTCGATAGAGGATGGATTGCACTTCGCCCGCGAACGGAGGCTCCCCCGTCAGGCACTCGTAGAGCACGACGCCGAGCGCGTAGATGTCCGAGCGCCCGTCGAATTCGTGGGACGTGACCTGCTCGGGGGAGAGATAGCTCACGGTGCCGATCAGCGTGCCGGTCTTGGTCAGGCGGTTCTCGGACGAGGCATGGGCCAGGCCGAAATCCATGACCCGTACTCGGAGGTTTCCTCCGGGCTCGCGCAGCACCATGATGTTTTCGGGTTTGATGTCGCGGTGAACGACGCCGCGCGAGTGGCTGTAGTCGAGCGCGTCGGCGACCTGGATCGCGATGTCGAGGACTTCGCCGAGCCGGAGCGACCCCTCCCAGAGGAGGCGGCGAACGTTCGTACCCTCTACGAACGGCATAACGAAGAAGAGAGAGCCCTCGTGTCGGCCGAGGTCGTGAATCGGGACGATGCCGGCGTGGTCCATCTGGGCCACGATCTGGGCCTCGCGCTGGAAGCGCTCCTCGATCTCCGGCGTGAGCTCGGAAGAGCCGATGAGCTTGACCGCGACGTCCCGGTTCAGGACGGGATCGCGCGCACGGTAGACAACGCCCATGCCGCCGCGACCGAGTTCGGCCGCGACTTCGTAACGATTGGCGAGCCTCGTGCTCAGCATCCTTCTCCGCGTTTGACTCCTTGGGATTCCGGAAAGGGTGGAGAGACTATCAGTTTCCGCGTCATGACGACCCGATCACTTGTCGCTCTTCCCGAGCCCCGGGTTCCGGGATGATCGCCGCCGCGTTCTTGCGATTCGTCAGAGACCCTCCTACTGACCCGGAAGTCGAAGGCGCGATCTCCGCGGCCGGACTCAGAAGACGGCGAAGAGCCCCTCTCGAGCGGTTCTCGCGCATTTCACTGGTAGAGCGGGACTTCTGGCATGGCATTCCGGTTGCTCCACTTTTCCTTGGGAGCTCGAAAGGAGAGAGCATGCGAAGAAAAGTTCTCACCGCGATTCTTTTCGCGGTCGCATTCATGGTGCTCGCTCCTGGACCGACTCGCGCGTCGGTGTCCTGGAGCGTCAGCATCTCGTACTTTCACGAATCGCTCGCTCCGTACGGTCGCTGGGTCGTTTCCGAGCCGTACGGCGAAGTCTGGGTTCCATCGGGAGTCGCTTCCGGCTGGGATCCGTACTGGGACGGCGAATGGATCTGGACCGACTACGGTTGGACGTGGGTCTCCTACGATCCCTGGGGAGACATCCCCTACCACTACGGTACGTGGGTGTGGGTGGACGCGCACGGCTGGGCGTGGGAGCCCGGCACGGTCTGGGCTCCCGCGTGGGTGACCTGGGCCTGGACGGGTGGCTACATCGGATGGGCGCCCGTGCCGTCCACGTTCTTCATCACGACGAGTGGATATTTCGGATCGCCCGTCGTCGTCGCGCCCACGCGCTACGTGTTCGTGCCGGCGACGCAATTCGTGGGCGTCAACGTCTCGACCGTGAGCGTGCCGCAAACGCAGAACGCCGCCATCCTGTCCCGCGCGCAGAAGGGCACCCGCTTCACGGTGTCGGGCGGGATCGTGCGCGCGACGGCGGATCCACCCCCGAGTTTCGTCTCGCGGGTCAGCGGGAAGGGTCTGAATCGCGTCGGCGTCGGGAAGCTGAAGGCGCAACCGACGACGCTCGCCGCCGCGCACGTCTCCGGCAAGCGGATCCCCGTGGTGGCGCCGGCGCGCGAGAGGTCTGCGGCGATCGCCCGTGCGAAGGCGAACACCCATGAGAGCAAAGCCGCGCGAGTGAAAGAAGCGCGGGTCGCCGGAACTGTGGCGAGAGAGAAACCTCACGGCGCCCGGATGACTCGGGAGACCCGACTCCGGCAACGGGCCGCTTCGGCGACGCGCGTCCAGTCCGTGGGGAAATCGAAACACGTCACGATCGCTCGGACCCATGGAACAGTACGCCGTCACGCGACGGTCACTCGGAAAGAAAGGGCGTTGAGGCACTCGCCGAAGGTCGGCAGGACCACCCATCGTCCGGCCGCGCACAAAGAGGTGATCCACAAAGCGAGAATCCACCGGGAGGCCGCTCGCTCGGCCCCTGCGCGACACGTCTCGCGGCGGGCGGAGCCCACGCCCGGAGCCTCGGTGCATCGCGCGTCCGTTTATCGACACGAGGCGAGGCAGCAGCGCGTCCGGCAGGAGCGCGCCACGCTCGCGCCACGGGAGAAGCACACCGCGATGAAATCTTCGGGCATGGCCCGTGCGTCGGCGCCATCGCCCGCAATGCACGGTAATCCGCAGGGAGCCCCTCGTGCCCAGGCGGCCCAACCGCACGCGCAACCTCCTCAGCCTGCGGCGCCGGCGCCGAAGGGGAAGGAACCGAAGGCGAAGGAGAAGAAGGAGAGCAGCTGAGACGCCTATAGCGGGAGGCCGACGCGTCGGACGAGCGCTGCGAAGCGCGGGTCGGAGCGAATCGGATCGAGACGCGGATCGACGCCGAGATAGACGAGCAGGTCGGAGTGCTCCGCGTAGGCCCGGTCCAGCAACCGGAACGCCTCGTCGTTTCGGCCGAGCCCGATTTGGATCAGCGCGACCTCGACCGGGTTGACGTAACGTGCGGGCGAGAGTGAGAGGAGATTTCGCAGCGCCGCCTCCGCTTCGCCCGTTCGTTTCGAGGCTGCGAGGGCGTGCGCGCGGTCCGCTTCGACGACGAGGTTCCCCTTGAGCAGGCCTTCGGCGCGCCCCAACGCGTCGAGCGCTTCCGCGAACCGGCTCTGCTGTTCCTTGACGAGGCCGATGTACCAGTGCGCGAGACCGTAGTTCGGATCGAGCTCCAACGTTTTGTTCAACTGGTCGATCGCCCGGTCGTACTGGCGCAGGTAGTAGTACAGCCAGCCGAGGTGCACGCTCATGATCGGGGAGAGCGGGTCGAGCTCCAGAGCCCGGTTGCTTTCGGCGAGAGATTCCTCCGCCCGCCCGGCCGCGATCAGGTAGTGCGCATACCAGTGGTGGGCGTTGGCGTAACCGGGATTCAGCTCGAGTGAGCGCCGGAACTCCTTTTCGGCGCCGGGAAAGTCCCAGTCGTAGTTCAGTTTCATGAACGCCAGGGTGTTGTGCGCCTCCGCGAGCGAGTCGTCGATGTCGATCGCCTTCGAGACTGCTGCTTTTGCTTTCGGAATCGCTTCGTTGGGCGGGAGCGAACCGACGTCGAACGAAAAACCGAGGGACATGTAGCAGTCCGCCAGACCGCTGTAGGCGCTGGCATAGGTGGGGTCGGCGTCGATCGCCTGGCCGAAGAGTGCGATGGCCTTCTGGACAGAATCCGGAGTCCTTTTGACCCAGAAATAGCGGCCCTTGAGGTAAAGCTCGTATGCGGCCGGTTCGACGGCGCGGGGACTCTTTAGCCTCGCCTCGTCGAGAGGAGTGAGCTTGACCTGGATTTCCCGCGCGATCGAACGGGCCACCTGGTCCTGAAGCACGAGCACGTCCTTCAGCTCGCGCTCGTAGTTTTCCGCCCAGAGGTGCTGGTCCGTCGCGGCGCGGATCAGTTGCGCCGTGATCCGCACGCGGCTCCCGGCGCGCTCGACGGAACCTTCCACGACGGCGTCGACGCCGAGCTCTTTTCCGATCTCCGGAACGGTCTTCTGCGTTCTTTTGTACCTCATCACGGAGGTCCGCGAGACGACGCGAAGAGCCCCGATTCGGGCGAGGTCGGTGATGATCGCGTCCGTCATGCTGTCGGCGAAGAACTGTTGCTCGGGATCCGAGGAAAAGCTCGTCAGCGGCAGCACGGCGAGCGACTGGATGCGCCCGGACGGCGCGGCCCGACTGAGCAGTCGCTCCCGCACACGGCCGGCGTCAACCGCGAAGAGGACGGCGAGCAGGACGACGAAGACCGACCCGATCGCAGCGATCCAGCTGAGCGGGCTCCAACGCCCGGCCGTCCGGCGTCGCGCCGTCTCGAGCGTCGAGGATGCGCTCGTCGCCTCGCCCAGAGCGAACGCGAGATCCCGCGCCGATTCGAACCGCTCCGCCGGGCTCTTCTCCAGGCAGCGCCGCACGATCCGATCGAGGGAGGGCGTCACTTCGGGATGGGACCTTGCCGCATCGGGGGGCTCGTCCCTCAGAATGGCGTTCATCGTCTCGACGGCCGAGCCGCCCCGGAAGGCGCGCTTTCCCGTCAGCATCTCGTACAGGATGGCGCCGAACGAGAAGATGTCCGTGCGCTGGTCCGCCGGCTGGCCCCGCACTTGCTCGGGGGACATGTAGCCGACGGTGCCCATCACGACCCCCGGCTCCGTGCCCGCGGCCTGCGTCGGCGCCTCGGTCGCGGATTCCGTCTCAAAACCCGGAGGAACGACCTTCGCGAGGCCGAAGTCCAGGATCTTCATCCTCCCGTCCTTCGTCACGAAGAGGTTTTCGGGCTTCAGGTCTCGATGGACGATGCCCTTCTCGTGTGCGGCCCCCAGCCCTCGGGCGACTTGAAGGGCGTAGTCGATCGCCTTGCGCGGTGAAAGGGATCCGACGTTCAGCCGCTCCCTGAGAGTGTCTCCGTCGAGGAGCTCCATCGCCACGAACAAGATTCCGCGGTCGCGGCCGAAGTCGTGAATTGCGAGGATGTTGGGATGGGAGAGGGCCGCGACGGCCTTTGCCTCTCGCTCGAACCGAGCCAGAGCGGAGGCGTCCTGAGAAAGACGTTCGGGCAGAACCTTGACGGCGACGTCCCGATCCAGCCGCGAATCTCTCGCCCGATAGACCTCTCCCATGCCGCCGACGCCCAACGGAGCGAGGATTTCATAAGGGCCGAGCCGGGTACCGGCGGAGAGCATCGTCAGGGCTGACGGATCATTCTAAGGGACGGCGGTTGTTCGGGTTTGGCCGCACTTGCCCAGGGGATGCGTGTGTCGATAGCCTTCGTCACGAAACGGAGGTCAGTCATGGCGTTGAGGATCAACAGCGAAGCTCCCAATTTCACCGCGGAGACCACTCAGGGGAAGGTCGACTTCCACGAATGGATCGGCAACGGCTGGGCCATTCTGTTCTCGCATCCGAAGAACTTCACCCCGGTCTGTACGACCGAGCTCGGGTATATGGCGGGATTGAAGCCCGAGTTCGAGAAGCGCAACACGAAGATCATCGGCTTGAGCGTGGATCCGGTGCCGGATCACGAGAGGTGGTCCAAAGACATCGAAGAGACCCAGGGACACGCCATCAACTATCCCTTGATCGGGGACCCGGAGCTGAAGGTGGCGAAGGCCTACGACATGCTGCCGGATGATGCGGGCAGCACGTCTCAAGGCCGGACGCCCGCCGACAACGCGACCGTGCGCTCGGTGTTCGTGATCGGACCGGACAAGAAGATCAAGGCGATGCTGACCTATCCGATGTCGACGGGCCGCAACTTCGACGAGGTACTACGGCTGCTCGATTCGGTCCAGCTCACGGCGAAGCACAAGGTTGCCACGCCCGTGAACTGGAAGCGGGGGGACGACGTCATCATCCTGGGCACCGTCTCGGACGACGAGGCCCGGCAGAAGTACCCGGCGGGCTGGAAGTCGCCGAAGCCGTACATCCGGATCGTCCCCCAGCCGCGATAAGAGGGTCAGGTCTCCACTTGCCACATTGAGGGTCAGGTCTCCACCTGCCACATGAAGGGTTTCTGAATCGGTGGAGGCCTGACTTACCCCGGGAGTCCTCTCCCATCCAAACCGACCCGCCCGGTGTACTTCTCTTCAGGCGAACCGCTTTATTGGTCGCCTGAAGGAGTACCGGCCGTGAAAAAGCTCTTTGCCTGGCTGCTCAATCCGCCCGACTCCGGGCCGAAGGCGACGATCCTGGTCCGTTTGATGGCGGGCGGCGTCTTCCTCTGGGAGGGCGTCCTGAAGTTCGTCTACCCCAACCAGGGGGTGGGCCGTTTCACCAAGATCGGCATTCCGGCCCCCCACGTCATGGCGACGTTCGTCGGCGGGCTGGAAATCGTCGGCGGAATCCTCTTGATCACCGGCTTTCTCACACGGCTGATCGCCGTGCCCTTCGTGATCGAGATGCTGGTCGCGATGTTGACGACGAAGATCGCCCTGTACTTGGGGACGTCTCCCTTGCCCCTGCCCCCGGCGCCGCCGCGGATGGGCCCCTGGGCCGTCTTGCACGAGATCCGATCCGATTACGCTCAGATCATGAGTGTCCTCTTCCTGCTGATCGCGGGCCCCGGAGCGTGGTCCCTCGACGCGTTGCTCGCGCGCAAGAGACGCAAATCCGAAGTCGGCCGTGCAGGGTTGAAAATCGGGAGTGTCGATGCTCTCCCTGCTCTCGTGCGGCAATCCGGCAGGAACGCCTGAGCGGAGCGACTGGCCCGGTAACGTGAGAGCCTGAGTCGGCGGAAAAGTGACGGGCGAGGAGCCGCTCCCCGCGGACGCGGACCCGACGGACGAGGCGCTGATGGCGGAAATTGCCGCCGGCCGTCAAGAAGCGATCGGCCTTCTCTATCCGCGATACGCGCCGCGGATCTTCGCGATGGCCATCCAGGTGCTGGATCGCCCGACCTCCGAAGAGGTCGTTCAGGACGTCTTCGTCAGCGTATGGCGAAAGGCGTCGACGTTCGATCCCGCGCGGGGTCCGGTCAAGCCGTGGCTCCTCCAGATCGCACACTTCCGGATCGCCAACGAGCTGCGCCGCCGGAGCCGCCGTCCCCGCCCCGCCGCGGAACCCGCCGAGGAACTTCTGGCGGCGCTCTCGGATCCCGGGCCCGATCCGAGCCAGGAGGCGTGGGAAAGCTACCGGCGATCCGTTCTGGGTTCGGCGCTCGCGCAGCTTCCCGCTCCCCAGCGCCAGGCGCTCGGACTCGCATTTTTTTCCAACCTCTCGCACCAACAGGTCGCCTCCGTTCTCGATCTGCCGCTCGGCACCGCCAAATCCCGGATCCGCGCGGGCCTCGCCGCGCTCCGCACGAAGCTCGCGCCCGTTCTTGCGGTCGCCGCCTTCTTCGCGCTCCTCCTGGGGATCGCTCTCCGTTACGCCCAGGATCACCGGGTTCTCGGGCGCGACGAGCGCGCGCTGACGATGCTGACCTCGAGCGATTCGCAGGCCCTGAGGCTGACGGCCTCGCCCGGAGTTCCGCAACAGACGCACGCGACCTTCCGTTTCCGGCCCGGCGGCTCGATCGCCGTTGTCACGCTTTCGAACTTCGCTCCGGCTCCGGCCGGGAAGATCTATCAGGCCTGGGTCCTTGCGAACAGACGCTGGGTCTCGATCGGCACGGCCCGGCCGGACGCGAATGGCCGGGCACGGCTGATCGCAGAGGGAAGCATTTTTGGAGCCCGGCCGCAGGAAGTCGACGTCACGCTCGAGCCGGTCGGCGGAAGCCCCTCGCCGGCGGGATCCGTCGTCGTGGCATGGCGGCCGTGACACGCGCTTACCGGGGGAGCGGGACTTAACTTCCTCTATTTGAAGAAGCCAGTAACGTCCAGGATCAGGTCGGCGCTCCCCCCTGGCACCGCCGTCCCGTAGACGACGGAAATCTGGGGGTCCGCAATCGTATTTCCCTGCTGATCGACAGCCACCGGGACGATATACCAACGCTCGCAGCACTCCGCCATCACGCGCGAAAGAGCCGCGAGAAGGTCAGCGAGTGTGTTTTTGGGCGACACGCCTGAGGGATGCCGCGACGCGTGCGTGTGTCACGAGATCCTGCTGTCGCTCGCGAGCGCTTGGCCACTCCGGGTGTAGATAGCGGACCTGCCGCCGAAGCTCCTCGCCCGCGCGAAGGGCGGGAGCAGAGCCAGAGCTGCGGCCAACCTCCACCCAGTACGCCGCCTTCATTTCCGACAGCGCGCGCCAATCCCGCCGCGCAAACGCGAGACGATCGGAGGGTTTCACGCAAGACCATTCTATCTCAAAGTGGTTCAAGCACTTAGGCCTTGAGCGCCGCCGGCACCGAGCCGCTGGCGTGATTGGAATTGCAGTGAGTCTATAAAAAGTATTGCCCCTTACCCGGCGCCGCTCTAGGATTCTGTTGCAGGCCTATCGACCGTGGCCAAGGTCATGATCTCTCTGCCCGAAGAGTTCCTGCGAAGAATCGATCGTGAGGCCAGGACTCAGGGCCGTTCTCGCAGCGAGCTGATTCGCGAAGCGCTTCGCAGGCTCATCGACGATCGGGGTGGCCGGAGCCTCTCCTGGAGCAAGGCCGTGACGTCGCTCCGGCGGCTGGAGTCCGAGTGGATCGACCGATGGGACTCGACCGATGTCATCCGCCGCGACCGGGAGAGCCGACATGGCCGGGAAGATCGTCGTTGACACTTCGGTCCTGATCAAGTGGATCAAGACGCGAGACGAGGGTCTGGTCAAGGAAGCGAGGCGACTCCTCGACGCGATCGAGAAGGCTCGCCTGGAAGTCGCGGTCCCTGCCCTTCTCTTTTATGAGGTAGGCAATATTCTCTTGACGAAGACCCGCCTCTCGCCGGAAGACCTTGCGCGGGCGATGGATGACCTGTCGGTGTTCCCCTTGGTCGTCGCCGACCCCCGGGCCGAGCTGCTGCGCCGGACCGCCCGTCTGGGCCGTGAGCTCAACCTTACCTTCTACGATGCGAGCTTTCTCGCGCTCGCCGAGGAGCTCGACTGCAACTTCGTCACCGCGGACCGGAGGTTCTACGAGGCGGCCGCCCGGCTGCCCAGGGTCCGGCACCTGTCGAATGTCGGGAACATCGGCAGGGCAGTTTGAAGAGCGGAGAACAGACCGCTCTTACCACGCGGCGCGGAACGGCAGCCGGTTCTTCTCGACCTTCACGAGCACGGTGTAGTTCGGGTCCACGATCTGGATGATGGGTGCCCGCGCGTTCTGCGAGACGAACTCGTAGGCGTCCATCTCGGACAGGCCGGTCTTCTCGCGGACCCAGGCGACCATGTCCTTGAAGGCGACCCGCGCGGCGTCCTCGAGCGGGCGCCCGGCGCCGACCGACATGAGCCATTCGGCATTCTCGATCCGGGGCCATGGCGTTTCGCGGCGCTTGATCAGGTCGACGGTGAGCTCGACGTTCATCGCGCCTTCGACCGCGGTGCCGATGATCTCGCCGTCTCCCATGGCGAGGTGGCCGTCGCCGAAGGAGACCAGCGCCCCCGGCACCCGCACCCCCAGGTAGACGGTGTTGCCGGCACGCACCTCAGGGCAGTCCATGTTGCCGCCGAAATAGTCGGGCACGATCGTCGAGCGCGCCTCTCCATTCGCCGGCGCGACGCCGAGACAACCCAGGAACGGCGCGAGCGGGACCTCCCACGCCTGCTTGCCGTCCTGCGAACGCGTGCGCAGCACTCCCTTGTCCCGATCGACCCGGTAGAACCAGACCGTCTCCGGCAGGTCCGCGTGAAGCAGGGCCGTGCGGTCGGTCGCGTTCAACGCCCCGAAGCCGGGGAATGAAGAGGAGATGCCGACGTCGCGCGCGGGCTCGAGCTTCTCGATGTGAATGGCGAGCGTGTCGCCCGGCTCCGCACCTTCGACGTAAAAAGGGCCGGTCTGCGGGTTGTCGTGGCCGGGGAGCTGGACTTTGGAAGGGAGCTGGCCGGGCTTCGTGACCGCGCCGTCGTAGCAGTCTTCGGTCCAGCTCACGATCCGAGTGCCCGGCGCAATGCGCGCCGCGGGCGGGACACCGCCGAAGGTGTACTTCAGGTCGCCGTGTTTGGGGATGTAGTGCAGAACTCGCTTCTCGGCGGCAGCCGCGGCGGTCGCCGCGGCGATGCCCAGGACGATAGCAGCAGCGATTTTCACGCGAGCCCTCCCTGTATTCTGCAATTCTTTCGGAGATGGATTCCGCGCACGACGATGGAGGAGCGAGCCGGCCGGCGAAGCGCCTGACCGGACTGTTCATTGCCATCATCGTCTTCAAGTTCCTCAAAGCGGCGGCGTTCATGCTCTTCGGCGTCGCCGTCCTGCGGTTCGTGCACGTGACGCGGCACGGCGCGCCGATGGAGTTCGTCCGCTTCCTCAACGCCAACTCGGATCGGGAGAGCATCCGGCGACTTTCCATGTTCTTCGATCACATCACGACCGGCCAGCGCGAGGCGATCGGGGCGGCGGCGCTCGCGATCGGCGCGGTTTTCGTCGCTGAAGGGCTTCTGCTCCTCGCCCGCATCTGGTGGGCCACCTACTTCACGATCGGCATGACGCTGCTCGGCATTCCGATCGAGCTCCTGGAGATCTGGAGGAGGCCGCTCTTATTCCGCGGCTGGGCCTATCTCATCATCAACATCGCGATCCTGGCGTACCTGTGGCGCCGCCGGAACGAGTTCCGCGACGAGTTCAGAAGCAGCCCGGGAATCACTGCGCCGCCACCAGCGGCAACTCGATGAAGCTCGCCTGGCTGGGCGCGTGATAGATCCGCTGCACGGCTTTTCGGTAATCACCGGGTTTGGCCCAGAAGATGTTGGGCACGAAGGTCTGCGGGTTGCGGTCGTAGAGTGGGAACCAGCTCGACTGGACCTGCACCATGATGCGGTGGCCCGGCAAAAAGACGTGGTTCGCCGTGGGTAGGGCGAACCGGTAGAGCAGGGGCTGGCCGGCCGCAATCGGTTCGGGAGTCTCCAAGCTCTCGCGGTAACGCGCGCGAAAGATGTCGGCCGACACCATCAGCTGATAGCCGCCGAGGGCGGGCTGTGCGGCCACTTCGTCGGGGTAGACGTCGATCAACTTGACCACCCAGTCGGAGTCCGTGCCGGTCGTCGAGGCGATGAGGTTGACCGTCGGCTGTCCGCTGATCTTGACCGGCGCGTCGAGAACGCCTGAGACGAACGCGACGACGTCCAGGCGGCCGGACGCCTCCCGCTGGTCGGTCACGAGCCATTCGCGCCAGCTCTTGTGGCCGTCGTAGCTCGCCGGTGGAACGGGACGCGCGATGAAGGGCACCGGCTTGGCGGGATCGGAGACGTACTCGTCGAACGCCGCGTCGCCGGCCTTTGGTGCATTGAAGCTCACTCTCAGTCCGGCGTTCAAATAGAGGGGCGTCGGCCGCACCGCGCAGCCGGAGGCACAGCCCGACGGCCACGCGTTCAGGCGCCGCCAGGTGTTGGTCCCGGTCTCGAACGCCGAGACGGGCGCGACGTCGGCTTTCGGCGCGCCATCCTTCAGGTACTGGTCGAGGAACGGGCGCAGGATCTCCCGGCGAAAGTAGAGCGCCGTGTCGCTGTCGAATTTGAGCGCGCCGAGCGAGCTGCCGTCCCGGATCTCCTGGCCGTGATGCCAGGGGCCCATCACGAGAAAGACCTTGTCGTTGCCCGTGTCCTTCGGCTCGATCGCCTTGTAGACCGCAATGGCGCCGTAGATGTCTTCCTGGTCCCACAGGCTGTGCACGAGCATCACCGGGACTTTCAGCGGCTGAGCCGCCAGGATCCTGTCGACTGCCTGGTCGCGCCAGAAGGCGTCGTAGCTCGGGTGAGCGAGGAGCTTCCTCCAGAAGCCGACCTGCTCGAGTCCCCGGCGTTTGCCGAGCTCACCCGCCGATCCCGCCTGCAGGAACGTGTCGAAGTCGTCGAAGTGGCTCGTCCACCACTTGACGTCGTTCTTCCGGTCTGCCTCCTGCTCGTAGATGTAGGACGCCCCGAGCTGGCGGAAGGCCCCGTTGTGGAACCAGTCGTCCCCCATCCAGCCGTCGACCATGGGGTTCATCGGCACGGACACTTTGAGCGCCGGGTGCGGATTGACGAGCGCCATCAGCGGCAGGAAGCCGTCGTAGGAAATGCCGAGGATGCCGACCTTGCCATTGCTCTCCGGCACGTTTTTCACGAGCCATTCGATGGTGTCGTACGTGTCGGTCGCGTGATCGACCGGGGTCGAGTTCTGCGGGCCGTGCAGCGGGCGGTTCATCACGTAGTCGCCCTCCGAGCGGTGCTTGCCGCGCACGTCCTGCACGACGCGGATGTAGCCGCCCTCGACGACGACCTCAGTGGCGTTGTCGTAGCCGTACAGGCTCGGGCCCAGGTGCGAGCTGGCGGTGTGGCTCGTGAGCGCGGTGGCGTCGTACGGCGTTCGCGTGAGGAGGATCGGGGCGCCTTTGGCGCCTTTCAGCACGAGGATGACCGTGTGGAGCTTCACCCCGTCGCGCATGGGAATCATGACGCCCCGGCGGACGTAGTCGAAGCCCTCGTTGGTCGGCTCGAGCTTTGCCGGCGTTTCGCTGGGCAGGGCGGGATACCTGGGGCGTGGCGGCGTTTGCGCCGCGGCCGATTCGACGATCAACAGTGCGCAGAGCACCGTCGCGGCCAAAGTCAGCGTGCGAAACGGGCGGATCGGGTTCATGAGGTCTCCTTGCGGCGCGAGGGACGATATACGACCTTATGATCGCGCGGTGACAGAGCTCTCGACCGATCGTCTCCATCTTCGGATGTTCCGGCTCGATGACTTCGAAGCCCACGCGGAAATCTGCGCAGACCCCGAGGTCATGCGCTACATACATGCCGGGCCGCTCTCGCGGGTCGAAGCGTGGTGGCAGATCGCGAGGTACTTGGGGCACTGGCAACTCCGCGGCTACGGCATGTGGGCGGTGATCGAACGGTCCACGAACCGGCTCATCGGCCACCTTGGCTTCCTGAATCCGGAGGGAGGACTCGGTTTCGAGCTGGGCTGGGCGCTGGCTCGTCACGCCTGGGGTCGGGGCTACGCGCTCGAAGGAACTCGCGCGGCGGTGCAGCACGCCTTCACGGACCTCAAGCGCGATCACATCGCCTGCGTCATCCGCCCCGAGAACGAGCGTTCCATCCATCTCGCGGAACGTCTCGGCGCGACGCTCGAGGGCGAAATCGAAGAGTCGGGAAAACGGCTGGTCGTCTACGGCATCCGCCGTCCGGAGACCGTCGCCGCCTGAACAAAGCGGCACGCCCGTTCGGCCGCTGCTATGATTTTCGCTTTCGAGGCGGTGGAGTCCGCCGGAACCGTCTGCCTTTTCCGAGCAGACCAATGACTCCTACGACGGGCACAGGAGTTGTGCCGAGATGGGAGGTCGGCGGATGGTTCGATTCCTCTGGATCTGCGCGGGCGGCGCGATCGGCACGGGCGCGCGCTATCTGATTTCCGGCTGGGCCGCCCGGCGCTTCGGAGCGTCCTTTCCCTTCGGCACGCTCGCGGTCAATCTGATCGGCTGTTTTTTGATCGGAGCGATCATGCACGTCGCTCTGACGACGGCGATCGTCTCCCCCGGATTGCGCGTCGTTCTCGCCGTCGGGGTCATGGGCGGGTTCACGACGTATTCGGGCTTCAACTTCGAAACGCTCCAGTACCTCCGGGAAGGAGCGTGGCTGCTCGGCATTTCGAACGCCGTCGTCATGGTCGGAACGTGCCTCGCCGCCGGGGTCGCCGGCCTCGTCTCGGCGCGGTGGCTCGTCGGAAACTAGGAAGGAGTCTACGTGCGCGTTCTCGATGGGGAGCAGGTGCTCGCGCGGATCTTCATCGGCGAATCGGACAAGTGGCACCACAGCCCGCTTTCAACTGCGCTGCTCGAAAGACTGCGAAAGGCGGGATTCGCGGGCGCCACCGTCTTTCACGGAGTGGCGGGATTCGGCGCCCGGAGCGTTCTTCACACGGCTCACCTGCTGCGGCTCTCGGAAGACCTTCCCGTGGTCATCGAGGTTGTCGACACCCAGGATCAGATCGACCGCCTGATCCCGATCCTCGACGAAATGGTGCAGGAAGGCCTTGTGACTCTGGAGAAGGCACGAGTCATCAAGTACGCGCCGGGCAAACGCCCGCTCCGCGAGCCGGAGAAATGACCTCTCTGCTCCCGTGCCGACCCGTGCAGAGGACACTTCGCTCTCGACCGTTTCGCGAAAACCCTTTGTTTTCAGATGCTTGCAGATATGGCACCGTGGCACCGGCGTTGCGATTCCCTCTGGCGTCCGCCGAAACCTGGCGGAGGAGGTTCAAATGAAGAAAGCAATTCGCATCGCGCTCGGATCCGCCGTTCTGGCGGGCGGTCTTGCGGTCGTGGGCGCGTCGCCTGCGAACGCGCAGGTTCGATTCGAAGGATCGTTTCCGCTTCCTCACGGACGGATTTCGGTCGGAGTCGGTGACGGGGGATACGGATACGGGGGATTCGGGGTCGGCGCGTACGTTCCCTACGGTTACAACGTCTACGACAACCCCGACTACGGATACGGGTTCGAGTACGACAACTACTGGTATCCGTGCGAGCAGTACGGGTCCCAGTGGGTCATCATCGGCGCTCCGGTGTTCTTCGGCCATCGGAATTACGGGTACGTCCGTCCCTATCGGAGCTACGGTTACGGGTATTCGCGGCCGTACGGTAATTACGGGTACTCGCGCCCGTACGGTCGGAGTTACGACTACCGCAGCTACCGGCGTGACGACTCCCGGCGTTGGGACGGCCGAGACTCCCGGCGCGACGACCGGAACTGGCGCCGCGACGATCGGCGGTCTCGGGACCGGAACCGCCGCTCGAGGTGGTAACGGCGCGACAACCTAGAAGACCTGGAGCACCGCCCCGCGAGGGGCGGTTTTTTTTGGGTGAGCGTTCACTCGCCGCTAGACTCGACCTCATGAGACATCCCTCCGCTGTTCTCTCTCTCCTGCTTCTGCCACTCGCTGGATGCGCGGCGGCGAAGTCCGCGGCGGTCCGGCCGCTGGTCATCGCGAACGTGACGGTCATCGACATGACCGGCGCTTCCGCCCGCCCGAACATGGATGTCATCATCGAGGGCAGCCGGATCGCGGCCATCTCGCGCGTCGGCGATTCGCGCCTATCGCGCGGGGCCCGCGTCGTCGACGGCCGCGGTAAGTACCTGATCCCCGGGTTGTGGGACATGCACACCCACCTCTCGTCTTACGGCGAGGAAGCGTTGGCGGCTCTCGTCCGCCACGGAGTCCTGGCGGTGCGCGACGTGGGCGGAAACCTGACTCAGCTCGACGCCTGGCGCGCGGAGATCGACCGCGGCGCGCAACGCGGGCCGCGCATCTTCCGCGCCGGCCCGTTCGTCGACGGACCAAAGGAGATGTCGGAGGAACGCGCGTCGATGACGATCGTCGCCCGGAACGCGGACGAGGCCCGCGCCGCCGTGACGAAGCTCAAAGCAGAGGGCGTCGACCTCATCAAGTCTCACAACGGCCTTTCTCGCGAAGCGTATTTCGCGCTCGCCGACGAATGCCGGCGGCAGAACATGCTTCTCGCAATGCATCTCCCCACGAGCGTCCGGATCGCGGAGGCGTCCGACGCCGGTGCGTCGAGCCTCGAGCACGTCGAGACGATGACGGAGAGCATCGTGTTCGCCGATGTGCCGGCCGGCGGCAATCCGACAAAAGATCCATTGACGGCACTCGATGAGCTCACCGACGAGCGGGCGGACGAGCTCTTCGCGCGCTTCGCCCGCAACGGCACGTGGTTTACACCGACGCTCGTCGCCTACCGCTCGTTCATGCAGGAAGCGGTCGATCTCGCACCGCACGACCCGAACTACACAGCCGCCGCAGCGGGGCGGACGAAGATGTTCAACCGGTTCGTCGAGCTCGTCGGTCGCATGCACCGCTCGGGCGTCGCGCTCCTCGCCGGAACCGATTTTGGACCTCACCCGAGCACGGTTCCGTATCCGGTACCGCGCCCCGGGTCGGATCTTCACGACGAGCTCGAGCTGCTGGTGCGCGCCGGACTGACACCGATGGAGGCGCTGCAGACGGCAACCTCCGGCGCGGCGCGTCATCTGCGCGTGGCCGACCGGCTCGGCACGATCGAGGTCGGGAAGGACGCGGACCTCGTCTTGCTCGATGCGGATCCGCTCGCGAACATCGCGAATACGAGGCAAATCCGGGGAGTCGTCCTTCGGGGCGTGTTCCTGGAAAAGGCGCAGCTCGCGCCGCGGCAATGAAGCGCATTGAACGACTTCCGATTCGGTCGCTCCCGCCCTCCGGAAGCTCTTGAAGACCAACGATGCAGCGCCTCGGGCGCGGAGGGGTCGCGGGTCTCAGATTCCTCCTCGACTGGACGGCGTGAGCCTCTTTCGGATGCAAAAAAAGAGGCCCCCAGCGGGGCCTCGTTGAACGAGCGCGTTCGCGCCCGGTCTCTTTTTAGGCTCGAAGGGTCGTGACGGTGACGTCGTAGGTCTTCACCGTCGGCGTTCCCACGATCACGGGGTTGAGCTTCGCGAGAACCTGCGGATACGTCGAGGTCTGATAGGCCTCGGCGCTCTTGCGGTCGTCCCAAATGCTGACGCCGACTGTTTCATCCGGGTTGACGAACGTCAACTCGTTCTGGAAACCGCTCTGCTTGCGGAGCATCGGAAGGACTTCGTTCTCGAGGAGAGTCGTGAACTCCTTCTCTTTCCCGTTCTTGACCTGGAAATGGACGTTACGTGCGAACTGCATGAGACACACTCCTGAGTCCTTGAAACAAATGGTCTCCATCGGGGGTCCACCGAGGGAAGGACGGCGACAGCAAGGTTCCGAAGCCGGCAGGACCTTTAGACGCTTGCAACTGTATCACACAATGGACGTCACAAACGCGCGGCGGGCACTGCGTTTTTGTCAGAGAAAGTGGTGCGCACGCCGCGATTCGAACAGCTCCGGAAGCCGTTGACGGCGTCGCGCATCCCTCCGGAGATCACGAAGCCCGAAACGCAATCTGAGTAGAATCGCCGAGGCAGTAGACCGCATGACACTTTCCCCTGGCACGCGTCTCGGTCCCCACGAGATCCCGCAAAACTGGTTGGCGCAGCTTCGCCGGTAGCGTTGGACGTCTCCTTCTGGACCCGCGTTCGGCGCTACTACATAGCGGGCCTTCTCGTCCTGGCGCCGACGGCGATCACCCTTTGGATCGTCTGGAGCTTCTTCCGCTTTTTCGACAACATCCTGGGGCAAGAGCTGCACGCCCGCGGAGTATCGGTGTTCGGGCTCGGCTTCGTTCTCCTGAACGTGCTCCTGCTCGTCCTCGGGTTTCTGGCGACGAACTTTCTGGGGCGGCGACTCTTTGCGACGTGGGATCGCCTCATGAACCGCGTGCCGCTCATCAACAAGATCTATGCGACGCTGCGTCAGATCGGGGAGCTGCTTCTCGGGCCGTCGCGGGTCGGTTCATTCGGACGGGTCGCCATCGTCGAATTCCCTTCTCCCGGCTCCTGGGGCCTGGGATTCGTGACCGCGACGGCGTCGGGCGAAGCCGGAGAGAAGTCGGGCAGGAGACTCTGCAGTGTTTTCATTCCGAGCGCGGTCAATCCGACGACGGGCTTTCTTCTGCTGGTGCCGGAGGAGCGCGTCACCTACCTCGACATGACGCCGGAGCAGGCGATGAAGATGGTCGTCTCCGCAGGAGCGCTGGTTCCGGGCCATCCGGCCTCGCCGCCGGCGGCCTCGAACATGCCGAACGACGAGGTTCCCCGGGGTTAGTCTCTCCGAACGAGATCCCTCGCTTCGCTCGGGATGACCGGACGCCGTCCGGTCAGATAATCCCTCTGTGACGAGCGGCTCGGGCGAGCGTGGCCGCCGGTCCGGTCCGGAAGCGGGCCGGTTCACGGGGCGTCGCTTGCGGTCTGCCCTTTCCTCGTGGCGTGCCTCGATCCGTGGAACGGACGTCCTCCTCGCGAGCGTGTTTGCGGCCTTGTCGCTCGGGCTGGGCGCCTACCTGTTCGCGCGAGCTCATGCGGCCACGCACCTCGCCTTCTCGAAACGGGCGCAGCTTCTCCAGGCGGCGGTCACCGACAGGCTGTTGCTGCCGCAAGAGGACCTGACGGCACTCTCGAGCTTTCTCGAGGCGTCGGGCGAGATGACCCGCCGGCAGTTTCGCCTGCTGGCGGGTCCGATGCTGACACGCCATCAGCTCGTGTACGCGTTCGAGTGGCTTCCCCTCGTCCGCGAATCCGAGCGCGCCCTCTACGAGGAGGAGGCGCGGAACGCAGGCCTGACGGACTATCGCTTCTGGGAAATCGCCGACGGGAAGCCGCGCGCAGCCGGCCGCCGCGACTACTACGTCCCGATTCACTACATGGAGCCGCCGAGCGCTCTCGCCCTCGGCTTCGACATCGCCGCCGATCCGCTCCGGTGGGCGACCGCACAGACGGCGCGCGACTCGGGCCGGATCGCGGCGTCGCGCCCCTTCGGGTTGATCGAGGACGCGGGGAAGCCGGACGCCCTGCCTGTCGTCGCCATGTACGCACCGGTCTACAAAGGGGGCGATCCTGCATCGGACGCGGGACGCCGTGCCTTGCTCACGGGCTTCGCGATGGCGATCTTCCGCGTCGCGCCGCTGGTGGGCAGCGCCGCTGCGGACGTGGACGCCTCCGGCCTGGGCCTCGTTCTGCGGGACCCCGAGGCACGCGAGGCAGTTCCGCTGGCGCAGAGGCCCCGGGACGCGGCGGCGCTGCCGAGGCGAGCCGGTTTCAGTCTCGAGTTTCCGGTGCAATTCGCCGATCGCCGCTGGGCCCTCACGGTCTTCACGCTTCCCGGCGCCTTCCTTCCCCCGAAGCGCGGAACGATTGGGATCGCCTCGGCCGGCGTGCTCACCGCGCTGCTCGGCTTTGCCACGCTGACCTCGCTCCGGACGATCTCGCGGCTGCGCCGCCAGGTGGAGAAGGTCGGACCGTACCGGCTCGTCGCGCGGCTGGGCCACGGCGCGATGGGCGTCGTCTGGGAGGCGCGCCATGCCCTGCTGCGGCGGCCGACCGCGGTCAAGTTGCTCGCGCCCGGCACTCAGGGCGAGCGCGCGCTCGCGCGGTTCGAGCGAGAGGTCCAGTTGACGGCAGGTTTGACGCACCCGAGCACGATCGCGATCTACGACTATGGCCGCACGGCCGACGGCGTCTTCTACTACGCGATGGAGCTCCTGCGGGGCATCAACCTGCTGCAGCTCGTGGAGCTCGACGGACCGCTACTGCCGGCGCGCGTCGTGCACCTGCTGCGGCAGGCGTGCGGCGCGCTCACAGAGGCCCACGCCGCGGGTCTCATTCACCGGGACATCAAGCCGGCGAACCTGATGGTCTGTGTCTACGGCGGCATCCCCGACTTCCTGAAGGTTCTCGATTTCGGGCTGGTCAAGGACGTCGGCTCCATCGAGTCCGCACCGGCAGGAGTGGCGGCGGCGAGCTCCGGCGACGCCGCGCTCTCGCAGGATGGCTCGCTGCTCGGAACGCCGCTATACATGGCGCCCGAAGGGATGAGCGATCCGTTGCAGGTCGATGCGCGCGCAGACATCTTCGCGCTCGGCGCCGTCGGATACTTTCTGCTGACCGGCAATTCCCCCTTCCCGGGCCGCACCGCGATCGAGGTCTTCCGGCTGGAGCGCCTGGGACCCCCTCCTCCTCTCTCGCGAGTCGCGCCGCATCCCGTGCCGGCATCGCTCGACGAGACAATTAGCCGCTGTCTCGCATTTCGCCGTGAGGACCGTCCGGCCTCGGTAGAGGCGCTCGACGCGATGCTCGAGGCCTGTGCCGTCGCGGCGCCGTGGAGGGCCGAGGACGCGCGGGCGTGGTGGCGGGACCAGGGCCCGGCGGCTCTCGCGGCGGCACGCGCGCAGCGCGAGGAGCGGGATCAGATCTTGATTCTGGCGTCCGGCTCCGGCGTCCGGAGCTGAAGTTCCGCCGGCGGGAGCAATAGAATTGGGAGCACCAAAGCGAGGTCCGAAATGTTGACCGTAGACGGCGCCTTCGACCGCATCGGCTCAGCTCTCCGGGAAAAGGGGTACACCTTCGCGAAGGAGGAGAAGGCTTCCGACTCTTCCGGAGACCGACTCGCCGTCTTCACGTCGCCGAACATGTCGGTGCGCGTCGGCTGGAACGGCAAGGCGCGGCTCCTGACCATCCAGATCGACGCCGACGGAGGCTGGGTCGATTTCGCGAGGCATGGCTTCGGCCCCAAGGGTCTCGAGGACAGCGCGGTCGACGCTCTGGTCCGTAAGGTCGGCAACGAGGTTGGCGAGACTTCCACCGACGCGGATTGAGCGGCTCGGGAGGCCCGGCGCTCTAGGTCTTGCCGGAGCTCGACTGCCCGAGCTCCCTGGAGCGGGCCGTGGCGACTTCGACGGCGTCCATCAGAATGGCCCGGAGCCGGTTGCGCTCCAGGCTGTGGAGCGCAGCGATAGCGGTTCCGCCCGGGGACGTGACGAGATCTTTCAGGATCCCCGGATGAGTCTTCAAGACTTCCGCCATCTTGGCGGCTCCCAGCACGGTCTGAATGGTCAAGGCCGTGCTGACGTCGCGGGAAAGGCCGACGCGGACCCCGGCGTCGCTCAGGCCCTCGATGATCTGGAAGATGTACATGGGGCCGGTGCCGCTCAACCCGGTGACGGCATCGAGCTGATACTCCGGAAGTTCGACGACCGTGCCGATCGACTCGAAGATTCGCCGAGCCTCCGCGGCATGCGCGGACTTCGCGTGACGCCCGAGGCATAGAACCGTCGCGCTCAGCCGGACGACGGCGGCGACGTTGGGCATGGCGCGGATGACGGGCAGGGGCGCGCCGAGGATCGATTCGATCTGGTGGGTCGGGAA
>DASXSX010000194.1:0-36512 GCA_036505815.1 Thermoanaerobaculia bacterium
GGAGCACGAGGAAAAGGAACAGCACCAGCAGCGCCATCAAGGCGTGATCCGGGATCCAGGCGGCCTTGCCGTCGGGAAACCAGAACGCGGCGGCGCCGGGAGAAAGCCGCTCGACAGGGGGCGGGCCGAAGAGCGCGATCAACAGCCGGTTGACCGGCGCGTAGAGAATCGAATGGTGCTCGCTCACCCGATCAGCCCTTCCTTCCCGTCAGAAGCTCCGCTCCGATCGCCAGGACCACGACCGATAGCCCGGCCATGCCGGCTACCGGCTCGAAACCCCTCCAGCGAAGGAGGGCGATCCCGAGAACGGCCGCGCCCGCGCCCGTGACCAGCAGGAGGGGGAACACAGCTCGAAATCCTTTCTTTTCCTGCGGGGGAACGAGACGCTCGGTCAGCCTCTCGAGAACGAGAAAGCTGAAAATAACGACGCCCGCGGCGATTGTCAAGGAGACCGCCGCGCGCCACCCGAAGAAGAGCGCGACGACCGCACCGACGGCGGCGATCCCCAACGCCCGCGTTCGGACGCGCCGGAGGATCGCCTCTTCGCCGTTCAGGGCTGCTCTCCCCCCGACTCGAGCCCGCGAAGGAGACGGTAGAGGTTCCAGAACCCGGCTGCGGCCCCGAGCGCCGCCCCGACGAAGGCCGGCACCTCGCCCAATCCGAGCGCCTTGCCGAGCCACTTGCCCAGGAGGTATCCCGCGACGATCGAAACCGGAAAGAGAATCCCAGCCGCCGATGCACGCGCGACGACCGCATACCGCGGCGTCTCTCGTGTCCCCTGTCTCGTGTCCCGACCTATGGCGTTCGGATTACGCACGCGCGCAGCATCTCGACGAACGGCTGCGGCGCAACGCCGACGACGACCGTCCCGGCCGCGCAGATCAGGACCGCAGCCGTCAGCGCGTAAGAGCTCTTGAGCGGCGCGCCCTCCGCTTCCGAAAAGAACATCGCGGCCGCGATGCGGAAGTAGTAGAAGAGCGAGAGCGCCGACATCAGGACCGCGAGGACCGCCAGCCAGGCGTAGCCCGCCTTCATCGCCGCGGTGAACAGGTAGTACTTGCCGATGAAACCGGCCGTCGGGGGAATGCCCGCGAGCGAGAGGAGGAAGACGAGCATCACGACCGCCGCCGACATGTTGCGGCGTGCGAGGCCGTTGAAGTCCGCGACCGACTCCGCGGCGTAGCCCTTCGTCTCGAGGAACACCACGAGCGCGAAGACCCCGAAGTTCATGAACGTGTACGCGAGCAGATAGACCAGGATCCCCCAGAGCCCGAATTCCGTCCGGAATCCGAGCACGCCCATGAGTGCGTAGCCGGCGTGCGCGATCGACGAGTAAGCGAGCATGCGCTTGACGTTCGTCTGGAGAAGGGCGGCCACGTTCCCGAACACCATCGTCGCCGCGGACACCAGCGCGATGATCAGGCCCCAGTCGGCGTGGAACTTCGGGAAGCCGACGTAGAAGATCCGCGCCAGGATCGCGTACGCCGCGAGCTTCGGGCCGACCGAAAAGAACGCCGTGACCGGCGTGGGAGAGCCCTCGTACACGTCGGGCGTCCACACGTGAAACGGTACGGCGGCAATCTTGAAGAGGAGCCCGGCGAGGATCAGCAGGATCCCGACGGAGAGCAGGTTCGACTTGGCCTGCGACTCGAAGAGCTTCGCGAGCTCCGGGAGACCCATCCGGCCCGCGATTCCGTACACGAGCGAGAGGCCGTATAGGAGCACGCCCGAGGAGAACGCCCCGAGCACGAAGTACTTCAGCGCCGCTTCGGTGCTCTTGATCTCCAGCTTGAAATAGCCGGCGAGGATGTAGGAGGAAAGGGCCATCAGCTCGAGCGCGACGTAGATCGAAATGAGGTTGTTGCCCGACACCATGAAGAGCATCCCGACGCCCGTGAAGAGGAGGAGCGCGTAGTAGTCGCCCGCTGGATAGGGGGCGCGGCCGACGAACTGGATCGAAGCGAGCACGGTCAGGACGATCGAAAGGAGCATCAGGAGCTTGAAGAAGACCGCGAAGTTGTCCACGATGAACATCCCCGCGAAGATCGGCGCGCCCCGCCCGCGATAGCCCGAGACGAAGGCGACGAGCCCGATCGTGATTCCCGTAAAGAGGAGCGTCAGGAACGCGAGGAACTCCTCTTTCGCCTTCTCGAAGAAGGCGGAGATCGACAGGATGAGCAGCCCCGCCGCGGTCAGGAAGAGCTCCGGCGAGAGGAGGAGCCAGTCGGAGGCGGAGACCTTCACGGACGCGCCGCGCCGACCGAGAGCGACGTCTCTTTCTCCGCGGCTGGGCTTTGGCGTGCGAGCGCCGGGCTCGGGACGGTCCGACCGCCGACCGCCGCGACGATCTTTTCGGAAGGCAGGCGGAGCACGTCGAACATCGGCTTCGGGTACAGCCCGATCCACAGAGCCAGAGCGACGAGCGGAAGGAGCGTGACCTGCTCCCGGGCCGTCAAGTCCGGCAGGCTCGCGTTCGCGGGGTTCGTGATCTCGCCGAAGAAGACGCGCTGGTATAGCCACAGGAGATACGCGGCGCCGAGCACGATACCGGTGGCTGCGAAGAACGCCCACCAGAAGCTCTTGGCGAACGCTCCCTGGAGGATCGTGAACTCGCCGATGAAGCCGTTCAAGATCGGCAGGCCCATCGAAGAGAGCGCCATGATCAGGAAGTACGTCGCGTAGATAGGCATCTGGCGGGCGAGGCCGCCGTAGTCCGAGATCATCCGAGTGTGGCGCCTCTCGTAGATCATCCCGACGAGGAGGAACAGGGCGCCCGTCGAGATTCCGTGATTGACCATCTGGAGGATCCCGCCCTGCAGCCCCGCCATGTTGAGGGCGAAGACGCCGAGCATCACGAAGCCCAGGTGCGAGACGGAGGAGTACGCGATCAGGCGCTTCATGTCCTTCTGGACGAGCGTGACCATCGCGCCGTAGACGATCCCCACGATGGAGAGCGTGACCACGACGCCGAGGACCCACGGGGTGTTGATCGCATCGGGGAACATCGGCAGGGAGAACCGGACGAACCCGTACGTTCCCATCTTGAGCAGGATCGCCGCCAGGATGACCGAGCCCGCCGTCGGCGCCTCGGTATGCGCGTCCGGCAGCCAGGTGTGGAAGGGAAACATCGGAACCTTGATCGCGAAGCCGAAGAAGAACGCGAAGAAGAGCCAGATCTGCAGCTCCGGCGGCATCCCCGCGGCGACCGCGGTCAACTTCTCGATCGAGAACGTCGGCGGCTGCTGGAGGCCCTTGTAACCGAGGAAGCCGGTCGTGTTGTAGAAGTAGAGAGCGATGATGCCGAGCAGCATCAGGACCGACCCCGCGAGCGTGTAGAGGAAGAACTTGATCGCGGCGTACAGGCGCCGGTCGCTCCCCCACACGCCGATCAGGAAGTACATCGGGACGAGCATGACCTCCCAGAAGACGTAGAAGAGGAAGAGGTCGAGCGAGCAGAAGGTCCCGATCATGAAAGTCTGGAGGAGAAGAAGGAGGACGTAATACTCCTTCTGCCGCTCCGAGATCGCCGTGTAGGAGCAGGCGACGGCGATGATCCCCATGAGCGTGGTCAGGAGAATCAGGAGGAGCGAGATCCCGTCGATGCCGAAGTGGTAATCGACGCCGAGAGACGGGATCCATGAGGCCTTCTCGACGAACTGGTATCCCTCGCGGCCGCGCTCGAAGAGGAACCACAAGGGCAGCGACACCACGAAGTCGAGGAGCACGATGGCCGTCGAGATTGTTTTGATTGCCCCGGTTCTCTCCTTGGGCAGGAAGAACACGACAGCGAGCGCTCCCGCGAGCGGGATGTAGGTCACGATCGAAAGGATCGGGATCCAGATGCCCATCAGCTCCATTCAGTTCCCCTCGCTCGTCACCGGAAGATCAGATAGACCGCGACGATACAAAAGACTCCTGCCCCCATCACGAGAGCGTAGTTCTGCACGCGTCCGGTCTGCGCGCGACGGAGCAGCCGAAATCCTCCCTGGAGAGAATCGGCGACGCCGTTGACCGCGCCGTCCACGAAGTACTGGTCGAAGAAGTGCGAGAGCCAGGACGCGCCGCGAGTGACGGCGGCCGTGCCGTTCGGGATGAGGTCCCAGACCGCGTCCACCTCCCACATCAGCCGGCCGCCCCCCTTGGCAAGGCCCTCCACGAAGAGAGCGTCGTACGCCTCATCCACGAAGTATTTGTTCGCGACGGCGCGGTAGAGGCCGGGAAACCGCTCGGCCAGACGCGCCGGCACGCGCCCCTCTTCCTTCGCGTACCAGAGGTAGGCGAGGAGGAGCCCGATCATCGCGACCGCGACCGACGCCGCCATCAGAGCGATTTCGAGAAATACCGCGGGGAGGTGCTCCTCCGCGTGAGCGCCGGCGAGCGCGGGAACGACGGGCGCGAGGAACCTCCCGATCCGGTCCCCGCCACGGACGATCGGGACGCCGATCCAGCCACCGACGACCGAAAGAAACGCGAGAACCATGAGCGGGACCGTCATCGACTTCGGAGACTCGTGGACGTGCGCTTCCTGCTCCGCGGTCCCTCGGAACGTCCCGTAGAAGGCGAGCGAGACCAGCCGAAACATGTAGAACGCCGTCAGGCCCGCGGTGAAGAGCGCTGCGGTCCACAACACTTTCGGCAGCCAGGGCGCCTGCGCGAAGTGCGCCTCGAAGACGGCGGCTAAGATCGCATCCTTCGAGAAGAAGCCCGCCAGCAGCGGAACGCCCGCAATCGCCAGCGTCGCTACGAGGAAGGTCGCGTAGGTGATCGGGATCCTGCGCGCGAGGCCGCCCATGCGGCGCAGGTCCTGCTCGCCGCCGAGAGCGTGGATCACAGAGCCGGACCCGAGGAACAGGCAGGCCTTAAAGAACGCGTGCGTCAGCACATGAAACATTCCCGCCACGAACGCGCCGACGCCGCAGGCGAGGAACATGTAGCCGAGCTGCGAAACCGTCGAGTAGGCGAGGACCTTCTTGATGTCGTTCTGGGCGAGCCCGATCGTCGCCGCAAAGAGGGCGGTGAACCCACCCACGACCGCCACCACGAGAAGAGCGTCGGGCGAGAGGCGGAAGAGTACGTTGCAACGCGCCACCATGTAGACCCCTGCAGTCACCATCGTGGCGGCGTGGATCAGCGCGGACACCGGAGTCGGTCCCGCCATCGCGTCGGGGAGCCAGACGTAGAGCGGGACCTGCGCGGACTTCCCCACGGCGCCCAGGAACAGGCAGAGGCAGACGAGCGTCATCCACGAGGCATACGCGCCTGGATTCGACGCCGCCGCGGCGAAGACTTTTCCGAAGTCGAGCGTGCCGAAGAGACCAAAAACGCCGAAGATCCCGAGGATGAAGCCGAAGTCGCCGATGCGGTTCACGACGAACGCCTTCTTGCCGGCGTCCGCGGCGAACTTCTTGTGGTAGTCGTATCCGATCAGGAGGTACGAGCAGAGACCCACGCCTTCCCAGCCGACGAACATCACCAGGAAGTTCGCGGCGAGCACGAGCGTCAGCATGGAGAACATGAAGAGGTTCAGGTACGCGAAGTAGCGGCCGTAACCGGCGTCGTGCCCCATGTAGCCCACGGAATAGACGTGGATGAGAAAGCCGACGAACGTGACGAAGGCGATCATCAGCGCCGAGAGCGAATCGAGTCGCAGTGCCATGTCGACGAACCATTCGCCGAGCGGTCCGGGGACCTGTCCGGTCGCCTGATTGACCCCGAGCGGGATCCACCGCCAGAGCGTCACGATGTGGTGGGCGCCCGAAGAGAGCGCCGGGATCCCGACGTCGAAGATCGCGCCGAACGCGAAGACGCAGGAGAGCGCGACGCTGCCCGTGCCCACGACCGTGTGCAGGGCCTTCCACTTCGGCTCGGTCTCTAAGTGGACGTGCGCGTGGGGATGGCCCGCCGCGAGGCTCGACTCGGCCGCCGGCTGATCCGCCGGAGGGTGCGGCGCCCCGCTGGTCCGGTGCGAGAACAGGTAGACGATTCCGTTGACGAGGAACCCCACCAGCGGGAAGACCGGAACGAGCCAGAGGAGATCCTTCACGCGCTAGCCCTGCATCGTGCTCGCCTCTTCCACGTTCAGCGTACGACGCTGCCGGAAGAACGAGATCGTCAGCGCGAGGCCGATCGCGGCCTCCCCCGCGGCGATCGTGATCACGAAGATCGAGAAGACCTGTCCGGTGAGATCCGAAAGCCGTCTGGAAAATGCAATCAGGTTCAGGTTGACCGCGTTCAGCATGAGCTCGACCGACATGAGCACCGTCAGGAAGTTCCTCCGCACGAGAACGCCGAAGAGGCCAATCGAAAAGAGCAGGAAAGAGACGACGAGGAAGTGGTTGATGGTGATGGTCATCGCTCGAACCTGTCATCCCGGGCCCCTCGCCCTCCTCTGTCATCCCGAGCGTAGCGAGGGATCTCAAGTGCTCCTCTAACGGCAGAGGGGGGCTCTGGGCGAGGGATCTCGGAGATTCCTCGGCCCTCACGGGCCTCGGAATGACAGAGGAGGTCCATCAGTCCACCCTCTCCGCCGACCTTTTTCCCAGCACGACCGCCCCGATCATGGCGACCAGCAGGAACACGGATGCGACCTCGAAAGGCAGCAGATAGTCGCGGTACAGAACCCAAGCGACGGCCTCGGTGTTGCCGGCGATCTTTCCCTTGACCGTCCGAAACGCTTCGAGGTTCTGCGGCAGGTCCGGAAAGCGCTCGGTCCAGAGGACGTACAGAAACGGCAGGAGGAAGACGAGCAGGAAGAGAAGCGCGATGTCCCACTGGTGCTGGAACGTGAGCCGCTCCTGAACGCCCCGCTGGTGCACGAGCATGATGACGAAGAGGAAGAGCACCATGATCCCACCCGCGTAGACGAGGATCTGGACCGCGCCGACGAACTCCGCCTGCTGCAGGATGAAGATGCAGGCAACCAGGAGGAACGACGAGAGCAGAAATAGGGCCGAGTGAATCGGGTTTCGGGCGACCACGACGGCGACCGCCATCGCGAGGGCGAGCACCGCGAAGACCACGAACATCCAGCCGGCCGCCCCGGTCAGAAGGGCGCCCGGGACGGCTCCCGCCCCGGTCATTTCATCCCTGCTCGACGACCGTGAACGGCTTGACGTTCTCCGCCGCCCGCCAATCGGTCAGCTTGCGAATGTCGAGGTAGAGCGAGTCGTTCCGGTCGTACGCCGCCATCTCGTAGGTCTTCGTCGTGAGCCAGATCGACTTGGGGTTGGTCGGGCACGCTTCTTCGCAGAGCTGGCAGAACATGCAGCGCTTCAGGTCCACGTCGAACCGGTCGAGGACCTTCACGGACTTGCCCTGCGGGTTCTTCTCGTTGTGCCAGTCGATGTAGATGATGTTGATCGGGCACTCGATCGCGCAGAGCGTGCACTTGATGCAGCGCTCCTCGTCGAGCCGGAACATCCCCCGAAAACGGTCGGACGGCAGCTTCTTCTGCTCGGGGTACTGGATCGTGACCTTCTTCTTGAAGAGGTGACGGCCCGTGACGGAGAGCCCGTCGAACAGGTCGAGCAGCGTCAGCTTGTCGAGCCACCTCTTCAATGCCATCTGATCACTCCACCGCCGACGCGGGCACCGCGGCCAGCCGCTCGCGTCGCGCGAGCTTCTGGCGCAGTTTCGCCAGCAGGAACATCACGACGAACAGCCCGCCAAAGATATACGAGAGGACGAAGAGCCCGTTGCTCCTCCCGGGGGTCGCGAGGATCGCGAGGGCGACGATGACGATGTTCGCCAGCGCGATCGGAATCATCCACTTCCAGCCGAGAGCCATCAGCTGGTCGAAGCGGTAGCGCGGGAACGTCGATCGGAACCAGATGTAGCCGAAGAGGAACAGCCCAGCCTTGATTATGAACCACCCGAACGGCGGAACGATCCGGAGAAACTTCAACGCCGCGACGTGTGGAAACGGCGGCAGCCAGCCGCCGAGGAAGACCGTCACGGCGACGCAGGAGATCACGATCATCGCGGTGTACTCGCCGAGAAAGAAGAAAGCGAACTTGACGCCGGAGTACTCGGTGTTGAACCCGGACACGAGCTCTGACTCCGCCTCCGGCAGGTCGAACGGATTCCGGTTAGTCTCCGCCACCCCCGCGACGAAGTAGATGAAGAAGGCGAGCAGACCCGGAAAGATGAACCAGAGATGGAGTCTTCCCTGGCGGTGGACGATCTCGACCATCGAGAGCGACCGCGTCATCAGGAGGACCGAGACCAGAGCCAGGCCCATCGGAACTTCGTAAGAGACGAGCTGGGCCGCCGAGCGCAGGCCGCCGAGAAGGGAGTATTTGTTGTTCGAGGCCCAGCCGCCGAGGATGATCCCGTATACCCCGATCGACGTGATCGCGAGCACGAAGAGGAGCCCGATGTTCACGTCGGTCACCCAGAGCGGCGTCCGGATCTTCCCGATCCGGACCGCCGGGCCGAACGGGATGACGGCGAGCGTCGTCAGCGCCGGGATGACGGCCAGGACCGGCGCGAGGAAGTGCACCGCGCGCTCGGCGTGCGCCGGCGTGATGTCCTCCTTGGTGACGAGCTTCAAGAGGTCCGCCACCCCCTGGAGGAGGCCTTTCGGGCCGACGCGGTTCGGTCCGAGGCGCGCCTGCATGAAGCCCATCAGCCGCCGCTCGGCCAGCACGATCACGAAGCCGACGATCGCCGGCACGACCGCCACGAGAACGACCACCTTGATGTACGTCAGCACGGTCGGCGTCAGGACCTTCACCGGTCCACCTCACCCAGGACGATGTCGATCGTGCCGATGAGGGCCACGAGATCGCTCACCAGGTGGCCCTTCGCCAGCCGGGGCAACGCCTGGAGGTTGATGAACGACGGGGGACGCACGTGCATCCGGTACGGGCGGTTCGTTCCGTTGGAGACGCAGTAGAACCCGAGCTCCCCCTTCGGGGACTCGATCGAGGCGTAGACCTCCTCGGCGATCGGCTTGATGACGCGCGGCACCTTGCCGCGAATCTCCCCCGGCTCGAGAAGATCGATGCACTGCTTGAGAATGCGGACGCTCTGGCGCATCTCCTGCACCCGGACGATGTACCGGTCGTACGTGTCGCCGTTCACGCGCGTCGGGATGACGAAGTCGAGCTCGTCGTAGCACTCGTAGGGCTGGGCGCGGCGCAGGTCCCATTCGACGCCGGATCCGCGCAGCACCGGCCCGGTCACTCCCCACTCGATGCACTCCTCGCCGGAGATCACGCCGATTCCGACCGTCCGCTTCTTCCAGATCCGGTTATCGGTCAGGAGCTGCTCGTAGTCGTCGATGCGCGAGGGCAGGTCGTCGACGAACTCCATCAGGCGCTCGACCCAACCGGCGGTCAAATCGAACGGCAGCCCCCCGATCCGCATGCAGTTCAGGGTCAGCCGCGCGCCGCAGTACTCCTCGAAGAAGTCGAGGATCTGCTCGCGCTCGCGGAAGGCGTACCAGAACGGAGTGACCGCGCCGAGGTCGAGGCCCGAGGTCCCGAGCCAGACGAGGTGGGAAGAGAGCCGCTGGAGCTCGTCCAGCATGACGCGGATCAACTGGGCGCGGCGCGGGATCTCGACGGCGAGGAGCTTCTCGATCGTCAGGCAATAGGCGTGGTTGTTGGTCGCCGCCGCGACGTAGTCCATCCGGTCGGTGTGCGGGATTCCCATCGGGTACGTCTCGGTCTCGAAGAGCTTCTCGGTGCCCCGGTGGAGATAGCCGATGTCCGGCTTGGTCTCGAGGATCTTCTCGCCGTCGACGCGGATGACGAGGCGCAGGACGCCGTGCGTCGAGGGGTGCTGCGGGCCGAAGTTCAGCTCCATCTCCTGGACTTCGAAGAGAGTCGGAGGCTGCGGCGAAACCGGAAGGGACTCCGCCGCGGCGAGCGCCGCCGCCCGCAGATCCTCGGCAGTACGCATCGCCTGGTCCTTCTCGGCGCCGCTGATAGGCCGCTCGTCGCTCACGACACCACCTTCCGGTTCGGATCGTCGGCTCCCGGGCCGCCCCCTTCGGGCCACTCCTCCGGATACACGGCGGCGCCCGTGTCGATCCCTTCGACCGGAAAGTCCTTGCGGAGCGGATATCCGTGGAAACCGTCCCAGGTCAGGATGCGTCGGAGATCGGGATGACCGGCGAAGCGAATCCCGAACATGTCGAAGGTCTCGCGCTCCGGCCAGTTGGCCGCGAGGAAGACCTCGGCGATCGATGGCACCTCTTCGCCGTCGCCGACGCCACACTTGACCCGAATCCGGTCGTTCTTCGAGAACGAGTAGAAGTGGTAGACGACGTCGAACCGCGGCTGCCGATCCCGCCAGTCGACCGCGGTGACGTCCACGCAGTAGCGAAAGTCCTCCGCGTCCTTCAGGTGCCGCGCGACGTCGGCGATCTTCTCGCGGCGCACGACGACGGTGACCTGCCTGGCGAACTCCTTGGCGGAGACGACGGAGTCGGCGAAGGCGGAACGGATCGACTCGACCCACGGGTGAGAAGCGGCGTCCGTGGCCTCGATCTTCTTCGGCGCAGGCGGCTTGGGCGCCGGGGCGGCGGGAGCAGGCTCCGGGGCCTGCTCGGCGGCGGGCTCCGGGGTTGGCGCGGCGTCCGGCGGGGGCGTGGTCTCGTCGGCCACCGCGGGTCCTACGAGGCCTTCCGGATCACTTTCATCCGGTCGATCTTCTTCTGGAGAGCCATGATTCCGTAGATGAGGGCCTCGGGGCGCGGCGGGCAGCCCGGCACGTAGACGTCGACCGGCACGATCCGGTCGACTCCCTGGGTGACCGCGTATGTCCTGTAGGGTCCGCCGCACGTCGCGCACGACCCCATCGCGATCACCCACTTGGGCTCGGGCATCTGGTCGTAGAGGCGCTTGACGATGGGCGCCATCTTCTCGACCACCGTGCCCGCGACGATCATCAGGTCCGACTGCCGCGGCGTTCCGCGGAAGACCTCGGCCCCGAAGCGGGCCAGGTCGTGGCGGGAGTCCATGACTGCCATCATTTCGATGGCGCAGCAGGCAAGGCCGAACTGCATCGGCCAGATGGACGACCGCCTCGCCCAGTTGATGACCGAGTCGAGCGACGTCGTCAGGACGTTCTCTTCGAAGCGGTCGACGATCCCTGCCATCTTGCCCTCGGTCTCCTCGGGTTCGGATCCGTGCGTCTTACGCCCAGTCCAGCGCTTTGCGCTTCCACACGTAGAAATAGCCGATCACCAGGATCAGGAGAAAAATGAGCATTTCGACGAGGCCGAACAGCCCGAGCCGGTTGAACATGACCGCCCAGGGGAAGAGAAAGATCGTCTCGACGTCGAAGACGACGAAAAGTACCGCGATCAGGAAGTATCGAACCGAGAAACGGGTATCCAGCGCGAAGGTGGTCGCCTCGATACCACACTCGTACGGCTCGAGCTTGGCCGGATTCGGCCGTCGGCTCTGGAGGGCCCGCGCGATCAGGATGGTCGCGAGCGGCAGCGCCGCCGCGAGCAGCGCGAAAATGAGGATCGGAAGGTAGTCCGACACGCCGGCATTGTATCGGACGGGTCGGGCGAATCAAACTCGGCGAGCGATCCCGCGCGACTGCAAGAGGACCGAAATCTCTTCTCCCATTCCGGCGGGATCGATCAGTCGATAGGCGCGCCACTTCTCCGCCTCCGTGCGCGCGAAATCGAAGATTCCCGACTCCGTGAGAAAACGTCCCTGCCGGATCGGCCCTTCGCTCTCCAGTCCCTCGTCCTCGCCGGCGGCGACGATCTCGTCCCAACCGACGTGGGCGGTCAGATCCTGCTCCCCCGGCCGATCGAGAGGATCGCCGCCGCGGCGCCCGCCGCGGTGCACCGCGAGCGTCCCAGCCGGACGCGCGAGAGGATGGTAGAGCGTGCGCTCGCGATGACCATAGTCGAAGACCACGAGGCGCCCGCGCGCGAGCGCCCGCGCGAGGCCCCGGTGGAGATCCGCCGCACCGGGGCGGATCTCTCCGACCTGGCCCGGGGCGAGAGAGACTCCTGAGCGCGCCAGACGCTCCTTCCAGGCCGCGGGTGCGGCTTCTGCTGTCCATACGAACCGATCGCCCTCCACGCCGACGCGCAGCTCCTCGAGCCCCTCGCCGGTTCCACGGACCCGGGCAACGGGAAGAGCGTCGTAGAGCTCGTTCGCGAAGATCCACCCGACGACGGATCGCTCGCGAAGCTCACCGGGGCTCGTCAAGACCGACAGGGAACGGTTCGCGAGGCTCTTCCGGGCGGCCTCGCTGCGCTCGACTGCGATCAGTCGCGTCCGGGAGGCGACCTCCGGATGGTCGCGCGCGAGTGCCTCCGCGAAATCGGCGAGAAACCTCCCCTCCCCCGCGCCGATCTCGACGAAGTCGAGAGCTCCTTCGAGCTCCTTCGCGTCGCTTGCAAACCGGCAGGCAATCGTCGCGGCAAATGCCGGGGAGACGGACGGCGACGTGACGAAGTCTCCGCCCTCCCCGATCGGCGCGCCGCGCTCGTAGTAGCCGGAGTCGGGATCGTAGAGCGCCGCTTCCATGAAGTCGGCGAACGAGATCGGTCCCTCACGCCGGATGCGGTCGCGCAACCCCTCCGCAAGAGATGACGGCACGGGGCTCGCATTATATTTTCGGGGTGAGGAGGTTCTCGCGCTTCTCCGTCGCGTCAACGCTCCTCACGATTTTCTTTTCGACTTGCTGCGCCTCGCGCAAGCTCCCGCTCCCGACTCTCGAGGACTACTCCGATCGGGTATCGATCTTCGCCGGGCGTTTCCTCGAGGACTGGAAGAGCGGCGCGAAGGACGCGAGCCTGTATGCCTCGGACTTCCGGTGGAGCGGGCCTCTGCCCGGCGATGCGCTCGTGGACGTTCCGTTACGGCCGCCGCTCGTGATTCGGATGTACCGGGCGGAACACCCGATGGCCCGCCCCTCCCTTTCCGGGAGAGGCAGTGATGCCGACGGATATCGACGGCGGCTGGCGGAGATCCGGTCCCGCTTCTCGACGCTCGGCCGATGCGAAAACGTCCTCTCCGACTTCTGGCGGCGTGGGCGTGAGCGGGAGGTCGTGTTCGGGTTGCTCCTCACCGGAAAAGACCGCGCCGGCGGTCTTCGTCAGGAGGGCGGCAAAGTCCGCGCGATCCTCGCCCCGGCGGGCGACGCAGGGTGGCGAATGCAATCCGCAATGCTCCTCGAGTGGATTTCGGCCTCGGCCTCCGAGCCACTCTTCGAGGAGACGGCGGAGAAAGCGGGTCTCGGCGCCGTCCACGCGGCGTTCCTGCCGAATGCGCCGAAGAACATTCCGATTCCGGGCGAGCACATGCCGCCGGGAGCGGCGGTTCTCGACTTCGACGGCGATGGCCGCGAGGATCTCTTCGTCCCGGGAGGCCACGGCAACCACCTCTACCGGAACCTGGGCGACGGCCGGTTCGAGGGCGTGACGAAGACAGCGGGAGTCGGTGGTCAGGAGGGGGAAGGAATCGGCGCGCTCGCTTTCGACTACGACAACGACGGAAACCAGGATCTGTACGTGACCTACCTCTTCCGGCCGAACCTCCTGTACCGCAACCGCGGCGACGGAACGTTCGAGGAAGTGGGGCGCAAAGCAGGGGTCGCGCTGAACGACTACTCGACGTCCGCCGCCGCGATCGACTACGACCGGGACGGCCGCCCCGACCTTTATGTCCTCGTCTACGGCCCGCCTGGAAAGGGGCCGAACGTCGCCGCGAACAACGCACCACCGAACCACCTCTTCCGCAACAACGGCGACGGCACCTTCACGGACGTCTCGAAGGAGACGCGCACGGCCGACACGCGTTGGGCGCTCGCGGTCCAATCCGCCGACCTCGACGGCGACGGATGGCCGGACCTCTACGTCGCCAACGACTTCGGCAAGAACACTTACCTGCGCAACAACGGAAACGGCACCTTCACCGACGTGGCCGCCCGAGCGAAAGTCACCGACGCGGGTTTCGGAATGGGAGTCGCGGTGGACGATTACGACGGCGACGGCCGGCTCGACTTCTACGTCTCGAACTATTCGTTCCCGCTGAGCTGGTTCCTGCGGGACCGCCGCTATCCGATGCCCGAGTTCCCCTACTGGCTCGGGCGGCCTTTCGTTTGGCGGCGCCTGAAAGCGATGACCCGCGGCTCCTCCCTGTTCCGCGCGGCAACGAACGGCCGCTTCGAGCGAACCTCGGAGGAGGCCGACGTCTGGGACACGTCCTGGTCGTGGGGCGCCGTCTTCATCGACGCGGACCTGGACGGACGACCCGATCTCTTCGTCGTCAACGGCATGGTGACCGGCAGGAAAGCGACGGAGCGCGAGATCGACTTCTGGAACCTGATGAGCTACGACTACAAGAAGTTCGAGAAAGGAACCTCGACGACCGATTTCGGCGAGGACTCTCTCTGGGGAAGGCCGCCCAAGCGCTTCTACCGGAACCTCGACGGCCGCCACTTCGCGGAGCTCGCCGCGGTGACCGGCCTCGAGTCGGACGCCAACCAGAGGGGGCTCGTCGTGCTCGACGCGAACGGGGACGGGGCTCCCGACCTCTTCGCGACCGGCTTTCTCTCGCGGCCTTCCCTCTGGATCAACCGCAATCCCTCGCGCGCCCGCTCGCTCGCGATCGCGCTGCAGGGCCTTCCCGCCGCAAAGACCCGTTATCGGACGACGCGCGACGCGCTCGGCGCCGTCGTCACGGTCGAAGCGGGCGGGATCCGGCGCTCGCAGGTCGTGTCGGCCGGCTACTCGTTTCTCTCTTCCGGGTCGAAGAGGCTCTTCTTCGGTCTCGGCGATCGGACGAAAGCGGACCGAGTGACGATCCGATGGCCTTCCGGAAAGGTCTCCGAGCTTGCCGACATCGCGGCGGGAAAGCTCGATCTGTGCGAGCCGGTCGGCGGGAAGACGCCCGCGCAGCCGCGGTGATACCCTCCAATCTCCACGCATTAGGAGGCTCGTACCCGATGATCGGTCGCCGCCTCGTTCTCGCGCTGTCGATCGCCGCCGCCGCTCTGCCGCTCTTCGGGCAGGACCTGACGGTCGTCTCGAAGACCACCGTCGGGGATCGCGCGGGGACTTCGACGCAATACATGACGTCGACCCGGTCGCGCAGCACGGACGGGCAGACCGATTCGATCGTCGAGTTCGCGACCGGCCGTTTCCTTTTCATCGACCACAACACGAAGGAGTACTGGGAGAGCTCGACCCAGGAGATGGCGGCGTACTTCGACAAAGCCGAGCAGAGCATGAAGGGCAACCCGATGTTCGAGTCGATGTTCGGCGGCCCGGACGACATCGTGATCGAAAAGGGAAAGGGCTCCCGCAAGATCGCCGGGTACGAGTGCGACGAGTACACGATGAAGATGGGCAGTGCGCTGGTGTTCGAGCTCTGCGCGGCGAAAGGCCTGGAGGCGCCGGCCCGGTATTTCGAGGGGAGAAAGGCGTCCTTCGCCGCGATGGGCCCGATGGGAAAGCGCTATGCGAAGATGTTCGAGGAAATGAAGAAGATCAAGGGGTACCCGCTGTCCGTCGCGATCGACATGAACATGGGAACGATGAAGCAGCACACGCTATCGGAGGCGACCGAGATCAAGAAAGGCCCGATCCCCGCTTCCACCTTTGAGGTCCCCGCGGGTTACAAGAAGAAGCCGTCGCCGTTCACGCGGTAACTCCTCTGAGCGGGCTATCGGTCAGAGCAGTTCTCGAAGCTGCTCGATAGTGATTCCCAGGTCGTCGAGGATTCCGGCGAGCGTTTTCGGACGAATCGACTCCCGACATGCATCGGAATGACAACCCGAGCGCGATCGACGGCGCGACGAAAACCGCGTGACTGCCCTTTTGATGATCGAGTTGGAAGCCGAGCTTCCGTGCGACCCGTGCGAGGTCTTTGGCCTCAACGACGGGGAGCCGCGGGCTCACGCACCGACTTCGACGGGGCGGATCAGGAGATCTTCGGCCGGCACCAGCTCGCCGTGAGCCTTCAGACTTTCGATGTAGGCGGAAATGGCTTCTTGCGCGTTCGCGAGCGTTTCCTCTTCGGTGCTTCCTTGCCTGTGGCAGCCCCTCAACGCAGGAACGAACGCATGAAAACCGCCGTCTTCTTCACGCTCGAGAATGACGGTGTATCTGTACTGGGACATCTGGAATGATTCTACCCTCCCCCTTTCCGAGCCATTGTTCTCGGTGGGCGGCCCCGCAGACTAGCCGGAGCGTTCCGCCGCCGCCTTCTCCTGCGCGTCCACCACGGCGATCGCGGCCATGTTCACGACATCGGCGACCTCGGCCTCGCGCTGGAGGACGTGGACGGGCTTTCGCATTCCCATCAGGATCGGGCCGATCGCTTCGGCGCCGGCGAGGCGCCACACGAGCTTGTATGCGGCGTTGGCCGACTGGAGGTCCGGAAAGATGAGCACGTTCGGCCGCCGCACGGTCGCCCACGGATATTCGGCCTCGAGCATTTCCGGCACGACCGCGTAGTCGGCCTGCATTTCCCCGTCGATCGGCAGATCGGGCCGCGCCGCCTTCACCAGCTCGACCGCTCGCTTGACCTTCAAAGCGTTCTCGTGCGTGTTCGAGCCGAAGTTCGAGAACGAGATCATCGCGATTCGCGGGGCGATGTCGAAGCGGTGCACCGCATCGGCCGCCAGGAGCGCGATCTCGGCCAGGTCTTCCGCCGTCGGCTCGATGTTGACGGTCGTGTCCGCGAAGAAGAACGTCCGGTCCTTGAAGACGAGCGTGTAGAGACCCGAGACGCGGCGCACGCCTGGCGCCGTGCCGACGATCTGCAGCGCCGGCCGGATGGTCTCGGGGTAGTGCTGGGTGAGTCCCGAGATGAGGCCGTCGGCATCGCCAGACTCGACCATGAGCGGCCCGAAGACATTGCGGGTCCCCGCCTGTTCGAGCGCGTCCGCCGCCGTCATTCCGCGGCGCCGCCTCCGTTCCTCGAGCAGCTTCGCGTAGTCCGGCAGAAGCGGCGACGAGCGGGAGTGCACGAACTCGATCTTGTCCATCGGGAGCTGCAGCTCGCGAGCGAGCGGGGCGACCTCTTCCTTCCGCGCGAGTAGGATCGGCCGGCAGATCCCCTCCTCCGCGAGGATCTTCGCGGCGCGCAGGATCTTCGGGTGCTCCCCCTCCGGAAAGACGATCCGCTTCGGGTCCTGCCTCGCCTTCCGGATGACGACTCCCATCACTTCGCGGGCGCGCGAGAGCATCGCCTCGAGGCGCCGCAGGTAGGCCGCCATGTCGGTGATCGGCTTGCGGGCGACGCCCGAGGCCATCGCCGCCTCGGCGACAGCGGGCGCGACCCACAGGAGCACCCGGAAGTCGAACGGCTTGGGGATCAGGTACTCGCGCCCGAAGCGGAACTCCTGGCCGCCGTACGCCTTCGAGACGGAATCGGGCACGTCCATCTTCGCGAGGGCCGCTAAGGCCTGCGAGGCCGCCTTCTTCATCGCTTCGTTGATCTCGGTCGCGCGCACGTCGAGCGCGCCGCGGAAGATGAACGGGAACCCGAGGACGTTGTTGACCTGGTTCGGATAGTCGCTGCGGCCCGTCGCCATGATGACGTCGGGGCGCGCCGCCTTCGCCTCCTCCGGGGTGATCTCCGGTTCCGGGTTCGCCAGAGCGAAGACGATCGGATCCCGCGCCATCTTCTTGAGCATCTGGCCGGAGACGAGGCCCTTCGCCGACAGGCCCACGAGGACGTCCGCGCCTTCGAGAGCGTCGGTCAGAGTCCGCTCGGCCGTCCGGACGGCGAACTGCTCCTTGTACGGATTCATGTCCTTCGCCCGCCCGGCGAAGATCACGCCGGACTTGTCGACCATGCGCAGGTTTTCCCGGCGCACGCCGTACGAGAGGTAGAGCTTCGCGCAGGCGATCGCGGAGGCGCCCGCGCCGAGAAAGACGACCTTCACGTCGCCGATGGACTTCCCTGCGGTCTCGAGCGCGTTCAGAAGCGCGGCCGCGGAGATGATCGCAGTGCCGTGCTGGTCGTCGTGAAAAACCGGGATCTTCAGTCGTTTCTTCAACTCTTCTTCGATGACGAAGCACTCCGGCGCCTTGACGTCCTCGAGGTTGATGCCGCCGAAGGTGGGCGCGATCCGCGCCACGGTGTCGATGAAAGCGGCTGGATCGTCGGCGTCCACCTCGATGTCGAAGACGTCGATGTCTGCGAACCGCTTGAAGAGGACGCCTTTGCCCTCCATGACCGGTTTCGCCGCGAACGGTCCGATGTCGCCCAGGCCCAGCACCGCGGTGCCGTTCGAGATCACCGCGACGAGGTTTCCTTTCGCCGTGTATTCGAAGATGGTCTCGGGGTCGCGCGCGATCTCGAGACACGGCTCGGCGACTCCCGGGCTGTAGGCGAGCGAGAGGTCTTCCTGCGTCCGGCAGGGCTTGGAGGGGACGACTTCGACCTTTCCCTTCCGGCCGCGCCGGTGGTACTCGAGCGCCTCCTCCCGGAGGAACTTCCTCAAGCGGGCACCTCGCTCCGCCCAGCCAGCTCCTCACGGAGCCCGCGCACCGCTTCGGCAGCTTCGCGAACCGGCGCGGTGCGGATCGATTTGTCGTGCCGCGTCACGAGCTCGACCTTCCCTTCCTTCAGAGCCCGTCCGCCGACGTTGACGCGGATCGGGAAGCCGAGAAGGTCGGCATCCTTGAACTTGACGCCGGGCCGTTCGTCGCGGTCGTCGTAGAAGACGTCCTGTCCTTCCTTGACGAGCGCTTCGTAGAGGTCGTCCGCGCCGCGCCTCGCCGCCTCATCGGCCGGATTCAGCGACACGATCTCGATCTCGAACGGCGCCAGCGCGAGCGGCCAGACGATTCCGTCGTCGTCGTGGTGCTGCTCCACGGCCGCCGCCATCGTCCGGCCGACACCGATCCCGTACGTTCCCATGACGACCGGGCGCGCCTCCCCTTTTTCGTCGGTGAACTCGCAGCGCATGGCCTTCGAATACTTCGTGCCGAGCTTGAAGATGTGGCCGACCTCGATCCCGCGCGCGATCGAGAGCGGCTCTCCACAGCGGGGGCAGGGATCGCCGGAGCGCGCCATCGCGAAAGAGAGGAACTCGAAAATTCCGGCGTCGCGCCCGAGCGACAGCCCGCGAACGTGCCAGTCGCGCCGGCCGGCTCCGGTCACCGCGTTCACCGCTCCGCGCACCGACTCGTCGGCCACGATCCGAAGGTCCCGACCGGAAAGATGGTGAGGACCGACGAATCCGACGGGGGATCCGGTCGCGCTCTCGACATTCTCTTCGGAGGCGAGCGTCAGGTGCTCGACCTTGAGCGCATTCTTCAGGGCAACCTCGTTGACGTCGAGGTCGCCGCGCAGGATCGCGACGGCAGGCCCCTTCTCGGTCTCGTAGACGAGGCACTTGATCATCCGCGGGGCGGTGATTCCGAGAAATTCGACGACTTCGTCGATGCCGCCACGGCCCGGGGTCTCGACGTCCTCGAGCTCCCCGGATTTTTCGCCGTCCCACGGCGAAGGGCGCCGGCCGGTCTCGGCCTTCTCGACGTTCGCTCCGTAGCCGCAGGCAGCACAGCGGACCACGGCATCTTCCCCCGTTTCCGCCAGGACCATGAACTCCTGCGAGTCGCTTCCTCCGATGGCGCCCGGGTCCGCCTCGACGACCGTGAAATCGAGCCCGCAGCGCTCGAAGATGCGCCGGTACGCGCCGTCCTGGGCGCGGTAGGAGAGGTCGAGACCCGTCGCATCCGCGTCGAAGGAGTATCCGTCGTACATCAGAAACTCGCGTCCCCTCATCAACCCGAATCGGGGCCGGATCTCGTCGCGGAACTTCGTCCGGATCTGGTAGAGCGTGATCGGGAGCTGCCGGTACGACGTCACTCCCGCGCGGACGAGCGAAGTGACCGCCTCCTCGGCCGTCGGGGCGAGGCAGTACTCCCCCTCCTTCCGGTCGCGCAGGTGAAAGAGGATCTGCTCCGAGGAATAGCGCGCCCAGCGGCCGCTCTCTTCCCAGAGCTCTCGCGGCTGCAGGATCGGCAGCTCGAGCTCGAGCGCGCCGGCGCGGTTCATCTCCTCTCGCACGATCGCCTCGGTCTTGCGGTGGGAGCGCAGCCCGAGCGGGGTGAGCGCATAGATACCGGCCGCGATGCGGCGCATCATCCCGGCGCGCGTCAGGAGGACGTGGGAGACCGCCTCTGCATCGCCCGGCACTTCACGGACGGTCTGAAGGAAATATTTCGACCAGCGCATGCTGGTCGGGAAGATTACTCCGGAAACCCAGGTCCCCGGCTACTTCGGGCTCTGCGCCTTCGACTTTGGACCGGGCAAGGTTTTTTTCTTCGTGCCGACCTTCTCGACCAAACGCAGATTGCTCCGCACCTGTTGCATCACGCGGTCCTCGATCTTGCCGCCGCGCGCGGCCGTCTTCGCCTTGTGGAACGAGGCTTTCGCTTCCTCGGGCCGGCCGGCGGCGAGATACGCCATGCCGAGGTGCTGAAACGTCGTCGGCGCGGCGGCTCGCTCGCTCGAGCGCCGGAGGCAGTCGATCGCGCGATCGAACTCCTGCCTCTTGTAGTGCACCCATCCGAGCGCGGCGAGCGGATACGGCTTCAGCTCTTCGGGCGCGGCCGCGAGCGCGCGGCTGGCGAAGTCGAGCGCCGAGTCGAGGTCATCTCCCGACTCGGCGAGATTCGTGGCGAGCTCGTAGTAGCCGACGGCCCGCGCCGTCGGAGACTCGTGCCCGTCCAAGAACTCCCGGACAACCTGGGCCGCTTCGGCCGGCTGCCCCTCGGCGCGGAGCGCCTCGGAGAGGATGGAGCACGCCGCCGCCGCGACGACTTCTTCCGGATCGCCCGAGAGGACTTGGCGGCAGGCGGCGATCGCCTCCTTCCAGAGGCCGAGCGAGGCGGAGAGGAGCGCGAAGGAAATCCGGATCGTCGAGTTGGCGGGCTCCGCGAGAAGCGCCTGTCGATACAGCTCGTGCGCGCGCCTCCACATCCCTCGCGCAAGCGCCTCCTCGGCGCGCCGGTAGGCGTCCGCGCCAGGCCCCGCCACGTCCGGCAGCGGATAGAGGTTCCTCCGCTCCAGGATTCGCACCGCTTCCTGGTACTCGAGCCGCCTCGGGTTCTTTTCGAGCGCCTCGTGAAAGCACTCGAGCGCGCGCTTCAGCCGGTTCTTCTCGAGGTGACACAGCCCGAGCTGGAAAACCGCCTCCTCCAGGTCGGGCTGGAGCCGGAGCGCTTCCTCGAAGTGGCGGATCGCGCCTGAGGTGTTTCCTTTTTCCTTGAGGACGGTCCCGAGCAGCACGTGCGCCGAAGGTTGCGGCGCGACGTCGAGCGCCTTGACGAGCTCCTTCTCCGCCTCGTTCCAGCGCGAAGCGTGCGCGTACAACGATCCCAGCGCGAAGTGCGGAAGGAAAGCGTCGGAGCGCCGCTGGATCGCCTGCTTGTGGAAGGCTTCCGCCGCCCCGACCTCGCCGGCTTCCCCGGCGATGATTCCGGAGTAGACGAGCGACTCGAAGTGGTTCGGCTGGACGGCGAGGACCTTCTTCAGATAGCCGGAGGCGCGCTCCATGTCGCCCGCCGAAAAGAAGGTCTCCGCCAGATAAAAGCCGAGCTCCGGGTTGCCGCGATCGACCTTGTAGAGCTCTTCGAGCGCCCGGATCCCGCGGTCGGAGTCGAGCGCCAGCAGCGCGAACTCCGCCTCGCGGAGCCTTTTGACGAACTGCTCGCCGTTCCCTCCGGAGAAGCGCGCCACGATGCGGTCGCGCCGCTCCAGAAAGCGGTCCTTCTTCTCGACCGCCTGCATGCGCTCGTCGAGCTTCGTCTCCCAGAGGTCGCGGACCTCCTCGGCGCGAACGACTCCGCGGCGCTCGAGCGTCTCCTGCAGCGCCAGGACTCCGGTATGGGCGACGAAGAGGTTCTTCTCGAGGTTTCCGAGCGACTCGAAGAGCGATTTGATCGCGTCACCGGTGCGCTTGACGAGCTCCTCGAGCGTCGAGATCCGCTCGAGGAGATGCTCGTCCAGCGGGATTTCTTCCTGCGGCTCGCGTCCCTCCTCGACGACCCCGACTCCGGAGAGGACGAGCAGCTTCGACTGGCAGCGGACACAGAACTCCTCGTCATCCGGGTTTCTCGCGCCGCAGACCTGGCAGAACATCTAGGAGCCCGCCGCCGCCGGGTAGTCGTAGAAGCCCTTGCCCGACTTTCGCCCGAGCCAGCCGGCATCCACCATCTGGACGAGAAGAGGGCTGGGCCGGTATCGCGGATCGCCGAACCCCTCCTGGAGCACCCGAAGGATCGAGAGGCAGGTGTCGAGACCGATTAAGTCGGCGAGGGTGAGCGGCCCCATCGGATGGTTCATTCCGAGCTTGGCGATCCCGTCGATCGCCTCGCGCGTGGCGACCCCTTCCCGCAGCGCCTCGATTGCCTCATTGACCATCGGCATCAGGACGCGGTTCGACACGAAACCGGGCGAATCGTTGCAGAAGATCGGGGTCTTGCCCATCCGGCGGGCCACTGCGTCGACGGTCGCGGCCGTATCGTCGGAGGTCGCGATGCCGCGAATGATCTCGACGAGCGCCATGACCGGGACCGGATTCATGAAGTGCATCCCGACGAACCGATCGGGGCGACCGGTCGCTGCCGCGAGGCGCGTGATCGAGATCGACGAGGTGTTCGACGCGAGGATGGTGGGCGCCGGACAAATCGCGGCGAGCCGGCGAAAGAGGTCCTTCTTCGCCCCCTCGTTCTCGACGATCGCCTCGACGACGAGCTCCGCGGACGCGAGCCGTTCGAGGTCGGTCGTGGTTCGAATCCGGCCGAGGGTGGACCGCTTTTCGTCGGCGGATCGCTTTCCTTTCGAGATCTCGCGGTCGAGGTTCTTTTCGATCGTGCCGCGCGCCTTCTCCAGGAACCGGTCCTCGACGTCCGTAAGAAGGACCTCGAAGCCGGCCGCCGCTGCGACGTGGGCGATTCCATTGCCCATCTGCCCGGCGCCGACCACACCGATCGTCCGGGGGATCACGGCCGCGACTCTATTTCGCGGCCCAGTCGGGAATCAAATGTTCGTCAGTGCCACCCGGAATCGCGGCGAGCCGAAACGCGAGAGGAATGCGACGCCCACGGCTACAATGGATGCCGCGCTCCACACGATCGCTCCCGCAACGGGAAGAAGCGAGATCCCTCCGATCACCGCAAACCCGAGGGCGAGCGCCGCGGGCCGACGCGCGGGCGCGAAGCTGTCGAGGAGCTTCTGCCCCACGAGCAGGAAGAGGGCGCCCATCCCGAAGATTTTTGCGGCGACCGCGGCCGCGCCAAGCACGAGAGCGATCGGCACCGCGATCCCGGATGGAAGGAGAGTGAGCGTCGCGGCCGCGGCGAGGAAGATAGTGAGCACGCCGAGCACGCCCGCCGCCAGTGCGCCCGTCCAGTTGGACTCGGCGCGATCCGCCGCCCGCGCGAGAGGAGATCCGAAGGCGTAGAGGAGCGCCGCCGCGATCGCGAGCCACGCCGCGAGCGCGAGCAACCGCAATCCCCAGACCACCGGCGACAGGGCATTCGTCTCCCACGGCGCGCGCCGCATCTCGGCGAGATAGAGCGGAAGGAGCGCACCCGGAGTCGATACCGTACCGGCCACGGGAAGCGGCCGGCCCGCGACGCTGCGGATCGTTCCGCCGAAGACGGCGAGGTTTCCGGCGACGGAGCCCTGCGGTCCGAAAGAGACGTCGCCGCCCCAGACGATCACGTCGCCGGCTACTGCGCTTTCGATGCGCACGTCCGACGCGATGGCGACGACCCGGCCGGCCACGCTCCGGGAAAGAACGAGGTCCCGCCCGACGGAAGCGACGGCCGGGGGAGAGGCGGCGAGAGCCGGGAGGCAGTAAAGGAGAAGAGCGGCGGCCGCGGCGATCTTCAACGACGACCCTGCGCCCGTGCAAAAGCGCGGCGCAGGCCGAAGGCGGCAGGAACGAGGAGAAGGAGCGAGACGAAGCCGACGAGCCGCTCCTGGTGGAGCGCATCGGAGAGCGCTTCGAGACCCAACGGCGCGACGCGGAGGAGGTCGGGCGCCCAGCGCGCCAATGAGCGCACGAAGGCGAGGATCGGGACGAGGGCCACCGCGCCCAGGCCCGCCTGGTCGCGCGCCGACAGGGCGGGCGCGAGAAGGAGGAAGAGCCCTCCGGCCGCGAGCGCGGAGCAGAGAAGGATCGGGGCCCGCCACAGGGCGTAAGTCCGGCGTTCCCGGGCGGAAAAGGCGCGCAGCCGGGTCACCCGGAGCGCGAGGTCGGGAACCGGCGGAACGGCGCGGGAAAGACCTTCCAGCGCCTGCGCGAGGCCTCTGGCGCGCTCGACGGCCGCCCCGCAGACGGCGCAAACAGCGGCATGCTCGGCGGCGTCCACCGCGAACGGGGGCTCGGCACCCGACGCGACCGCCTCGGCGTCGATCGGATCCAGCGGACGGGGGCAAAGGGTCACGACAATTCTCCAGCCAACCGTTCCTTCAATACGACTCTGGCCCGAAAGAGTTTGTTCTTGACCGTCCCCAAAGGCATGTTCTTCAAGCGGGCGATCTCTTCATAGGACAGGCCGCCAAAATGGCGCAGCGTGATCAGCTCCCGGAACTCGAGTGGCAATTCGGCGATCGCCTTCGAGATCGCCTCTCCCCTCTCGACGTTTCGCAGCTCCCCGTAGGGGTCGAGGCCGAGGCTTTCGTGCTCGACGGCGGAAACTCCCGTGCGGCTTTCGGGATCGGCGATTTCGAGCGGCACCGTGCGCGGACGCCTCTTGCGGAAGTGGTCGATCGCGGCATTTCCCGCGATCCGGAAGAGCCAGGTCGAGAACTTGAACTCCGGGTTGTATCGGTCGAGCGCCTGGAAGACTTTGAGGAAGATTTCCTGAGCCAGGTCCAAGGCGTCCTCGCGGCTTCCGACCATCCGGGCGACGTGGGCGACGACGCGAGTCTGATATCTGCGGACGAGCGTGCCGAAGAGCGTTTCCTCGCCCGCGAGAACCAGGCGGACGAGCTCTGCGTCCGGGCCGAAACCATCGGGCTCCCGGCCGGAGGCTTGGGGGGCGGCCGGCTCCGTCATCGCGAGCGGCTCGGATACAATCCGGAGCCATTCTAACGAAGGCGGGCGCCGAGCCGGCCGAGGAGTGCCAGCGTGGACCAGGTCGCGGAACCCGAACTCCCCGATTCCCGGCTCACGACTTCCACCCAACCCCTGGGGATCGACTCCGCCAGTCCCTTCGACGAAATGATGTCGCGGTTCGACGTCGCGGCGCAGAAGCTGGGTCTCGATCCCGGACTCTACAAGGTCCTGCGGGAGCCGGTGCGCGAGACGAAGGTCTCGATCCCGATCGTGATGGACGACGGCTCGATCGAGGTCTTCATCGGATATCGCGTCCTCCACAACATCGCCCGAGGCCCGGGCAAGGGCGGCATCCGCTTCGACAAGAACGTTTCGCTCGACGAGGTCCGGGCGCTCGCGGCGTGGATGACCTGGAAGTGTGCGGTCGTCAACATCCCCTTCGGCGGCGCCAAGGGGGGCGTGATCTGCGACCCCGCGACCCTCTCACGGGGGGAGCTCGAGCGGATCACCCGGCGCTACACCGCGGAGATCATGGACCTGATCGGTCCCGAGAAGGACGTGCCCGCCCCGGACATGGGCACGAATCCCCAGACGATGGCGTGGGTCATGGACACGTACTCGATGCACGCACGGCACACGGTCACGTCGGTCGTCACCGGCAAGCCGCTGACTCTGGGCGGCTCGCGCGGGCGGGTCGAGGCGACGGGGCGGGGGCTCATGCTCATCGCGCGGGAGGCGGCGCCCTTGAAAGGGCTAAAGCTCGCCGGCAGCCGAGTCGTCGTTCAGGGATTCGGCAACGTCGGCTCGATCGCGGCGCGGATGTGCCACGAGGCGGGCGCGCGCGTGCTCGCCGTCTCCGACATCAACGGGGGAATCTTCAACGCGCGCGGTCTCGACGTCACCGCGCTCGTGGGCCACTACGAGAAGCACCGGTCGTTCGAGGGCTTCCCGGGAATGGAGCGAGTCGGCAATGCGGAGCTTCTCGAGCTCGACTGCGACATCCTGATCCCGGCCGCCAACGAGAACCAGATCCGTGGCCGCAACGCTCCGAACATCAAGGCGAAGATCATCGTCGAGGGCGCCAACGGACCGACCACGCAGCGCGCCGACGAGATCCTGAACCAGAAGGGCGTGCTGGTCGTCCCGGACATCCTCGCGAACGCGGGCGGCGTGACCGTGTCCTACTTCGAGTGGGTCCAGGACCGCGCCGGCTTCTTCTGGCGCGAGCAGGAGGTCAACGAGCGGCTCGAGGACATCATGGTGCAGTCGTTCCGGGACGTGGCGACGATGGCGGAGAAGTACGGCGTCAGCCACCGGATCGCCGCCTACATGCTGGGAATCTCCCGCGTCGCGCACGACACGATGGTGCGCGGGCTGTACGCGTAGGGAGGTTCAGTCCTCGGTCTCCAGTCCCAGGTCGGAGAGACGGACGCGGCCCAGGATGCGGACGGTTTTCTCGGCGCGGGAATGACCCGCAACGATCTCGACCTCCCGGGTGGAAAGGCTCTCGCGCAATAGCTTCACGAGCGCGCGGTTGGCCTTGCCGCCCTCGGCTGGAGCCGCGATGCGGACCTTCAGCCGGTTGCCGAGCAATCCGACGATTTCGGAGCGGCTCGCGCCCGGCACGACCTTGACGTCGAGTTCCACGCCGCCCTCGACCGGTCGGAAGAAAGGAGCCGTGACGGCTAGCCTCGCCGAACCTCGCTCGCGAGCGCGAGAATGTTCTCCTCGCTGTCGCGGAACTCTGCGAGCCACAGGTCGTAATCCTCCGCCCGGTGTACGACGTGCGGTTTCGTCAGGAAGACGACTCCCCGGGAAGCGAGCGCCCGGTGCGCGTCCTCGATGTTCCCGACCCGGAAGTAGAGGACCGACGAGGGGTGATCGAGGTCCGGCCTCTCGGGCCGCGCGAGCATCAGGCGCACGCCGCCGCTGTCGAAGAAGGCGAGACCCGGAGCGTCGAAGAGGAACTTCAATCCGAGCGCGTCCCGGTAGAACGCCGCTGCGCGGACGACGTCCTTGGCGTTGACCGCGATCTGCATGAGCCCGCCGAGACGAACGTCGGTTTCGCTCAATGTTCCCGTTCCCCCTCCCGCAGGACCACCCACGGACGCACCTGCGGCAGTTCGACCGCGAGCTTACGCTCGAGCTCCGGCAGCGCCGCTTCGACCGGCTTCCGCCAGGCCGGATCGAGAAGAGAGAGCGTCAGGCGGCGGCCGGAGAGCGCGGCCGGCGCGATTTTGCGGGAGAGCGGCTCTCCGACGATGCGCGGCCACCGAGCCTGGATCCACAGGAGCGCGCCTTCCCCGCAAGAAATCCGGCGGAGGACGCCGTCGGCGGCAGCTTCGAGAGAGCTGAATCCGCCGTGCGGACGGCGCCTCATCGCTTGGCTGATTCCGGCGCGACGGCGCGCAACGGCTTCTCGCCCGAGAGGACCCGCCGGACGTCCTCCACGACCATCCTCGCCATTTCCCGGCGGGTTTCGGTCGTCGCGCTTCCCGCATGCGGCATCAGGACGACCCGGTCGTTGTCCAGAAGCGCGGGCAGCACCGCGGGCTCGTTCTCGTAGACGTCGAGCCCCGCTCCGCCGAGATGTCCCGATTCGAGCGCGACGACGAGCGCGGTCTCGTCGATGAGACCTCCGCGTGCCGTGTTGATCAGCAGGCTTCCCGGCTTCATCTTGAAAAGCGTGTCGCGGTCGAACAGCCCGCGGGTCTCTTCGTTCAAAGGCACGTGGAGCGAGACGACGTCGGAGCGGCGCAGGAGCTCCTCGAAGGAAACCCGAGGCGGGTCCTCGGGGTCGTCCTCCGCCCGCGGCGACCGGCCGAATGCGAGCACGGTCATGCCGAACCCGCGGGCGCGCCGGGCGACCGCTCGCCCGATCCGACCCGGCCCGACGATCCCGAGGACTTTGCCCTTGAGCTCCCGCCCGACGAGCAGGTCCGGGGCCCAGCCCGCGAAGGCGCCTGCCCGGACCATCCGGTCCCCCTCGACCACGCGCCGGGCGATCGCGAGAAGGAGAGCCATGGTCAGGTCCGCCGTCGCGTCGGTCAGGACGCCGGGCGTGTTCGTCACCACGATGCCCCGAGCCGCAGCGGCGGCGCGGTCGATGTTGTTTACTCCGACCGCGTAGTTCGCGACGATCTTCAACCGGCGTCCGGCGGCGATGACCGACTCGGTCACCGGGTCCGAGACGAGCGTAATGAGAGCATCGACGTCCTGGATCTCCGCGGCGAGCTCTTGCTCGCTCGGGCTGTAGCCGAGAACCCGAACTTCGAACTCGGGCAGGAGCGTCGAGAGAGAGGGCTCGGGCAGCGCGCGAGTCGAGAGGACGACGCCAGCGGCGGCGGCGCGTTCCATAACGGGCTCTCCCGGAGCCCGAGAATCGAGATCTTCGGTGGAGCGGGTCGCCACGGTGCCCCCTGTACCTGTGAGTTCGGCCTGTCGTATCGGAGCGAGCGAGTCTATCAGCGCCGGGTCTGCAGCCACCTGCCCAGGAGAAAGATCGCGCCGCCGAGCGCGAGCAGAGCGAGCTCGCGCCGGACGTTGCCGCCGAGAACGCCGTCGAAGAAGGCGATCCCCGTCACCAGGAGTCCCGCGAATTGCAGAGCGCGGGCGAAGGAGTACACGAACGGTCGCTAGGGCGTCTCGGCGACGGCGACGCGCGAGATTCGATCTCCCTGTTCGATCCTCTCGACGACGTCTCCTCCGGCGACGACCTGACCGAAGACGGTGTAGATCCCGTCGAGATGCGGCTGCGGGGCCTGAGTTGCGAACCACTGACTCCCGCCCGTGTCCGGGCCTGAGAGCGCCATTCCGACGGCGCCTTCAACGTATTCGATCGGGTTCAGCTCGTCGCGGATCTCGTACCCCGGTCCGCCGTTTCCCGTGCCGGTCGGATCGCCGTCCTGGATGACGAAGTTGGGCACGACCCGATGGAACGTCGAGCCGTCGAAAAAGCCGCGCCGTGCGAGCGCGACGAAGTTCATGACCGTCGTGGGAGCGGCCGCGCCCGCCAGACGAACCCGGAAAGAGCCGCGAGCCGTCTCGATCGTCGCCACCCACGGCTTCTTCGCCTCCGCGAGGAGCGAGACGTAGTCCGCGGCCGCGCGGGAAGGCCGGTATTCGACGGGCCGGAACGTCGCCGGATCGCCGCGGAAGTGTTGCAGCAGAGAGCGGCGGGCGATGCGTGAGACGAGCGGATTGGGAGACCGATATGCGGTCTCGATGAGCGCGCGGGCGGTCGGATCGGAGTGGAGCTTCTCGGCCGCCGCGATGACCGCGATCGGGACGTCCGGCTCGCGCCTCCCCGCGGACCGGGAGAGTGCTTCGGACAGGAGCGGCAGGATCGACAGGTCGTCCAAGCGCGTGATCGCTTCGATCGCGGACGCTTGCACGCCGGCGTCGGCGTCGTGCAGCGCCTTCTCGACGAGGGCGCGGTTCTGCGCGACTGCCTCGCGGGTTCGGAAGCCCGCGAGCACCGCCGCGCGCACGATCGGGCTCGGATCGGAAGCGAGCGTCGCGCGCAGCGAAGAGGCCTTCGCGAAAGAGAGATAGCCCAGCCCTTCCGCGGCGGTCGCGCGCAGCGTCGGATCCGGCGACTTCGCGGCCGTTTCGAGGGCCGGCAAAGCGTTGTCGCGCAGCACCGCGGTGGCCGAAAGGAGCGCGACCTGGCGCCGCCGGCCCGTTCCTGTCGTCGCGATCGACCAGAGCCGCCGGAAGACGTCGCGATCGGCCCCCGCAAACTGTCGCAGTAACGTCAGCGCGGGCACGGCAACGTTCGGGTTCGCGTCTCCCGCGAGCGTCACGACCCGCGCGAGCCGCTCCTTGCCGGCGGTCGATCCGGGATTCTTCTCGAGCACGGCTTCCAGAGCGACGAGGGCATTCGTCACGAGAGGCGGCTTCCCGCTGTCGAGCGTCGCGAAGAGCGGCAGGATCGATTCCTTCTTGCCGAGGATTCCGAGGGCCCGCGCCGCGTAAGCCGCCGTGTGCGCGTCCGCGTCGGAGAGCGCGGTCGTGAGCACCGGAAGCGAAGTCTCGAGCGGTTTGCGCGCGAGAGCGTAGACAGCGCCGAAACGCACGTGGACGTCCGGATCGGTCACGAAGCGCCGCGCGGCGGCCTCGGTCGCGGGCGTCGCGAAGCGCCAGAGGGAGCGGAGGATCGTGGCGCGCGGTTCGGGCGAGGCGGCGGTGTCCAAGGCGGCCACGAGCGCGTCCTGCCCGTCGCCGCGGGCCAGAAAGCCGATCGCCTTCGCCGCAGCGGCTTCGACCGAGGCCTCGCGCCTCGAAAGGAGCGGGATGAGCTCGGACGTCAACGTCGGATCGCCCAGGACCTGGCTCCCGAACGCGGCGGAGGCCTGGACGCCGGGGGACGGGTCGGCGAGAAGGAGAGCGAGGAGCGGCCGGCCGCGGGGATCCCCGATGCGGCCGATCGCGAGAGCGGCACGTCCCCGGATCGCCGGGTCGGTCGATCGGGCGACCGACTCGAGGATGGACGGGTCGAAGGCCCGCCGGTCCTCGAGCTCCAGCATCGCGGCTTCCGCTTCTGTCGCGCCAGCGAAGCTCCGGAGATGAGCGGTGGGCGCGGGCGGCGCGCCCGGGGTCGTCGGAGCGGTTCCGCACCGAAGCGAGATCGCGGCGCCGACCACGGCAGCGAAAAGACTCCACCTTCGAGAAGTCATGGTCGCGTCCTTTCTGTTCAACCGGGGAAGAGCGCGCGAATTATACGAGTCCCCTTGGGTCTCTTTCAGGCCCCCATCAACAGCCGGTCACCCAGCATCCCCGGAAGCCCGGCTCGATGGATCCTCTCGCGCGCCTTTTCGACGTCGTAACGGACCCGCTCGAAAGTCACGACCCGCTCCGTGCTGTCGTACACCGCGAACGCCGCGGCCGGATTGCGATCGCGTGGCTGCCCGACCGATCCCGGGTTGATCAGGTAGCGGCAATCGCGCTTCAACCGCATCCGGACCCGGTCTCCGTGGACGACGTCCACGCGGATGCCATGTGGCTCGAGAGCAAAGACCGAGGGGATATGGCTATGTCCGAAAAAGCAGACGCTCGCATCCGAAAAGGTGAAGTTCAGGTAGGCGTCGTAATCCGAGAAAATATATGCGTCTTCGTCGCGGGGCGAACCGTGGCAGATGACGAAGGCTCCGTCCACGTCGATCGGCCCGATCGGCAGTTCCTCGAGGAACCGCCGGCTTGTCGCCGAGAGTCGCTCGGTGGTCCAGCGCGCGGCTTTCAGCGCAATCGGGTTGAACAGTTCCCCCGAATCGAGACCGCAGACGACCTTGTCGTGATTGCCCCGGATCATCGACTTTCGCTTGCGCATCCTTCGGACGCGGTCGATCACTTCGTTCGGCTCGGCCCCGTATCCGACGAAGTCGCCGAGAATCACGACCCGGTCATGCTTCTTGCGCTGGACTCGGGCGAGCACGGCCGAAAAAGCCGGGTCGTTCGAGTGGATGTCGGAAAGGATTATGTAACGCATTCCAGAAATCGGTTCCGCTCTCCGCAAGACCCCGGAGCGAGGCGCGACGGTGCTCGCAGCCGGCGCGGGGCTCAGCTCTCGAGCCTGGGACCTCCCACCTCCCGCCGGTCGTAGACGGCGGAGAGCACTTTGTCGGTCGACTCTTCGATCGACTCGCGCCCGGTGAGCGCGACCCGAACGGGCGCCATTCTATAGAACGGCTCGCGCTCGGCGAAGAGCCGCACCGCCTGCTCGACGCTCGCAAACAGCGGACGGTCTGTCTTTGCGCTCAGACGGGCGCGCACCGCCTCGAACGGAACGTCGAGAAAGACCGGCGTCCCCAGGCGTCCGATCATCGCGCGGTTGCGTTCGGACACGAACGACCCTCCACCTGTCGACACGACGGCGGCCCGAAGCGCTTCGGTTCCCTCGAGGAAGGCCGACTCGCGTTCGCGGAACGCGGGCTCGCCGAGCGAGTCGAAGAGAGCACGGATCGTGAGACCGGACGTTCGCTCGATCTCCGAGTCCAGATCCACGAAAGGAATCTGGAGCCGCTCCGAGACGCGCCGGCCCAGCGCCGTCTTGCCGCTGCCCATGAACCCGACCAGATAGATCCGGCCGGACGGATGACGCCGGCGCGCGCCGTCGAGCAGGCGCCGCGCATTCTCCACCAGGCGCCCTCCGGCGGAGATCGCCCCGATCATCGCGGCGGAGTCGGCTCCCGCGTCGAAGACCGAATCGAGGTTCTGCTCCGTGATACCTCCGACCGCGACGAGCGGCTTGGTCTTTTCCCGGGCGACCGCGGCCAGGGTATCCACGCCGCGCGCGGCCAGGCCCGGCTTCGTCGGGCTGGCGAAGACGGGTCCGAATGCGACGTAGTCGCAGGACGGTTCGGCGAACGCGGCGCGGGCCGCGGACAGGTCGTGCGTCGAGACACCGACGGGAGCGCCGGCAGCGAGGAGCTGCCGGGCAAAGCGGGCGGGCAGGTCGTTCTCGCCCAGGTGCACGCCGACCGCTGCGATCCGAGCGACGTCGACGCGGTCGTTGACGATCACGGTCGCGCCGCTCTCCCGCGCGCGGAGTTCCGAGGCTTCGACCGCTTCGAGCAGCTCGCGGTCGGACAGATCTTTTTCGCGGACCTGGAGGAGCCGGATTCCGGCACCGAATAGACGGGCGGCGATCTGCGAAACGTCCTCGCCGTGTGTCGCGGCGCCCGGCGTGATGGCGTAGATGGGAGGAAGCTTCAGAACGAGTCCTCAGTGCGATGTCCAAAGTCGTCAGTGGCCCCGGGCACACCGGGCTCTGGACTTGGGACTTCGGCGTCTACGAGGCTGCCGCGAAGCGCTCCATGAAGCGGGTCGAGAGCCGCCCGTCGACGAAATCGGGATCGTCCAGGATCCTGCGGTGCATCGGGATTGACGTCTTGATCCCCTCGATCACGAAGAAGTCGAGCGCGCGGCGGGCGCGCGAGATCGCCTCCGTCCGGTCCTTGCCGCTGACGATCAGCTTCGCGACGAGCGAGTCGTAATGCGGCGGGATCACGTAGCCCTGGTAAGCGGCGGTGTCCACCCTCACACCAATCCCGCCCGGAGGATGGAACGCCGTCATCTTTCCGGGTGAGGGCGCAAAGCTCACCGGGTCCTCCGCGTTCACGCGAAACTCGATCGCGTGTCCGCGCGGCGTGAGCTCCCTGCCCGCGAAGGAAAGGGGCTTCCCTGCCGCGACCGCGATCTGCTCCTTGACGATGTCGAGGCCGGTCACTTCCTCGGTGACCGGGTGCTCGACCTGCAGCCGGGTGTTCATCTCCATGAAGTAGAAGCGGTCCTGAGAGTCGAGGAGGAACTCGATCGTGCCCGCATTCGTGTAGTGGACCGCTTTCGCGGCAGCGACGGCCGCTGCGCCCATTTCCCGGCGCAGTTCGGGCGTCAAGACCGGAGACGGCGCCTCCTCGATCAGCTTCTGGTGGCGCCTCTGGATGGAGCACTCGCGCTCTCCGAGGTGCTGAACGTTGCCGTGGAGGTCGCCGAAGATCTGGAACTCGATGTGGCGCGGCGCCTCGAGGTACTTCTCGAGGTAGACCTCGGAGTTGCCGAACGCCTTCTCCGCCTCGGCGCGAGCGGTTTCGTAGGCCCCGGAGAGCTCGCGCTCGTCCCGGGCGACCCGCATTCCGCGTCCGCCTCCGCCCGACGCTGCCTTCAGGATGACCGGATACCCCGCCTTGCGCGCGAACGCGAGCGCTTCGTCCACCGACTCCAGCGGCCCCGGCGAGCCGGGAACCGTCGGGACTCCGGCGGCCGTCACCGTGCGCCGAGCGAGCGACTTGTCCCCCATCTTTCGCATCGCTTCGGGAGAGGGGCCGATGAAGGCGATGTGGCAGTCGTGCAGAATCTCGGCGAAGTACGCGTTCTCCGACAGGAATCCGTAGCCGGGATGGATCGCGTCGGCCTCGGTGATTTCCGCCGCCGACACGATCGCGGAGATGTTCAGATACGAAGCGGCCGACGGATAGGGTCCGACGCACACGTCCTCGTCGGCATAACGCACGTGGAGCGCGTCCCGATCCGCCTCGCTGTAGATGGCGACGGTCTTGATGTCGAGCTCGCGACAGGCGGAGATGATCCGAAGCGCGATCTCGCCCCGGTTGGCGATCAGGATTTTCTTGAACACGCGCGAACGGCCCGTCAGGCCGCCAGTCGAATCCCGAAGAGCTTCTCCCCGTACTCGACCGGCTGGCCGTTAAGCGCGTAGACGGCGACGACCTCCCCCTCGACGTCCGACTCGATCTCGTTCATCAGCTTCATCGATTCGATGATGCAGAGAACTTTGCCCTTCGACACCCGCGACCCCACGTCCGCGAAGGCTTCCGCTTCGGGTGAGGGGGCCCGGTAGAACGTTCCCACGATCGGGGAGGTGATCACGTGGACGTCTTCGGCCTTCTCCTCGGTGGGCACCGAAGACGCGGAGATGGCGGAAGAGACTGCGGCCGCCGGGGCGGGAGCCGTCTCCGTCTGTCCGTTCGAGATCGCCGGACGGCCCCCCTCGATGCGCAGGCGAAACCCGGTTCGTTCGATCTCCAGACCCGACAGGCCCCGCTCCGAAACGAGATCGATCAATTCCTTGATTTCCTTGAAGGAGAGCATTGTCTAAAGAAGCTCCTTTTCGAGGGCCGCTGCGGCCTTGCGCAGCTCGAAACGGCCGCGCCCGAGGTTGCCCTCCCGGGCCAACAGTAGCAGCAGATAATACTCCCCGGTCACGCGCGAAAGGACAGCGATCCCGCCGTCGGTGACGGTCGCGACTTCCCGCATTTCTCCGGAGCCTGAAGCAGTGGAGGCGCGACGCGCCGCTTGAAGGAGAGCGCTCATCTCGGCTGCAACCGTCTCGATGGAAAGGCTTTCCGGCGAGCCCCAAGTCTCGATCGGGATCCCGTCCGTGCCCACGAGCGAGACGGCGCGCGTGCCTTCCACCCGCTCGGCGATCCCTCCGAGCGCTTTTCCGAAAACGTTCATTGTGGAGGGATTCCGGCTACCGATGTCCGGTTCCCGACCCCGTGTCTAGCACAGCCAGCCACTCGTTCAAAATCCGGATCTTCGCGAGCCGCCGCTCCCGCGCTGGATCCGCGGGGGGAAGAGCTGGCGGAGGCGCGTCGGCACGCCGCGCGGCCTCGTCACGAAGGCGCCGGAGCTCCTCGTCGCCGGGCGCCACCGCGAGAAGCGCCGCATAGAGATCCCTCGCCTCCGCGTGATGACCCTGCTCCAGGTAAAGGTCGGCGAGGGTTCGGCCCTCGCTCTCTGGAGTCGGGAGATTTTCCGCGGCGGTTGCTTTGGGCTTTTCCGGGGCGGGAGGAGCGGGCGGAGGCCTCCGCGCCTCGAAAGGCCAGTTGGCTTCCGGAAGTCGGATCTTTCGCGTCACGATCTCGTCGTCCCTGCGCGTCGACGTGATCGAGGCGAGCGGCAAGTCCCGAGACGGCACCGCCGGCGCCTCCAGAGCGGAGCCCGCGGCCGGCGGAATCGAAGGGCGCTCGTATTCGACCCCGGAAATATCGTGCGGGTCGGTCGGCCGGGCAGCCGGGGCGATGGGTGCATAGCCCGGAGGAACGAACGGCTCCGTCAGTGCGGCGGGAACCTCTACCGGCGCCAGCGGCTCCATCGGCGGCAGCGGAAACGCCGGGGGTGGAGGAGCAGAATTCGCATGCGGCGAGCGCTTCACGGCCGGGGCGGTTTCCTCCTGAAGTCTCGCGATCACGGCATCGACTCGCCGGTCTCCGGAGATCCCCCGATACCGCAGATACCGCTTGAGGGCCTCGATTGGCTCGCCGCGCGAGAGGTGCAGGTCGCCCAGCGCTTTTGCCGCCACGAGGTTGGAAGGGTCGTCTGCGAGCGCCTTCGAAAAGGCGGTCATCGATTCTTCGACCTTCCCGACCTCGAGATAGGCCCGCGCCAGCGCGACTCGCGCCGCGACGTAGCCGGGGTGCGTAATCAAGCCCTCTTCCAGCGCCCTGATGGCCTCGGGGAGCCGACCGGCCTTGCGATATTCCTCGGCCAGTGGAACGAAGAACCTCGACCCGGGCGCGCGTTCGACCCTTTCCTTCAGCTCCTGGATGCGGGCCTCGAAGTCAGCCGCCATAAACCGCCGCATGGACCCCCAAACGAAGCCGCCCCCCGAAGGGGGCGGCGAGAGTCGTGGAAGAAGAGCCGGTCACGGGCCCACGGTCGTCGCGGCCGTGGCGCTGTTGTTCGCCGGGTTCGAGTCCGCGGTCGATGTCGTGGCAGTCGCCGTGTTCGAGAGCGTCGTGCCGGCGCCGGCGGTCACATTGACTACGATCGTCACCGTCACGGAGCCGAGCGGTCCCAGTGTGCCGATGCTGGCCGAGACCGTGCCGTTCGTTCCGACTGTCGGCCCGCTGCAGGTTCCGAAGCTGGGAGTGCAGGAGACGAAAGTCGTTCCTGGGGGGAGAGGATCGCTCATACCCACGTTCGACGCTGCGGCCGGGCCGTTGTTCGACACAACCACCGTATAAGTCAGATTGGCT
>DASXSX010000195.1:0-3226 GCA_036505815.1 Thermoanaerobaculia bacterium
CCCGGCCACTACAAGGTCGACATTCCGACGGAGCCGGAGCCCAAGGCGGCCGTCTATGCGCACGTGCCGTGGCCGAGTCCGACGCTCCCCTGGGTGACGATCGCCTTCCACGGGCCGGCCTTCTCCGACAGCGCGAAGGACTTCGCGGCAATGGACGTGCTCACGGACCTCTACTTCGGCGAGACCTCCGACACCTACAAGCGGCTCGTCGAACAGGAGCAGAAGGTGGACGCGTTGTTCAGCGACAACCCGGGCAACGTCGATCCGTCGCTCAACACGGTGTACGCCCGGCTGAAGAAGATGGACGACGCGCTCTCCGTCCGCGACGAGATCCTGAAGACCTTCGTTGACGCGCGCTCGCGACCGATCGCCGCGAAGCGGCTCGCTGACGCGAAGTCGAGCGCCCGATACGGCCTCGTGCGCTCGCTCGACAACACCGAGACGATCGCGGCCACGCTCGCCCGGTACGTGAGGTACCGGCGCTCTTTCGACACGCTGAACAACCTCTTCCGGGTCTACGAGTCCCTGACGCCGGAAGACCTTCAGGCCGCCGCGCGCCGCTATTTCACCGACAACCGCCTCGTCGTGACGACCCTTTCGAAGGATCCCGTGCCGGCTGCCGTCGAGGCGCTGCCGGCTCTCGCGACTTACGCGCCGAAGAGCGTTTCCGCGGAAAAGGCGGAAGTTCCCGTCGTCCTCCAGAAGACCGCTCTGCCGCAGGTCAACTTCAAGCTGCTCTTCACGGTCGGGTCGGCGCAGGACCCGGCGGGCAAGGAAGGGCTCGCAGCGCTGACCGCGGCGATGGTCGCCGAAGCCGGCTCGAAGGACATGCGCATCGACGAGATCAACAGAGCGCTGTACCCGATGGCGGGAACGTTCACGGCTCAGGTCGACAAGGAGATGACGACCTTCACGGGCTCGATCCACCGCGACAACTGGAAGCCCTTCCTCGACATCGTTCTCCCGCAGTTGCTCGACCCGGGTTTCCGCGAAGAGGACTTCCACAGATTGAAGGACAACCAGTTGAACGCGCTGAAGGAGGACCTCCGCTCGAACAACGAGGAGGAGCTCGCGAAGGAGCGACTGCAGACGAATCTCTTCGCCGGCACGCCGTACGCCCACCCGACGCTCGGGACCGTGGCGGGAATTCAGGCGATCACGCTCGACGACGTCCGACACTTCCTCGCGTCCGCCTACTCGCGCGCGGACATGACGCTGGGCGTCGCCGGCGACGTGCCGGCCGAGTTGCTGGCGCGTCTGAAGGAAGAAACCTCGAAACTTCCGGAGGGCACCCCGTCCGCGGCGCCCCGGATCACCGCGCACAAACCGTCGGGGCTCGAGGTCGAGATCATCGAGAAAGAGACGCGCGCGACGGCGATCTCCTTCGGCCATCCGATCGGGGTGACGCGCTCGCATCCCGACTTTGCCGCGCTCTCCGTGGCCCGCGCGTGGCTCGGCGAGCACCGTTCCTCGGTGTCGCACCTCTACAAGCGCATCCGCGAGGTCCGCGGGATGAATTACGGCGACTACGCGTACATCGAAGCCTTTCCCCGCGGGATGTTCCAGTTCTTTCCGGACCCCAACATCGTGCGGCGTTCGCAGATCTTCGAGGTCTGGATCCGGCCGGTCGTCCCCGTCAACGCCCACATGGCGCTGCGAATCGCGATCGAGGAGCTCGATAAATTGATCCGGGACGGGATGTCGAAGGAGGACTTCGAGCGCACCCGCGATTACCTGATGAAGAACGTCTATGTCATGACCGCGACGCAGAACCAGCAGCTCGGCTACGCTCTCGACTCCCGCTGGTACGGGATCGGAGAGTTCACCGGATACATGCGAGATCGTCTCGGCAAGCTCACGCTCGACGACGTCAACCGGGCAATCCGAACGCACCTCTCGGCGAAAGACCTGTCGATCGTGATCGTGACCAAGGACGCAAAGGGGTTGAGAGACAAGCTCGCCTCCGACGCCTTCTCACCGATCACGTATGACGCCGAGAAGCCGGCAGGCCTTCTCGCCGAGGACAAGGTGATCGGCGCCCGCAAGTTGGGGCTACGCGCCGAGGCCGTGAGGGTCACACCAGTGGAAGACATCTTCGCGCGGTGAAGCGTTTCAACCCCCGTATTGCCACGGCGTCGTCGAAAGGAGCAGCGGCGCGAAGTCCGGCCGGCGGACGCCCGCTCCGACGACCTCGCAGACAAAGACCTCGTGGTCGCCGCGGCCCACGGTCTCGACGACCCGCGTCTCGAGCCATGCCGGCAGGTCCACGAGCAGCGGCGCGCCGGTCACCGGCCCGGGCTCGTAAGACAGCCCGTGCAGCCGGCCGCTCTCGACCGCAGGAGGCTTGAAGAATCTCTCGGCGATCTCTTTCTGATCGGCAGCGAGAAAGTTGACGGCGACCGCGCCGCTCTTCGCGACCGCTTCGTGCATCAGGCTGTTAGTTTGAATGCCGACCATCACGAGCGGCGGATGAAAAGAGCATTGAGAAAGCCACGTGAGAGTCGAGGCTGCCGGCGCGCCTCCTTCGATCGCGGTCATGACGTACATCCCGTAGGGGATCTGGCGCAGGACCCGCCGTCTGGCGTCTTCGTCCATCGTTTGACCTCCTTCGCGTTTGTCACTGTCATTCTGAGGAGCGAAGCGACGAAGAATCTGATCCATGTAGATCCTTCGCTGTGCTCAGGATGACAGGTAAGACGCCATGAGTGCGACACCCATCTCCCTATTCAGTCGCCGGGGTTCTCTGGCGGGGGCGGAAGTTGCCGGCGGCCCCGATCTAGCGCCCGAAGCTGCGCGTCTCGCTCGAGTCGGAAAGCCATCGCCGCCTTGCCCGCGCCTTCTCCAGACGGCCGGGTTAGCTGGAGATCCTCCGCCGTGTGTCCGAGCTGCTCGTTCATCCGGCGCAACGGATCGAGAACCGGATTCGCCCGGCGGCGGCTCCCGATCGCCTCTCCCTTGCCGTCAAGCACCGGCTCATCGAATGCGATGCCGTGCTCGAGCACGTCGTCTATCGCCCGGCGGCGGATGACTTCGCTCTCCGCCATCGCCTGCGCGGCGATCTTCTCGACATCGCTGAAATCACCATCGAGCTCCGCCTTCCGGTAAGCCTGGAGGACGAAAGCCGCGCCCATGCCGGGAAGCGCCTGATCCAGGTGCGTGTAGGCGACTTCCTGCTTCGTGACCGTCTGGGCGTAACGGCCGTGTTTCCAGGCGGCGGCTCGACGCT
>DASXSX010000196.1:0-1939 GCA_036505815.1 Thermoanaerobaculia bacterium
GAGATCGAAGACGATCCTTTTGCCGAGACGGCGGAGGCCGAGGACCCTCTTGCCTTCCACCGCGGTGATTGGAGGAGCGACGGTCCGGAGCAGGAACGGGCTCCCGAGGCGCAGCCGCAGGAGAATCTGACCGACGACGCGGGACCGCAACGCGGTCAGGTACGCGACGACGTCGGGAAGCTCGGGCATCGCGGGGGAGAATAGCCGGGCAACGATGCTGGGGTCAGGCGCGCTGTTTGGTCATTTGACGCCCGATAAGACCAAAATACCCGCCTGACCCCCATGCTGCTCGGTCGCTACACCCATTGGCTTCACACCCGCTGGCCGGCGGGCACGGTTGAGAAGCTGCCGGAGATCCGGGAAGACGGGACGACCGCGGTTCCCGGAGTCCGCATCGTCGGGGACCTGACCGGCGTGCCGTTGCTCAAGTTCTCCTCCGATACGGGCGCACGTGCGGTGAAGGCGATCCTCGCAGAGCCCGAGTTCTCCGGGTCCCGGCCGGCCGAACCGGAGGTCCTCGACGTGGCGATCGTGGGCGGCGGGGTCTCGGGGATCGCGGCGGCGATTGCTGCGAAGAAGGCGGGCCTCTCGTTCGTCGTTTTCGAGGCGACCGAGATTTTTTCCACGGTCGCGAACTTCCCGAAGGGGAAACCGATCTACACCTACCCCACCGACATGACCCCCGAAGGAGACCTGCAGTTCCGCTCCGAGGTCCATCCCAAGGAGCAGCTTCTGGCGGACCTCGAAGCGCGGCGCAAAGCGGGCGGTATCGAGGTCACGTTCGCGCGGATCGAGCGGATCGAGCGGCGCGGCGGTCTTCTCCTCCTCTTGCAAGGCGACGGGAAAGCGGCCACGCGAGCCCGCCGCGCCATCGTCGCCGTCGGGAGGAGCGGCAACCACCGCAAGCTCGGCGTCCCGGGTGAGGAGACGAACAAGGTCTTCAACCGGCTGTACGACCCGAAGGAGTTCGCGGGCCAGCAGGTCTTAGTCGTCGGCGGAGGCGACTCGGCATTGGAGACCGCCATCGCGCTCGCCAATGCCGGGGTTCACGTGACGCTCTCTTATCGCGGCAAGGATTTCGCGCGTCCGAAGCCGGAAAACGTGGAGAAGGCCCGGATGCTCGAGAGGAATCCGGCGGCGCCGGTGGCGGTCGAAAAGCCCATGTCGGAACGGGTGACGACATCGACGGGTGACTTCATGAAAGCGGCCGGCGAGCATCCGCCCGGCTCACTCCGTCTGGCGCTCGGAACGCAGGTCGTGCGCATCGAGCCCGAGCGCGTGATCGTCAGAGACCCCTCCGGCGCCGAGACTGATATACCAAACGATATCGTTTTCACGATGCTCGGGCGCGAAGCGCCGCTCGAGTTCTTCCGCCGCTCCCGGATTCCGATTCGCGGCGAGTGGAAGCCGGCGACGTGGGTCGCGTTCACCGCGTTCCTTCTTTTCTGCGTTTTTCTTTACAACTGGAAAGCGGGAGGAAACCTCAATCACTATTTCCAGGAGCATCGGCTCTTCCCGTACAACTTCGCGGCGCCCTCGGACCCGTCGACGCTCGCCGGGACGCTCGCGATCTCGCTCCGCGACCCGGGCTTCTACTACTCGACGGCCTATTGCCTCGCGGTGCTCTCCTTCGGAATTGCGCGCATCCGCCGCCGAAAGACCCGCTACGTCACCGCGCAGACGTTGACGTTGACCGCGATCCAGATCGTGCCGCTCTTCCTGCTGCCCTTCGTTCTGCTTCCCCTCCTCGGGCACAACGGCGTCTTCGACTCCGGGTTCGGACGGACCGTCGCCGACAACCTCTTCCCTGACGCCGACTACGGACACGGACGCGAGTACTGGCGCGCCTTCGGCTTCATCCTCGCGTGGCCGCTCTTCATCTGGAACGTCTTCTCGCCGCGACCGCTCGCCTGGTGGCTCGTGATCGCGTTCGTGCAGA